>JADLBD010000007.1 GCA_020847975.1 Bryobacterales bacterium | reverse complement strand
GCCGTCGGCCGCGTCAGTCCTTCCTACTACGTGCAGGACGGCGTTGTGCCCCGCACCAAAGTAGCCCCCACCCTGCGCGAAATTCAGCGCATCGGCGAAAAGCACGGCCTCACCATCAGCAACATCTTCCACGCCGGCGACGGCAACATGCACCCCATCATCCTCTTCGATATCCACAAACCCGGCGATCTCGAGAAAGCCCAATCAGCCGGCGACGAAATCCTCGAATACTGCATCCAGGTGGGCGGCTCCATCACCGGAGAACACGGCGTCGGCATGGAGAAGATGGAGTTGATGAGCCGCCTGTTCCCGGAAGATACCCTCGACCTCATCGCCGGCTTCAAGAAACTCTTCGATCCCGCCTGCCGCCTCAACCCCGGCAAAGTGCTCCCCACCGGCAAAGGCTGCATCGAGATCCGCCAGCCCGCTTTGACAGCCGGCAGCCCCGTCTATTGAACAACTCGCTCGCACAAAGCAGGCAGGCACTGCCTGGAGAGCAAGAAGGAAGCCTGGCGCAGCAACCGCGGACGCCGCCGTGTTAGGCTACCTGAATATATCTGGGACCTATGCCTATACAACCGCCTGCACCCACTCGATTTCTGCAAGCCCTCAGCGGCTATCAGCAAACTGCCGCTATCAAATGCGCCGTTGATCTGGGCCTGTTCACTGCAATCGCCGCGGGCCACAATACCGTGGCGGCGCTCAGCGAACACTGCCATGCCTCCTCCAAAGGCGTCCGCGTTCTCTGCGACTACCTGAGCATCCACCAGTTCCTCACCAAGGACAACAACCACTACGGACTCACTGCCGACAGCGCCGTTTTCCTCGATCGCCGCTCACCCGCTTACCTGGGGGGAATCACGGCTATGCTGGCGGGTTCCACCATCAAACAGGCTTTCCACGACTTGACCCCCGTCGTGCGCAAGGGCGGGACCGTGCTCAATGGCGAGGGCGGCACGATGTCGCGGGAAAACCCCGTCTGGCAGGACTTCGCGCGCTCCATGGTGGCGATGATGATGCCCTCGGCGAATTGGATTGCCGGGCTGCTCAAGGCAAGCGAGGGCGCGCCGATGAGGGTGCTCGATCTGGCGGCGGGCCACGGTCTGTTTGGCATCACCATCGCCCGCGCCAATCCCAATGCCTCCATCCACGCGGTGGACTGGACCTCCGTGCTCGACATCGCCCGGGAACATGCGGTGAGCGCGGGCGTCGCGGACCGCTGGCACACCATCGAGGGCAGCGCGTTTGAAGTGGAGTTTGGCGGGGATTACGATGTTGTCCTCATCACCAACTTCCACCATCACTTCAACCCCTCAGTGATCGAAACGCTGATGCGCAAGGTGCACGGCGCGCTCAAACCCGACGGCGTCGCGGTGACCCTTGAATTCGTTCCAAACGACGACCGCGTGACCCCGCCCGATACGGCGACATTCGCCATGATCATGCTCGCCACCACCGCGGAAGGCGACGCGTACACCTTCGCGGAATACGACCAGATGTACCGCAACTGCGGCTTCACACGGAATGAGATCCACCGGCTCGAACAATCGCCGGAGGCCGTGATTCTCTCGCGCCGCTAGCTCTCAAAGCCCGAAACAAAGAATATTCGGCCCCGCGGCCACCACGACATACTGCCTGCCGCCATAGGAGAAAGTCATCGGCGACGCCTTCATCCGGACATTGGTCTGAAATTCCCACAGCGGCTTCCCGCTGCGCTGATCCACGGCCGCAAAGCCTCCATTCGGCCGGCCATAGAACACGAGCCCGCCGGCTGTAGCCAGTACGCCGGACCACGTCTTGGCGCGCGCCGGACCCGGTTGCGGAACCTCCCACACGATGTCCCCCGTCTCGATGTCCAGAGCGCGCAGGAAACGCTGCCCGGTCTGTTCGGGATAGCCCGTAGGCTTTCCCGTACACTCCTCGAGCGCGAGCACATAGTACAGCCGCGACTGGGGCGAAAACGCCGTCGCATCCCAGTTGACGGCGTCGGACGGGCAGCCCCGCGGATCCTTCACAACCGGCCTTCCATCCGCGCCGATCCGCTCCGCCCAATCGACCCGCCGCAGAAACGGCTTGGCCAGAAGCAACTTGCCGCTGATGCGATCCAGCACATAGAAGAAGCCGTTACGATCGGCGTGCAGCAGCAGCTTCGAGGGCTTGCCTCGATAGACAGCGTCCACCAGAACATTAGGCTCTGTGGCATCGCGATCCTTCACGTCGTGCGGCGTGAACTGGTAATGCCACTTCAGTTCCCCGGTCCTGGCGTTCAGCGCGAGAACACAGTTGGTGTAAAGATTATCGCCGGGACGGTCCCGGTCGTCCCCATCCGGCCAGGGATTGCCGGTAGCCCAGTAAAGGGTGTCCGTCGCCGCATCGTACGATCCCGTAAGCCAGGTGGATCCGCCTCCGGTCACCGGTTCCTTACCTTGCCAGGTTTCGATGCCCGGCTCCCCGCGCCGCGGTACGGTCCAGCGCCGCCAGAGCAGCGCGCCCGAGTCTGCGTGGAAGGCGGCGATGAACCCGCGAATCCCTTCATCGGCCCCTGCCACGCCCACGATCACAGTATTGTGGACAATCAGCGGAGCCATTGTTCCCCCATAATGATGATGCTCGCCGGAAGCAGGGGCCATCGGGGCCTCCCAAAGCAGCCTGCCCGTGGCACGGTCCAACGCCAGCAGGTGGGCGTTGTCAGTCACGAAGAACACCTTGTCGCGCAACAGAGCAACGCCGCGGTTGGTGCCGAGCCTCGCATCACCCATCAAGCCGGGACTCTGCGGGCGCGAATACTCCCAGAGCGAACTTCCCGTAAGCGCATCGAGCGCGAACACCTGGTTGGGACCCGTCACGTACAGCACACCATCCGCCGCCAGCGGCGTCACTTCCAGACCGAAGTGCGCCATCGGAAACACCCACTTCAGCTTAAGTGAAGACACGTTCGCTGTCGTGATCTGCTTCAGAGGACTGAACCGGTTGCCGGAGTCATCCCCGTTATAGCTGAGCCAGTCTCCCGGCTGCGGTGGACGCACCGCAATCTTGCGGGCAGGCTCCGAAGGCGTCACCGGACCGGCAATGGTCTCCACGTTGATACGCCGCAGGTACCTTGCAAGCGTGAGCAGATCCGCGGGCGGCAGATCAGAAAAGGAGGGCATCCCGGCTCCCGCATTGCCCCGCTCCAGGTACGCGCGCAGTTGCTCGACGGACTGCCCCGCCACCCGCGGGTTCATGGCAAGGCCCGGACCCTTGGCGCTGCCGCGAGCCTCCTCTCCATGGCAGGGCGCACATCGCTCCCGGAACAGTTGCTGCGAGAGCAACTGTGGAACCGCTAACAGCAGAAGCAGAGCGAGGACACGCATTTCCGCACTCTCAAGAAGAGACCGCCGAAGCGTGCACAGCTTCGAGGGCCTGCACCAGGCACTTCTCGATCAGGCCGCACATCTCATCGATGCCGGCTTCCGAAGCCACCAGCGCCGGCGAGACGGCAAACCAGGAAGGATCCACGCGGAGGATAATGCCGCGTTCCACCGCGATGCGCTTGAACGCAGTGCCCAGTTCAGGAAACGGCTCCATGGAGTTCGTATCCTTCACCAGTTCCACGCCCCGCAGGATCCCGCGCCCGCGCACTTCCCGAACCACGCCGTATTCCTTCAACCGCTCCAGCCGCGAGGCCAGATATTCTCCCGTGCGCCGCGCGCGCAGGTCCAGTTGCTCTTCCACGATGGTCTCAATCACCGCCATCCCCACGGCCGCGGCCAGAGGATTGCCCGCGAACGTGTGGCCGTGCGCGAATTGAAGGTTCTGTTCCACCGCGCCGTAGAACGCGTCCGCCATGTCCTCGCGCGCGATCATCGCCCCGATCGGGAATACGCCATTCGAGAGTCCCTTGCCGCAGCAGATAATGTCGGGCGTCACCCCGAGGGTCTGCGCGGCGAACATCGAGCCCGTCTTGCCGAACCCTGTAATCACTTCATCGAAAATCAGCATCACGTCGTAGCGATCACAGATCTCGCGGATCATCCGGAAGTATTCCACCGTCGGCGTGATGATGCCTCCCGTATTCCCCACGGGTTCCACCAGGAATCCCGCCACCGTATCGGGATCTTCGTGGACAATCACATCTTCCAGCGCCCGCGCCGCAAAGCGGTTGCACTCGTCCCAATCGGAAAAATAGCGCCGGTAGTGGTTCGGAGGAAATACCTTCAGGAACCCGCCCATGTGCGGCTCGAACTTTGTCTTGCGCGGCCCCGTGCCGCTCGCCGCCATCGCCGCTCCGGTGCCGCCGTGATAACCGTGATACCGGCTGATGAACTTGTACTTCCCCGGCCGGCCCGTCTGCTTGAAATACTGCCGCACGAACTTCATCGCCGCTTCCGTCGCTTCCGACCCGCCGCTGAACGGCTTGACGAACTTCAGATTACCCGGCGCCACACCGCCGAGCCTTTCGATGAAATCGAGCGTGATGTCCGATATCCCGTGAAGCGGAGGAGCGAACGTCATCCGCGCGGCCTGCGCGCGCAGCGCCTCGAGAACGCGCGGATGCCCGTGGCCGAGACACGCCACGAAAATGCCTCCGATCGCATCGAAGTACCTGCGTCCCTCGATGTCCCAATAGTAGAGCCCTTCAGCGCGGTCGAAAATGAGCGGATGGCGGAGAAACTCCGCTGTCTGCATGAAATCGATGAACGTGTGCCGGAGCAACGCCTCCCGGCGCGAGTCGATGGCCATCAGATCCTTCCTGCTGCGACAGAGTGCAAAATTGCCACAGACATCATATCTTGAGAGGGAGGTTCTCGATTCTGCCACCCACTCGACTCCACGCCGGAACCGGACGATGCGACATCACCCCAGCCCCGGGCACGCCCCAGGGCGGATGGGGAGCGCAGACTCATCAGCGCGGGCTCGGCGCCGATATGCCGTTCTATGCCACCGCGCTCGTCCTCGAGTCAGGCGACGAGCGTGTCGCCATTGTCGAGGCCGACGCCATCGGCTTCGACCGCGAGTGGACGGACCGCATTCTTGCCGCCATCACGGACCTCACCGGCTTTCCCCGCGAGCGAATCCGCTTCTCCTGTAGCCACACGCATTCGGGCCCGAATACGTTCCGCCTCGCCACCATCAGCGAGGGGCTCGATATGGCGCTGCGCTACCTCGAATCCCTGCCGCAGCGCATCGCCTCCGCGGTCTGGCAGGCGCAGCACAACCTGAAACCCGTGCGCGTCGCGGCGGGTCAGGGCTCGTGCGACATCAACGTCAACCGCCGCTTCCGCGACGCCGAATATGGAATCGTCGTGGGGCGCAACTGGAGCGGACTGGTCAATCGCACCGTCGGCGTGGTTCGCTTCGATGACCTGGAGGAACGCCCCGTTGCCACCCTGCTCCACTACGCCTGTCACGGCACCACGATGGGATGGCAGACGCAACTGTTTACGCCGGATTTTCCCGGCCCGGCGCGCCAGGTAGTCGAGCGCGAACTCGGCGGAATGTGCCTCTTCCTCCAAGGCGCCTGCGCAAACCTCACGCCGCGCCGCGGCTTCACCGGCGATTGTGCGGTCTATCGCAAACTGGGAACCATCCTGGGTCTCGAAGCCGCCCGTGTCGCCTGGAACCTGGAAACCCTTCCGCGCGCCGAGCGCCTGGCCGGTGTGCAGCCCTCGGGAGCGCCCATCGCGCTCTATGAGGACGTACCCGTGGATCCGGGTCCTCAGCAATTCCGCGTCGTGCAGCGCGGCATTGCCCTTCCCGCCAGGAAATTCGGCCCCCCGGAGGAGTTGGAAGCCCAGGCGGCGGCGCTCCGCGCAGAGATGAACCGCCTGCGGCGCGAAGGCACGCCCGAAGAGATCCGCGCCGCCACCGCCAAAGCCACGCAAGCCGGATGGCGCGCCGAATATGCGCGAAACTTTTACGGGCACGAGACCATTCCCTGGGAACTGATGTCGATCGTCATCGGCTCATCGGTTGCCCTGGTCTCGGTGCCCGGCGAGCCATTCACCGAAACAGCCATGGACATCGCCGCCCGTTCTCCTTACCCCAACACATTTGTTTCCGGGTATTCCAACGGAGGCTTCGGCTACATTCCCACCGCCCAGGCCTTCTCCGAAGGAGGCTACGAAACCGAGGCCACGCCGTTTTCCCCCATGGCCGCGGACGCGCTCGCCGGCGAGGCTGTTCGATTGTTGCAGGAAATGGCGGCCATCCCGGCCGGCCGCCAAGATTAAAAGGAGCTACCCCATGGATTCACACTTCACCCGCCGCAATTTCCTGGCAGGGTCCACAGCGGCCGCCGCCGCGCAGAGCGCCGCGTCCCAAACCCTCATCGGAGAACGCAGCACTTCTAAAACGCTGCGAATCGGCGTCGTGGGAGGCGGCTTCGGCTCGTCGTTCCAGTGGCATCTGCACCCCAAGTGTAAAGTGACGGCAGTGTGCGACATCCGTCCGGACCGCTTGCAGCGCCTCTCGGAAGTCTACAAATGCGGCAACACCTACAAGAACTTTCGCGAGATGCTGAAGCATCCTGAACTCGATGCCGTGGCCGTGTTTACTCCTCTGCCGCTGCACGTGTGGATGGATATCGAATCGCTCAAGGCGGGCAAGCACGTCATCAGCGCCGTGCCCGCGGGGATGTCCATAGAAGAACTCGAGCGCCTCCTCGAGACGGTGAAAAGCACCGGACTGAAGTACATGATGGCGGAGACCAGTTACTACCGTCCGGAGATCATCACCGCCCGCCAGTGGGCGCGGGAGGGCCGGTTCGGAGCCATCTTCTACACCGAAGCCGAATACCACCATGAAGGACTCATCCCCCTCATGTACGACGACCGCGGTTTTCCCACCTGGCGCCACGGCCTGCCGCCAATGCACTACCCGACGCACTGCACCGGCATGGTGATTCCCGTCACAGGGGAACGCCTGACCGAGGTCACCGCCATCGGCTGGGGCGATCAGCATGAAGTGTTGCAGACCAACCAGTATAAGAATCCGTTCTGGAACACTACCGCCTTCTTCAAGACCTCCGGTGGGCATTCAAGCCGCGTCGCCGTCTTCTGGCACGTGGCCGCGGGCGGAACCGAGCGCGCCGGATTCTACGGCGACCGTATGTCCTACATCATGGCCCGCCCCGAGCGCTCGCCGAACACGCAGGTCACCATCAGCAAGGACGGCAAGACGGTGCTCGACGCCAACGGCTATCCGGAAGGCAATGTAAAGATGGTGGCCTTCGACCAGCCGAACCACTTCGAAATGCTTCCCGAACCTCTGCGCGTGCCGAGCGGGCATGGCGGATCGCACACCTTCCTCACACATGAATTCGTGAGCGCGGTGACCGAAGACCGCATGCCGGCGGTGAATGTCTGGGAGGCCATCGCCTACACCGTTCCCGGAATCGTCGCCCATCAATCAGCCCTGCGCGGCGGCGTCACCATGAAGATCAAGGATTACGGAAAGGCTCCGTCCTAGGCGCATGAGGGAAGACGAAATCTATCAGGGCTTGAGCCGCGCCTTGATCTCCGCCAGTTCCGTCCCCAGGCGATCCAGCCGGCCCAGCAGTTCGGTCTGATAACGGTCCTCTACCAGCGGCTGCTTGCCGGTGAAACACAACACGCCCGTCGGCTCGAGGGTGCACTGCTCCACCTCGCTCAACGAACGGAAGCCCTGCCGCCGCGCCGCCGCCTCCAGATCATGAACGCTCATCATCTCTCTGGCCAGCGCGCGCCGCAGGATCTTCCCGCGTTCCAGCAAAACGGTAGGGCTGCCGGCCAGCAGTTCATCCAACCGGCGGTGGCCGAGCATGAACCGGACGATCACGTAATTGGCGCCGAGCAGCGTGATTGCTCCGATGATGCCGCCAAGCAGCGTATTGTCGTCTCCAATGATGGCATTCTGCACCGTGTTCGACAGCGTCAGCAGCACCACCAGGTCAAAGGGGTTGAGTTGCGCCAGTTCGCGTTTTCCGAATACGCGCAGCAGCACGATCAACGCGAAATAGACGATCAAGGCGCGCAGGATTTTCTCCGCAAGCGGAACCTTGAGAACAAAGAGGTCAGTGAGAATGGAGGGTAGCGCGGGCATAGGGAACTTTTCCCAGATTGCCCCGCTTTTTCCCCGGCGGCAAGCCCGGTCCCTCGCGCCGGTTGCGTTAAGATAGAGCCATGACACGCCGCGAACTGCTTGCACTGGCCGGGGCCGCCCCCATGCTGGCGGCCAAAAGCGCTCCCACGGCGCCGGTTTCCATTGCCAAGGTTCCTTCCTATAGCGAAGACCTGGTTGCGGTATTCACGAAAATGTTCGATCAGATCGGCGGCGCCGGCCGGCTGGTGAAGAACAAGACGGTGACGGTGAAGCTGAATCTCACCGGCAGTCCGGGGCTGCGCTTTCAGGGTAAGGCGCTCGGCCTCACCCATTACTCGCATCCGAAAACCGTCTCGGCGATGGCCCACGTGTTGCACCGCGCGGGAGCAAAGCGAATCCGCTTCACCGAGAGCGCCTGGGCCACCGCGGGGCCGCTCGAAGAGTACCTCCTCGATTCCGGCTGGAACGTACGGCAGTTGCTGGCGGCGGCTCCCAATGTCGAGTTCGAGAACACCAATGGCCTCGGGAAGGGCAAGCAGTATCACCGCTTCCCGGTGCGCGGCGGCGGCTTGATCTTCCCCGCCTATCAACTGAACCACGCCTATGCGGACACCGATGTCTTCATGTCCATGGCGAAGTTGAAGAATCATGAAACCTGCGGCGTCACGCTGGCCATGAAGAACATCTTCGGCATCACTCCGGCCTCGATCTACGGAGACGACGCCGGCAAGGACGAGCCGAACGAACGTCCCACAAAGGGACGCGCCGAGGTCTGCCACTTCGGAAAGCGGCAGCCGGCCTCCTGCGCCCCGCCCGAAATCCATCCCGATTCCAATCGCGAATCCACCTACCGCATGCCGCGCATCGTCGCGGAACTCGTGGCCACCCGCCCCATCGACATCTCCTTCGTCGACGGCGTCGAGACCATGTCCGGCGGCGAGGGCCCCTGGATCCGCCGCGAACTGGCGCATGTCAAGCCGGGCGTCATGATTCTCGGCACAAATCCGGTCACCACGGACTCTGTGGCAACCGCCGTCATGGGCTATGATCCCCGCGCCCCGAAAGGAACCGCCCCGTTCCAGCGCTGCGACAATTCGCTTGTCCTGGCGGAATCCCTCGGTGTGGGAACCACGGATCTCAACAACATCGAAGTGGCGGGCGAGAAGATCAACGACGTGGTGTTCAAGTTTCCCGGCGCGTAACACGCGCTTCGCGCAATAAAGTATCTTCCGGACTTGAGCCACGCTGTAAACTGGTTATACTCGAGGCTTTTGCGTGGCATACCTGTTCAAACTGCCGGGCTTTAGTGTCACCGCGGTGATCGACATCGTGTGTGTCGCCGTCCTTGTGTATCAGGCCATCCTGATCGTACGCGGCCGCCGGGCGGCCCACATCCTCACCGGGATCGGCGTTCTCTGCTTCGTCTACCTTCTCTCGGTGTGGGCACATCTGGAATTGCTGCGCACCCTTCTGGCCACTCTGGCGCCCTACACCGCGTTTGCCGTCATCGTCGTGTTCCAGTCCGAGTTGCGCCGCATGCTGGCGCGCATTGGACGCCGCGGCTACTTCAGTATCGGAACTCAGTTGCAGCGCCGCGAATCACTCGAGGAATTGTTGCTGGCGGTGCAGCAACTGGCTCAGGACAAAACGGGCGCGCTGGTCATCCTGGAACGCGAGATCGGGTTGCGTACGTTCATCGAGAGCGGCGTCTTCCTCGACGCTCAACTGTCCCGGGACCTGCTGCTGACGATTTTCGAAAAGGGCGCCGCCCTGCATGACGGTGCGGTCATTGTCCAGGGAGATCGCATTGCCGCCGCCGCTTGCTTCCTCCCCCTGACCATGAATCCCCTGTCGCGGAACCTGGGCACCCGGCACCGCGCCGCCGTCGGTGTCACCGAGGAAACCGATTGCGTGGCGGTGATCGTGTCGGAAGAGACGGGCAATATCTCCATAGCCATAGGCGGCGAGATCGTATCGAGGGTAACGATCGAGGAATTGCGTGAGCGGCTTGCCGATGCTCTCGGCTTTGGCGCGAAGACCAAACTGGCGCGGGCGGCGGCAAAGAAACTGAGACAGGCGGAGGAGTCATGATCCGTCTGCTCACGGAGAATCTCGGGCTGAAACTCCTCTCCCTCGCCGTAGCGCTGCTGCTATGGCTGGCAACGGTCGGCGAGCCGGACATGACCACCACCATCGCCGTGCCTGTGCAGTACCGGAATACGCCCGTCAATTTCGAGATCAGCTCAGACCTGATTGACTCCGCGTTTGTCGAGATGAAAGGGTCCAGCGGACGATTGAGCCGGCAGAATCTCGCCAACAACGTGGTGATCGTGGTGGATCTTTCCGGGGTCCGGCACCCTGGTGATCACACATTCTCCATCCAGGCGGAGAACGTCAAACTGCCGCCTGGTGTGGCCTTTCTGCGCGCCGTGCCGAGCCAATTGCGGCTGCGCCTGGAACCAAGGGTGATGCGGGATGTCCCTGTCGTGGTGCGCTATGCGGACCCCGTTCCGGACGGCTACACCATCGCGCGGCAGGAGGTTTCGCCCTCGACGATCCGCATCGTCGGTCCGGAGAGCAGAGTGAACGCCATTTCCCGCGTGCAATCGGACCCCCTCGAACTCGCCCGCGGCGAGGAAGAGCAGACGTTTCACGTCCACCCCTTCGCCGGCGACCCTCAGGTTCGAGTCGAGCCGACAGATTTGGTCGTCACGGTTAAGGTTGGACTGGCAAAAACCCGATAGTCTGGAGAGGAGCGCCAGTGGCAAGGCAACTGTTCGGAACGGACGGGATTCGAGGAGTGGCGGGAGAGTATCCGCTCGATGCCCCCACGGTTCATGCCGTGGGCGCCGCATTGGGGAAATGGGCCGCGGGCATCCACGGCCGGGGAAGCGAAATCCTCATCGGGATGGACACGCGCGAATCCGGACCGTGGCTGGCGGCGCAGGTCGCGGGCGGGATCCGGCAATCCGGCGCCAGAGTGCGATTTGCCGGCTTGGTGACCACACCGGGCGTGGCCTTCCTCACGCGCAGCCGCGATTTCGTGGCCGGGGTGATGATTTCCGCCTCCCATAACCCCTATCGCGACAACGGGATCAAGGTTTTCGACCACTCCGGCTACAAACTCCCCGATGACGTGGAACATGCCATCGAGCAGGAGATTCTTCTGCTGCGCGATTCCGCCTCCGGGGAACTGGGTTCAAGCCTCGAAGTCGGCCGCGGCCTGGATCAGGCATACCTGGAGTATCTCGCCTCCACCTTCCCCCACCGCCTCGAGGGGATGAAACTGGCGCTGGACTGCGCCAACGGTGCGGCAGTGCGCCTGGCGCCGCAACTGTTCCGGCGGCTGGGAGCCGAAGTCATCGAAACCGGATGCGCCCCGGACGGCCGCAATATCAACCTCGATTGCGGCGCTCTTCACGTCGAAGGACTGCGCGAGACGGTCCTCTCTTGCGGCGCCTCCGCCGGACTTGCCTTTGACGGCGACGCCGACCGGGCGATTCTCGTGTCCTCGTCGGGCCGCATTGTGGACGGCGATTCCATGCTGCTGATTGCCGCCGATGCTCTCTTGCGGAAGGGGAAGCTGAAGGACCACAGCGGGAAACCGGTGGTAGTGGCGACGGTGATGTCGAACTACGGCCTCGAGGAGGCGCTGAAGGCGCGCGGTGTAACGCTCATCCGCGCCGCCGTGGGGGACAAGTACGTTCTCGAAGAGATGATCCGCCGCGGCGCTCCTTTGGGAGGCGAACAGTCCGGCCATGTCATCTTTCATGATTACGCTACGACAGGCGACGGCATGTTGACCGCGCTCCGCGTGCTGGATGCCGTATGTGAATCTGGCCGCAGCCTCGACGAGCTGTCGTCGGACTTGAAGGTCTACCCGCAACTGCTGGTAAACATCCGTGTCCGCGAGAAGCGCCCCCTCGAGGGCATGGCTTCCGTGCAGGAAGAGATCCAGGCCGCGATGCGCGACTTTGACGGCCTCGGGCGCGTTCTCGTCCGGTTTTCCGGAACCGAACCACTTGCCCGCGTCATGGTGGAAGGCCCCCAACTGGAGCGAGTGGAGCATTACGCCGGCCGCATCGCAAAGGCGATCCAGTTGGAATTGGGCGGCTAACGGTGGGAACGGGTCAGCCCCTCGGCTCACATTCGTGAGGATGCGTGTGGCGGTGCGCGTCCCCCCGCCGCTTGCAAAGCCCAAGCGTACTGCACCCGCCGCATCCCTCGGACAGCCCTTGAAATACGTCGTCTTCACTGCCTCCGCGGCACACTTTACGGGTCATTGCCTGCAGCCCGAACCAGCCGCCCATCGTCACCAGCAGGACGCCCGCCACTTTTACAAAGTCTCCAATCATCGTCTTATCCTCCTCCCATCCCCGCAAAGCCCATGAAGGACAGCGACAGAATTCCGGCGATAATCAACGTTAATACCGCTCCGCGGGATAGATCCGCCGGATCCGACAACTCCATGTGCTCGCGTATCACAGACATCAGAAACATCGCCAGCAAATATCCGCCGCTCGCTCCCACCGAGAACACCACCGATTGCGCCAGCGTGTACTCCCTCGATGTCTGGAACAACGGAACGGCCAACACCGCGCAATTCGTCGTAATCAACGGCAGAAAGATGCCCAACTCCCGGAACAGCGCGGGGCTTGTCTTCTTGATGAACATCTCGGTGAGCTGTACCATCGCCGCGATGATCACGATATAGAGAATGATTCGCAGATACTCGGTGTGATACTGAACCAGAATCAGGTTTGTCCCGTAGCACAACGCGCTGCTTGCCACAATCACGAACATCACCGCCAGCCCCAGCCGGGTTGCCGTAGCCTGTTTCCGGCTAATGCCGATAAAGGAACACATCCCGAGAAACACGCTCAACACGAAGTTGTGGATCAGCAGTGAATCGATGAAGATGTAGCTCAGCGAGAGATTGCTGTTCATGCCGCCTCCGCCAGTTCCCGCGGGCGTTCCTGGTAGCGCCGCCACGCGTTCAACCCCGCCAGCCACATCGCGAGGGCGAAAAAGCCTCCGGGCGGGAGCTGAAACAATATCCACGGCTGAAAATGGTTCCCGAATAACGGGTGCCCCAGGAATGTCCCCGCGCCCAGGGTTTCGCGCACCGTGCCGATGCACGCCAGGGCGAATGTGAACCCCGCGCCGACGCCCAACCCGTCCATCGCGGAGGGGATTACCGGATTCTTCGCGGCGAATGACTCCGCCCTGCCAAGAATGATGCAGTTGGCGACAATCAACGGAATGAACGGCCCCAGCGCCCGGTACATGGGAACGCTCAACGCTTTCACCAGGTAGTCCACCACCGTTACCGCCGTCGCGATCAACAGAATGAACGTGGCAATCCGCACCTGCTTGGGAACCAGCTTCCGCACCATGCTCACCATGGCGTTGGAACAAGTCAGCACAAACAGCGTCGCCAGCCCCATCACGATGGCGTTCTGCACCGTGTTGGTAATCGCCAGCGTGGGGCACATCCCCAGCACCTGCATGAAAACCGGATTCTGTTCCCAAAGCCCGCTCAGGAAAGCATCAATTCCGCCGTCCGGCGTGTAGGCGACTCCGTGCTGCTCGGCGTCCTGCCCTTTGTGACCCATCGACGAACCTCGATTCGCCCAGTAGTCTCCCGGCTAGTTTCGAAGATGCATCCTGTTCGCCCTACTACCCTGTCTCCACCATAAGCGGAGAGCCGTAAATAAGGCATAAACAGGTTCATGACGTCTGGGCAGGCAGCTATATGCATTTCCTCCGGCGGGATCGAAACGATATCCCGTCCAGGGTTCGGTGATCAGATACCTGGGATTGGCCGGATCCGGTTCAATCTTCTTCCGTAACCGGTTCACGAATACCCGCAGATACTCGACTTCGCCGCCGTAGTCCGGCCCCCATACGGCCTGCAACAGGCGGCTGTGGAGCAGCGTCACATTGGGATTCTCCACCAGGTATTCGAGCAGATCGAATTCTTTGGGCGTGAGCCGCACGATGCCTCCCGGACCGGTAACAGTGCGTGCCGCCAGGTTGATCTGTAAGTCGCCCAGCGTGATCAGTTGCCGGGGTATCTCCGCCGGCAGCGGAGCCCGGCGCAGCGCGGCCCGGATCCGCGCCATCAACTCCGGCTCGCCGAACGGCTTGGTGACATAATCATCGGCGCCCGCATCGAGCGCTTCCACCTTGTCTTTTTCCGAGGAGCGCACCGAGAGCACCACTATTGCCACGTCGGATTGCGCCCGGATCGCCCGGCAGGCGGCCATCCCGCCCGTCCCCGGCATCATCATGTCCAGCAGCACGAGATCCACCGGCTGCCTGGCCAGCGCTTCCACCGCCTCCTCCCCGCTTCGTGCTTCGCTGACCGCATAGCCCTGCTCTTCCAGCGCCACGCGTACTACTCTGCGGATCTGCCGCTCATCATCCACCACCAGAATGTTGGCCTTTGCTTGCATGTCTTACTCCGCCGCCGGCAGGCGGAAGGCAACCGCGGCGCCGTCCCTCGCCTCCGCGTCCACCCACAGGGTTCCACCGTGCATCTTCACGATCTCATTCACCAGCGACAGTCCCATCCCCGTCCCTTCGATGCTTTGACCTTCCTTTCCCCTGTAGAAGCGCTCGAACACCTTCTCCCGTTCTTCCGGCGCAATCCCGGGTCCGTGATCCCGAACCTCGAACACCACGCCGCCTCCCTGGCTCCTCGCGCACATCTCGATCGCCGAGCCGGCGGGCGAGTACTTGCGCGCATTGTCCAGAAGGTACACGAGCGCCATCGGAATCAGCGCCGCGTCCGCTTTCACCGGCGGCAGGTCCGCCCCCAGGTGTACTTCCACTTCACGATCCGCACAGAGCGTCCGCATGCGGGCCACGGCCCGTTCCATCAGGGCGCTCACCGGCTGCGGCCCCGCATTCAACTGCATCTGTCCGGCCTCGATCCGCGCCACTTCGATGGCTTCCGAGATCATGCCGGTCATCCGGTCGGTCTCCTCTTCCACCACCGTCACCAGCTCGCGGTGGGACGGCTTCAGCCCTCGATCGGAAAGCATCACGCTGGCGCCGAACTTAATCGCTGTCAGCGGGGTCTTGAAATCGTGCGCAATCGCATCGAGCAGCAGCGATTTCAACTCCTGGCTCTGCCGCGCCGCCTCCGCCTTGTTTGCCGCCCGCTGGACTTGCGCGCGCTCGAGAGCGACGCCCATCAGGTGAGCCACTGATTGCGCCGCCGTAGCCGAAAGCACCGCGCCCTCCCATCCGATGCTGCCCACGCTTCCCTTCCCCGCCTCCACCGGCACGATCATCCCGTTCTCGAACTCGATGCGCCGGTCCTCGATGGCGGCGTTTCGCAGCGCTTCTTCTCCCAATCCCGTTGCCTCCGCCCCAGCGCGATGGTAACACCCGGTAACCCTGTCGTAGAAGGCCGCGCTCGTGAATCCGAACACCCGCGCCAGTGTTTCGACTATCGCCCGGCCCGCTTCCTGAAGGACATCCGTTTCCATGAGCGCCCGGCTTAGCTGATACATTTTCTCCAGCTCAGTCTGCCGCTCCACGGCCTCCCTGGCCTTTCTCCGCGCTCCCGCCGATAGCTGGCTGGCCACCACCGACACGACGAAAAAGGCTGCCACCGCCACCCAGTTCTGGGGATCTTCGATGGCGAAGTTCATCAGCGGGGGGAAGAAGAAGTAAGCCGCCATCAGGATGGCCGCCGCCGACGCTGCGATGGCTTCCCACAGTCCCCACTTTGCCGCGATGCCCAACACGCCCATCAGCAGCGTCAGCGCCACGGTGGTGTGGTTGACATGAGGAACCAGGAGGTCCGTGGCGGCGATGCCGGCGACAATGGCCAGCACCCACAGAAGACGAAGCATCCGGCGCGCAATGGTTCCAGCCGCCGCCATAGTACAGATTCAGCCTATCAGCTTCCTTGGACTTCCGCGGCCGCGGCGCCGGTTCAGGCTGCCCGGGCGGCGGATTCCCGCTCGGCAATCCAGGCCGTGAGTTTCGCCTTCGCCCGGCTCTTATAGAGCCGGAATTGCGTCTCCGTCAACTGCATGTCCCGGCAGATTTCCTGAAATGGCTCTTCCAGCAGATAGAACCGGGTCAGCAATTCCGAATCGCGCGAGCGCATGCGGCGCAAGCCGCGGACGATCATTTCCCCCCGCTCGCGATGGAGCACCTGGCTTTCGGGATTGTCCGCGGAAGGCGTATTCGAGAGAGCGCTTTCCGAGTTGACGGTGCGTTTTCTTTTCCAGATGGCCCGCACAATGCGCCGGGCGACGAGCCGGCGCACCACCGATTGGACGTAGCCGCGGAGGTAGTCCGGATTGCGCAGCGCGCCGCCTTGGACGGCCTCCACCACTACTGTCAGCGTCTCGTGCAGGATGTCATCAGGCTCGTGTTCGGGCAATTTGAAGCGGATATGGGGGCGGACCACGCGGTTGAGGTAGTCGTAGAGATCTTCGAGAGCCTTTGGGTCGTGGTTGGCGATGCGGGACACGAGACTGCGCGAGGTATCGGGTTCGCTGGGGGGGAGTGGCGAGTGGTGAAGCATTTTACTCTAAGGCGTACCCCTATTCTGGATACCAATGGTACTAAATGTATATAGTACTTTAGTCATATTTCTTGGGATATGGCCTGATTCTCTCCAGTTTCACCTGCCGTTCCATCCGGGCACGCTCTAATACCAATTTGGCATCCGCACCCCCGCGCGGAAACGCACTTTGCGCCGCATCTGCCTCCAAGCGCTTACTTTACGCTCCGCGTCGCCTTTGGCGGGCGAAGTGCTGTGCTCAGGCGTGTGAGGCTTCACACCACCGTGCCCATCCATGCCGCGGCGTTTCGCGCAACCAATCCACCGGCCATCACCTCGAGCCGTGCCGCCGTGTGGCTGGCAGTCCTCATTGCCTTCTGTGTGCCCTGGGGCGACATGATCGTGATAGGCGACAATCCGTTCACCCGCTGGTTGACGCCGTTATTGGCCGCGGTCTGGGTGGTGGCAACCTGGAAAACGCCGTCACGCAGGTTCCATGCTGCGCTGATCTTCATGACGATTTTTATCCTTTGGGTGCTCTTGAGCGCTTTCACTTCGGTGGACCTGGACCGCACGTACCGCCGGGTTTTGTCCTATCTGCAACTGTTTCTCGTAACTCTGCTTGTCTTTCAATGTGTGCGCAACAGGCGCGATTGGCTCAGAGTACTACAAGGATTCATTCTGGGATTGTGGCCGCCGGTTTTGGGCCTGGTCTACAACCTCCACATGGGCATTTTCATGGGCGATGGACGCTACACGGCCCCCGGCTTCGACCCCAACGATCTTGCGGCGACTCTCTCGCTCGGAATTCCCGTTGCCTGGTACCTCTTGGTGAACAGCAGGCGTGTGAGGTGGCTAAACGGACTCTATGTGCCGTGCGCGACCATCGCCGTCCTGCTGACCGCGTCGCGGGGCGGCCTGGTGACGTTGGGGATCGGCATGCTTTTTCCGCTATGGTCGATTGCGAGAATCTCCTGGACGGCGAGAATGGGGGGAGTGCTGCTGCTGGCCGCAAGCGGTCTTGCGGTCAGCAACTTCCGCGACGAGATATCCGTCAACCGGCTGGCCACCATCTGGTCCCAATTGATGACGCGGGACCTCAACGGGCGCTTCGATGTGTGGGTACGAGGGTCCCAGGTGTTCCTGGAATCACCCGTGCTTGGAGTGGGACCCGGAGCCTTCTCGAGCGCCATCAGTTCGGACGGGGGAACCAGAATCGCCGCCCACAACACCTTTCTGGAAGTGGTGGTGGAGCATGGGGCGGTCGGGCTTGCCCTGTTCGTAGGGATCGTGGCGGCGCTGGCGCTGGGCCTCCACAAGCAGGCTGTCCTCGAAAAGCGCCTGTTAGCGACGCTCCTGGCGATCTGGTTCGCGGCCTGTCAGGCACTGAGTTGGGAAAACCGGGAGATCACGTGGGCTGTATGGGCCTTTTGTGCGTGCTGCCCGCCAATGTGGCGACTTAGCCAGATACGGGAACTCAACGGTAAGCCGCTACTCCGGTTACACGCTCGCCGATCACGAGCGCGTGGATGTGATCTGTTCCCTCATATGTCTTCACCGTTTCCAGGTTGCACAGGTGCCTCATGATGGGGTATTCGTCCATGATCCCGTTGGCTCCCAGCAGATCGCGCGAGAGGCGCGCGCACTCGAGCGCCATGGCGACGTTATTGCGTTTCAGCATGGAGACATGGGCAGGCTCGAGTTTTCCGGCGTCTTTCACGCGCCCGCACTGGAGAGCCAGCAACTGCGCTTTGGTGATCTCGGTGATCATCCACGCCAGTTTCTCCTGCACCAGTTGATGAGAGGCGATGGGCCGGTCATCGAACTGTTTTCGCACGGTGGAATAGGTACGCGCGGTTTCGTAGCAATCCATGGCGGCGCCCACGACACCCCATCCGATGCCGAACCTTGCCTGCGTGAGGCAACTGAGCGCAGCCTTCAGTCCTTTCGCTGCCGGCAGCATGGCTGAGTCCGGAACGCGGCAATCGGAAAGGGAAAGGCTCGAGGTGACCGAGGCTCGCATCGATAGTTTGCCGTGAATATCGGAAGTAGAGAACCCCGGCGTTCCCTTTTCGATGAGGAAGCCGCGAATGCCTTCCTCCGTCCGGGCCCAAACAATGGCGACATCGGCGACGGAGCCGTTCGTGATCCAGGTCTTTTCCCCGTTCAGTACCCATTCCGAACCATCTCGTTTAGCCCGCGTCGTCATTCCCGCGGGGTTCGAGCCGAAGTTCGGCTCGGTCAATCCAAAACATCCGATCGCTTCCCCCGACTGCAATCGAGGGAGCCAGTGTTGCTTCTGTTCCTCTGAGCCGTAGGTGTGAAGGGGATACATGACCAGCGCGCCCTGGACGGAGACGAAGCTGCGCAGGCCGGAATCGGCCCGCTCCAACTCCTGCATCATGAGGCCGTATTCCACGTTGGACATGCCGGCGCATCCGTAGCCTTCGAGGTTCGCTCCGAGAAAGCCGAGCCGTCCCATCTCGCCGATGAGATGAGAGGGAAAGCGGGCATCCCGCCAGCAGTCCCGAATCAGGGGCATCACCTTCTCCTCGGCAAACTGGCGCGCGGTCTGCCGGACGAGGAGTTCTTCTTCACTGAAAGAAGAATCAATCAGAAGATAGTCCACACCTTTGAAAGGCATAAAACCCCAGTGTAACCCGGGCATTCATTGGAGCACGCCGGCTCCGCGGACGGCGAGTTTATCTCTCATCCCGCCGTACTCCATCTCGATGCGGGGCCAGACACCCTGGATCGCGCCGATCACCTGTTCCGACTGTCGAACCGAATCCCCCTGCGCCCGGGAAGCGCGATGACAGGCTTGCTTCTCTTCCGTTCCCAGGCGAAATCACTCTCGATGACAAAACGCGGCCGCCAGAGCCATTGCGGCCGGCATCGCGCTACTGCTCCATCACCACCGCCGCGGCCACGGGAACGAGGTCGATATCGAGTCCGGTGGCCGGACCCTCTTCCACCTCATACGGCTCGAGGGATTTCTTGCCGCCCTCCGGGGTAAGCAGCCACGCCTTTTTGAACTTGCCGAGGACATGCGCGGTCACGTTCTCCACCGGGTAGCCGGAAAAGTTCACCAGATGCAGCACAGCCTGCCTGCCGTCCTTGCTGGCCTGCATATAGGAGAGCATGCTCGAGACGTTGAACAACCGGACCCCGAGATTGCGCCGGTTGATCATCGTGTTCACCTCTTTCCAGATTTCATCGAGCTTGGCCACGTCGTCCTTGTCCATGGTGATCTGGTTCTTGCTGGCGGAAGGCATCTTCCATCC
The DNA here is from genome assembly GCA_020847975.1 of Bryobacterales bacterium. Classification (GTDB taxonomy): domain Bacteria; phylum Acidobacteriota; class Terriglobia; order Bryobacterales; family Bryobacteraceae; genus CADEFT01. Next base: position 74,081 of record JADLBD010000007.1, on the reverse strand, counting down.
CGGAGGCCCATTCAACACCGTTCCGCCGTGCCGGGTGAAGTTCTTCAGCACTTCTATCTCTTGAGGCGTGAGGCTTTGGGGATCGACGTTCACCGCCATGGAGGCCTTGTCGAGGGTTTCCGCGCTCAGTATCGAGCCGGGCACGGGACGCACGGGTGTGTGCTTCACCGCAATCATATCGAGCACGCCGCCGGAAAGGAGCGCTCCGCTCGAGGCGTCCTGCACCACGGCCAACTGACCGTAGACCGGAAGACTGCGGTAGCCCTTGAGGTTCTCATAGAACTGGAGGTATTGCCCGATCCTTTTCCAGTCGCGGATCGCATTGGCGTCGCGGGCGAGCAGCCGCTGGGTGAAGTCGCTATCCAGAGCCACCACCCAGCGCGCGCCCAACATGGCGGCGTCGCCGATGGCTTGCAAATAGCGGTCCACCTTGAGGACCTGTTTTTCCGGCGGCTTCACAGCCACCCAGAACTCGCCTTTGTGCAGCGCGTGGGCATAGCGCAGGAAGCCGGCGTTGGTGTCGATCCAGGGGCCGCCGCTCGGCATGGCGTGCGCTTTGTCCTTCTCATCCACAGGCAGAATGCCGGGGAAGACGCCCTGGCTGGTTCCGAGAATCTCCGCGCCGGAGCCGAACCGCACGCCGCGGCGGGAGGGCAGTTCCACCAGCACGAGGCTAGCTGAAGAGGCCGATTTCCGGGCCGCGTCCGCTTCCGGATCCGCGAAGTCGCCCTCGAGGACCACGCCGCGGAGTCCCTGCTCCTTGGCGGTGCGCACAGACTGAGCCGCATCGCCGCCGGGATGGAGAAGCCCAAGGACAGCGACATTCTGCTGAGCCGCCTTGCTGACAAAAGGTCCGGACCACAAATTCTGCTCCATCAACAGACAGTTCACGGGAGTCCCTTGAAGGAGGCTCAAGGTGGATGGGTCGTTCGAACTCCAACGGGCGGGCACCCAATCCGTGAGGGCCGCCACCATCAGCAGCGCTGCTAGCATACTTTGATCGTCTCACGCCGGAAGGCATGGCGGAAACTGTTTTCGGCGAGCGCGCGCAACTGGGGCTCGCTGAGGCCAAACTCGAGCGCCGCCCGCCGGTACTCGCTATTGAGCGTGCAGTGGAACATCGCCGGATCGTCCGTATTGAGGACTACGGGAACGCCGGCATCCACGAGCCGGCGCAGAGGATATTCGTCATAGCGCGCGGCGGCCCCGGTGGCGAAGTTGCTGGAAGGACAGACTTCGAGCGGGATTTGCTGCTGGGCCAGATGCCGCACGAGCAGGGGGTCTTCAATGGCTCCGATCCCGTGGCCGATGCGCTCCGCGCCTGCTTCGAGAGCCTGCCAGACGGAGTCCGCGCCCAGCGCCTCGCCGGCGTGGCACACCAGCCGCAGGCCTTTTTCCCGGGCATAGGCGAACACTGAGGCGAATTCGCGCGCCGGGCCGTTGGTCTCATCGCCGCCCAAGCCAAAGGCCACGACGCCGTCGTCCACGCGGGCCGCCGCCAGTTCGGCTACGTGGGCAGCCTTTTCCACTCCCCACTGCCGGACGGCATCCCAGATCCAGTGAACCTCGACGGGACTCGAGGAAGCAGCCTCGCGCACGGCATCGTGAACCGCCGCCGGGTCCTGGCCTTTCCACAGAACAACCCCCGCCGAGAGAGTGATTTCAGCATAGGTGACGTTCTGGCTGTGCAGCCGTTCGAGCAAGCGGCGGGCGGCAATGGCATAGTCCCGCGGCTGCTTCAGATGTTTCGCCACCCAGCCGAAATTCTTCAGGAACTGGTCGAACGTGTCGTAGGAATAGCGCGTCCGGATCTCCTCGAGGGAAAGCGAAGGCGCGATTTCGCGCAGCGTTTCCGGCTCAATGGAGCCCTCGAGGTGAACGTGGAGTTCGGCTTTCTCCAGATGATCGGCAAACTGCAATTCTGAACCTCTCTCTATCCTTCATCGCGCGCGCAGGGCGCTTGTTGACATAATAGCCTTCGTGACTGCCGCCGACATCGAAGCCATCGTTTCCGGACGCCACCGTGATCCGTTCCGGATACTTGGCCCACATCAGACGCAAGGAGCGGGCGAAGACCCGCGCTGGGAAGTACGCGCCTGGCTCCCCTCTGCTTTGCAAGCCTCCATCGTTATGGAAGGGGCGGCGACGCCCATGGAGTTGCAGCATCCGGAGGGCTTTTTCAGTGTCTTGCTGAAAGGGCGGCGATGTCCTTACCGGCTTCGCTTCGCCTATGGCGGCGGGAACAGCGTGGAGAAGGAAGACCCATACCGGTTCCCCCCGGTCATCACCGATTTCGACATCCACCTGCACGGGGAGGGGACGCTCAAAGAAGCCTGGCACATGCTGGGAGCGCACTTCGTCCGCTCTGAAGGGGTGGAGGGAGTCCGCTTCGCGGTATGGGCTCCGAATGCGCACGTGGTGAGCGTCGCCGGCGATTTCAACGAATGGAACACGCGGATGCATCCCATGCGGCTGCGCAACGGAGGCATCTGGGAGTTGTTTCTTCCGCACATTGAGCGGGGAGCGGCGTACAAATATGCGGTCACCGCGCAAGGGGGCCTGCACCAGGAACTGAAGACGGACCCCTACGCCTTCCGCACGGAGGCGCCGCCGAAGCAGGCTTCGCTGGTCTGGGGCGTCCCGAAGCATGAATGGCAGGATTCGGCGTGGATGGAGCGGCGCGCCAGGGGGAACCTTCTCAAGGAACCGCTCTCGATTTATGAAGTGCACCTGGAATCGTGGCTGCGCGGCGAGAAGGGCCGTCCACTGAGCTACAAGGAACTCGCCTCGACTCTCATTCCCTACGCCGTCAACAACGGATTCACCCATTTGGAACTGCTGCCCATCATGGAGCACCCGTTTTCCGGCTCCTGGGGTTACCAGGTTACGGGGTATTACGCCCCCACGGCCCGCTTCGGCACGCCGGAGGATTTTCAGGAGTTTGTGGACCAGTGCCACCAGGCGGGGATTGGAGTGATTTTGGACTGGGTCCCGGCACACTTCCCCAAGGACGCGCACGGATTAGCGCGATTCGACGGGACCGCGCTTTATGAGCACGACGACCCGCGGCAGGGAGAACATAGGGATTGGGGGACGCTGATCTTCAACTATGGCCGTCATGAGGTGCGAACCTTTCTGCTGGCGAACGCGCTCTGGTGGCTGAAGGAGTTTCATATCGACGGGCTGCGGGTGGATGCGGTGGCTTCGATGATCTACCTGGACTACTCGCGCCAGGAGGGGGAATGGATTCCGAACCGCTTCGGGGGCAGAGAAAACCTCGAGGCCATCGAATTTCTGCAACGGTTCAATGAACTGGCGCATGAGGTGCCGGGCGCTGTCACCATCGCCGAGGAGTCCACTTCCTTTCCAAACGTGACCCGTCCGGTCTACCTCGGCGGGTTGGGCTTCACGATGAAGTGGAACATGGGCTGGATGCACGACATGCTGCACTATTTTTCCGAAGATCCGGTACACCGCAAGTATCACCACAACAACATCACGTTCAGCATGCTCTACGCCTTCAGCGAGAATTTCCTGCTACCCATTTCGCACGACGAAGTGGTTCACCTGAAGCGCTCGCTCATCGGCAAGATGCCCGGGGATGAGTGGCGCAGGTTCGCCAATGCGCGGGCGTTTCTCTGCTACATGTACGGGCATCCGGGGAAGAAACTGCTGTTCATGGGGCAGGAGATCGGGCAATACGAAGAGTGGGACGAAAAGGCGAGCGTACGCTGGGAACTGCTGGCGTTCGATTACCACCGGAACCTGCAAGCCACCGTGCGGGAGTTGAACCGCGTCTATCAATCCGAGCCGGCGTTGTACCAGGTGGACTTCCACTATTCGGGATTCGAATGGATCGACATCGCGGACGTGGACCAGTCCGTCATCTCGTTTCTGCGCTTCGCGCAGGACCGGCGGGATTTCCTGGTGTTCGTGTGCAACTTCACCCCGGTTCCCCGCCTCAACTACCGCGTGGGCGTGCCGCGGGCGGGAGTGTATTCAGAATTGTTCAACAGCGACGCGGCGGAATTCGGCGGCAGCAACATGCGCAACGGTGCGCGATTCGAGACCCTGAACCAGGAGTGGCACGGACGACCGGCATGCGTCCTTCTGACGCTGCCGCCGTTAGGCGTCTTGATCCTCAAGCCGGAGGGAGAGCAACTCCCTGGAAGCGAGTGACGGCTCCCACGACAGCGGAACCACTACCGCACACCGCCGCGGTGGACCGGACCGCGGCGCGGGGAACTCTTGGGTCGAGCACCACTCCCCCGTTCACCACCACATACTCAATCCCCGAAGCATACGCGCGCGGCTTCTCGAACGTGGCGTTGTCAATCAACCGGTTCGGATCGAACACCGTGACGTCCGCCATCATCCCCGGCCGCAGCAGACCCCGGTCATAGATGTGAATCGTCGCCGCATTGGCGGATGTCATCTTGCGAATGGCCTTCTCCATCGTGATCACCTTCTTAGCGTCCGAGAATGGAACGCGTCGTAGTAGCGCGGGTGAGGAGGCCCCTTTGCGAGCGGCCCTTCCGCAGTGACCGCCGTGCCGTCCGGGCCGACGACAACCTCGGTCACGGCTCGCAAGATTTCTTCTGATGTCCATTGCCCAACGCTCACCCGCGAATTGTCCACGTTCGTGTATGAAGACACCCCCACATTCTTGCGCCAAGGCCCGCCGCCGGGGTACGTGCCAACGCTCACGTTTCCCGGCAGCGGCTGGAAAACGGGCTTTCGCACGTCTACTTTTGCCAGCCTGCCATCTCAGTGCCGCGGAAGCAGAGAACGGTTGTCGGGAAACCACTGAGGCCACTGAGTTACCGAGGAGCCAATAGGAAACACCACCGGAATCCCCACCTGGAAGGCGGGACATTCTCGCTCAGTTGCCGAGGACCTCGTTAAGACCTTCCATGATTGTAGCCATATCTTCGTCATCGATGCGGCCGAGGGTCTTGCCGAGCCGCTGTGTGGACAATGTGCGCACCTGCGTGATTTTGATCCACGCTTGCTTGCCGGAAATCCTCCGCGATAGTGCGAAAGTCAGGGGAAACCCGGCTGCCGGCTCTTTGCTGGTGATCGCCATCGCGATGACCGTGCCGGAATTCCGGTTGAGAATATCGTCGCTAATTACAAGGACCGGCCGCAGTCCGGCCTGCTCGTGGCCAATGACTGGGTCGAGATTGGCCCAAACCACGTCGCATCTTCTCAGAAAGCTGGCCATTCTTCCTCGGAGGGCAACCATTCTTCGGCGTCCGCCTGCTCATCCTTCGGCTTAAGCTTACGGGACTCGTCGAGAAGGCGCGTCTTCTTCAGCCGCGCGAGCTTGTCCGCTACCGAGTCCTGAATGGCTTTGCTGCGACTGGGATAGACACGGGCGCGGACAAGGCGGTCCACCTCGCGCAGCAAGCGTTCGTCGATGGATATTGCCACCCTCACCGTACTCACACGCTCAGTATCACAAATCCTCATACCGGAGTGAGGCAAGCCGTGATGCTTCGAACGGAGTCCGGGCAACTTGGATGGCCAAATGGCTCACCTGGAGGGTTTGAGAATCTGGCCCGGGCGCGCCCCCGTATGGTTCCCCTTGTCGAGCACCACTCCCCCGTTCACCACCACGTACTCAATCCCCGAAGCATACGCGTGCGGCTTCTCGAACGTGGCGTTGTCAATCACCCGGTTCGGATCGAACACCGTGACGTCCGCCATCATCCCCGGCCGCAGTAAGCCCCGGTCATAGATGTGGATCTTCGCCGCATTGGCCGATGTCATCTTGCGAATGGCCTCCTCCATGGTGATCACCTTCTCGTCACGCACATACCGTCCGAGAATGCGCGGGAACGTGCCGTAGTAGCGCGGGTGAGGATGCCCCTTGGCGAGCGGCCCTTCCGTGGTGACCGCCGTGCCGTCCGATCCGATGGACACGAACGGCTGCTTGAGCGCGTAGCGCATGTCCTCCTCGGAGTGGTGGAAATAAACCGTCGGAACGCTGGCCGAATTGTCGATCAGAACCCGGAAGAGCACGCTGACCGGATCACCACCGATATCAGAGATCACCTGGTTCATGCGCTTGCCTTCGTACTTCTTGTACGCGGGGTTCGAAAAGGAAACCAGCAGCATCCCTTCCCAGGATCCCGTCGCCGTGTAGTGGTTGTACCAGTTCGAGCCTGGAATACCGTTCAGAATCTCCTTCTCGAGGCGCGGGCGCAGCGCCGGGTCCTTGAGCCGCGCGATCATGGCTGCCTTGCCTCCTTCGTGCGCCCACGGGGGAATGATGCTCGACAGGTTGTTCTGCCCCGCGCGGTATGGATAGACGTTGGCTTCCACCTGCTGGCCTTGGGCCCGCGCGTTGGCGATAGTGGCCGCCAGTTCCGGCATGCGGCCCCACAGTTTGTGTTCGGCGATCTTCAGGTGAATGATGTCCACCGGGACGTGCGCCCGCCGGCCGATCTCGAGCGCTTCGGCCACCGATTCGAACACGCCGAAGCCTTCCGTACGCATGTGGGTCGAGTAGATGCCGTTGTAGGGAGCCGCCTGCTCGCACATCGCAACCAGCGTATTCGTGTCGATCCAGGAGCCCGGAGGGCCGCTCAAGGAACTCGCCACGCCCAGGGCTCCGTCCTCCATCGCCTGCCGCACCTGCGCCCGCATCCTGTCCAACTCTTCCGCTGTCGGCGGACCGGCCTTCTCCCCGCGCACCTGCACCCAGATCTGGCTCGATCCGACATAGGAACCGATGTTCGTGCTGATCCCCTTTTCGAGCAGCCTCTGAAAATAGTCCGTGAACCGCGGAAACTCCCGCGAGGGCGCGGCCGAACCTCCTTCGCCGAAGATCATGCTGGTCACGCCCTGCCGGATCATCGATTGCGCATTCCCGTCCGCCATCACCGTGTAGTCCGAGTGATTGTGGATATCGATGAACCCCGGGGCGACGATCATCCCGGCGGCGTCTATGGTGCGGCGGGCAGTCTTGCCGCTGAGTTTGCCGATGGCGGCAATGTGCTGGTCCTTGATCGCCAGGTCTGCCAGGAACGACGGATTCCCCGTGCCATCGGCCAGACGCCCGTTGCGAATGAGCAGGTCGTAGTCCTGGGCGAAGACCGCCGGGACAAGGGCCAGTAGGAGGAAGGAGAGAAACATATGTCCCTCTTAGCATATATTCCTTATCACTTGACCCGAGAAGCCCTACTGCTCTATTTTCAAGGCAATCTCCCCGCCGAAAGAATAAGAGGACCTATGCTGCGATTCTATCGGAGCCTTCTCGGCGCGGCCCTGGCGGTGAGCGGACTGGCGCAATCTCCGGACCTTTACGAGACCCGCCCGCCCGATGGGCAGGTTCTTTGGGTGGACCCTCTCGCGGGCGATGACGCCAACAGCGGGGCGGCGCGCACCCAGGCTCTTGCCTCGGTCGGGGAAGCCCTGGCGCGAATCCCGGCGCGGCAAGCTCTCACGCGCGGCTTCCGAATTCTGCTTCTGCCGGGTGCGTACACCGAGGACAATTTTCCGGTCCAATGGGAGTCACGATGGGGAACCCGCCAGGCGCCGGTGGTGGTCGAAGCGGCCGGCGGCGAGGGCACTGTGCAAGTACCCTCTTTCAGCGTCTCCGAATGCCGCTATCTCTCCATCATCGGAATCCGCGTGGCCGGCGGCTTGCTTGCGAGCCAATGCGACCACCTTCTCCTGCGGACTGTCCGGACTGGGGCGCTGAGTCTCAGCCAGTCGGCGCATGTGTCCGTGGAAAAAAGCGACATCTCCGGAGATTGGGGGAGCGCCGTCACGCTGAATGCCGTTCGCCATGGCCATTTGAAAGCGAACCGCATCCACAACGCAGCGGGCTGGTGCGTCGACGCCACCGGCGGCACGGTGGACGTTCACCTCGATGAAAACGAATTCGCGCACTGTGGAGTGGGCGGATTTTTCGTGGGACGCCAAACCGGCTCCCACATCCAACTGGCTTCAGGACCCGTGTATGAGTACAACGGCCGTCTGGCTGACACCGGCTTCGGACCACGGCCGGCCGCCAGTCAAACCCAGTCTCCTTTGTCCGCTTCGCCAAGCGCGCTGCGTTTCGTCTTCATCCCCGGCGGAACTGCTCCGGCCCCTCAAAGCGTCAGTGTGACGGCGGCTTCGAGCACCAATTTCACGGCCGCTGGCGCCACCTCATCCGGTGGAGCCTGGCTGAATGTGAGTCCGTCACAGGGTTCGCCGCCGGCAACCGTCAACGTCTCGGTGAGCCCCGGAACGCTCGACGCCAATACCTACACCGGAACAGTCACCCTCGCGGTGTCCGGGGCCAGTCCATTGCCGGTTCCGGTGGTTCTCGTGGTCTTCACACCCGGATCGGCCACACAGGTCTTCAACGACGTACCGGTGACCCACCCGTGGCTGGATTACATCTATCTGCTCGGAAAGTTCGGCGTCTCCATTGGCTGCTCGTCCGCGCCGCTCATGTACTGCCCGGGCGACAACGTCACCCAGGCGCAGATGTCGGCATTCGTCGTCCGCGCCATGCTCGGCGAATCGTTCCCTTATCCCACTGCGCCGTTTTTTGCGGATATGCCGCCGGACAATCCACTCTTCAAGTACGTCCAGAAGATGAGGGAACTGAACATCAACCCCGGCTGCGGCAGCGGACAAGTCTGTCCGAATTCGCTCGTTACCCGCGGGCAGATGGCCCAATACCTGGTGCGGGCGCGGTTTGGCGACACGTTCCCTTACCCAACCACGACACGGTTTTCCGATGTGCCCGCTTCGGACGCGCTGTTCCCCTATGTGCAGAAGTTGTGGGACATGGGCGTGACGCAAGGCTGTACCGACACCACTTACTGCCCCGCCCAGTATGTAAACCGCGAGCAGATGGCCGCCTTCCTTACCCGGACCTTCTTCAACTTCGGCGTATTGACTCCCACTTCCGCTCCCCCGCCGCCACCGCCGCCGCCTCCTCCTGTTGGCAGCGCCGCTCCGCAGATCTCCGGCTGCAACATCTTCCCAGTGGACAATGTCTGGAACACCCCCATCGACACCCTTCCGGCGCATGCGAATTCCTCCGCATGGATCAGCGCCATTGGATCGAGCCGCGGGTTTCACATGGATTTTGGTTCAGGCCTGTGGGATGGCGGACCGATCGGCATCCCCTTCGTCGTCGTCCCCCAGGGGCAGCCGAAGGTCAGTGTGAGCTTCGATTATGCCGATGAAAGCGATCCGGGACCATATCCCATCCCCGCGAACCCTCCCGTCGAGGGCGGCGCCAACAGCACCGGCGACCGGCACGTGCTCATCCTCGAGCAGGGCGCCTGCAAACTCTACGAACTCTACTACGCGTTCCCGCAAACCAATGGAACCTGGACCGCGGGCTCCGGAGCCATCTACGATCTCACCGTCAACGGTCCTCTGCGCCCGGCCACCTGGACGTCCGCCGATGCCGCCGGGCTCCCCATTCTTCCCGGCCTTGCCCGCTATGACGAAGTGGCGGCGGGAGAGATCCGGCACGCCATCCGGTTCACTGCGCCGCAGACGAAGAAGGAGTTTCTCTGGCCGGCACGGCACTACGCTTCGAGCCTCACCGGGACCCAGTACCCTCCCATGGGCGCACGCTTCCGCCTGAAGGCCGCCTACGACATTTCGGGATTTTCCGCGCAGGCTCAGGTGATCTTGCGGGCCATGAAGAAGTACGGCATCATCCTCGCCGACAATGGTTCGTCCTGGTACATGAGCGGCGCGCCCGACGAGAGATGGAACAACACCGTCCTCCACGAACTCGACCGCGTCACGGGCGCCAACATGGAGGCCGTGGATGAATCCTCTTTGATGATTGATTCGAACTCCGGCCAGGCGCGGCAGCCATAGCAGCGGCGCTATCATGAAGGCGATGAAACGCCGCGCTTTTCTCGCCTCCGCTTCTCTCACAGCCGCCGCAGCAGCCATCCCTGCCTCCGCCAAAGCCCTGTCCACCGTGGGTGTTCAACTCTACACGGTACGAAGCATTTTGCCGGAAAAGCCGCTCGAAACGCTGAAAGCCATCGAGCAGATCGGCTACCGCGAATGCGAAGTGACGCGGGCGGGGATCGACACGATCTGGCCCAGCCTGAAGCAAACATCGCTCCAGCCCGTGAGCATTCACCTCGATACAGCGCTGTTCATGAAGGATCAGGCCCAACTGCCCGCCGTGCTCGATGACTGCGTGAAGCGCGGCTTCGCCTATGTGGTCTGTCCCTACATCGCTCCGCAAGACCGCGGCGGAGCGGAGGTAATGAAGCGCCTGGCCGGCACGCTCAACGAGGTAGGGAAGAAGTGTAAAGCGGCGGGAGTGACCCTCGCCTATCACAATCACGCCTTCGAATTCGAACCCTTTGGCGCGGGCACGCTGCTCGATGTGCTGCTGGGCGCCGCCGACCCCCAACTGGTCTCGCTCGAACTCGACATGATGTGGTCGCAGGTGGCGGGCGTGTCTCCCGTATCTGTCCTTGAAAAGTATCACGGGCGAATTCCCCTGATGCATCTGAAGAATGTGAAGCCGGGCGTGCCGAAGATGTACAACGAGCGGATTCCGCGCGATGCCTTTGCCGAAGTGGGCAATGGCGTCATCGAGGTGCCGCGGGTGCTTGCCGCCGCGCGGAAAGCCGGCGTCAAGCATTACTTCGTCGAGCAGGACCAGACGCCCGGCAACCCCGTCGACAGCCTGCGCCAAAGTTTCCAATACCTGCGGACGTTGTAGAGTTGTTTCACACAATTCCTCCTTTACCCGATGAGGGATGGTGAAGGGGGGAGTCATGGTGGCGCTTCAGCGAACGCTCGACCAGCACCTGGCTTGGCTCGAAAAGCGCTCCGGCGGGGTGCAGGCCGATCTGAGCGGTGTCACTCTCAATGAAGCCAACCTGGCCGGTGTCAACCTCCAAGGCGCTGTCCTGCGCAACAGCTTTCTCATGGCTGCCGATCTCACCGGAAGCAACTGCGCCGGAGCGATCTTCGAGCGGGCGGACTTGCGCAGAACCGTATTTGCCAACGCCGACCTCGACGGCGCCGACTTCACCGAAGCGATCCTCGATATGTCCTGGCTCGCCGAGGCCGGCCTGTGCGAAGTCAAACTCCGCAACGTCGCGATGCGGAAGGCCTTCCTCCGCCAGGCGAGGCTCCTCGCTGCCTCCATCCACGGCTGCGATCTCAGTTGGTCTACAGGGGAGAGAATCAGTTTTCACCAGTCGAGGATCTTCCAGTCGATATTCACTCAAGTCCAACTGCCGAATTCCCTCTTCTACAATGCGCGCATTCAACTTTCGCGATTTACAGCAGCATCTTTGAAGGAATGCAATTTCTCGGGCGCGAGAATCATTGATTGCGATTTTGCCAATGCGGACTTGGAGGAAAGCAAGTTCACGGGGGCCGATCTCACGCGCAGCCTGTTTCTGCGAGCTACTCTCGGCTCTTGCGACCTGCGGGAATCCACATTGAAGGGAGCGTCGTTCCAGGACGCAAACTTGACGGGCGCCCGCTTCGGCGGAGCCAAACTCTTCACCGCCGATTTTCGCGGAGCCAACCTGCGCGGCGCTCGCGAACTGACACAGGAACAACTGGCGCAGTCGTTGACGGACTATGAAACGGTGCTACCAAACGGGAGCAACGGGCCCTTTGTCAAGCACTCGGGCGCAGAGCGGCCCAGATAGAGCCTTCGCGGCGAAGAACACGCGCCGCGCGGCAAGTGCGCCGGGGGCGCACCTTCCGCACGATCCGTGTTCAAAACCCGCCAAGCGTGTACATCGGATGAACGATGAAGCCCATGGCGAACAACCGGCTGAAGAACCCATCCGCCTCGGATAAACTGACCCAGCGAACCGACGCCAGTTCTCCCCTGTCGGCGAAGAATCCCACTCCACCCTTGCGCAGCCGCCGGTCACGCCAGGAGTCGATCACCTGCCCGTCCACTGACGTGCTGAAGATGTCTCCCTTCACCCGCACCCTCACGCGGTACAACGTGTCCGCCCGGATCGGTACCGGGATCGGCAATCTCACGCGGTCATACTCCTTACCCATCATCATCACGAAACGCTCGATCTCCGCCCGGCTTCCGTCTTTCCCGGCCACGGTGATCTTTGACGCATAGTAGTTGTGCAGGTCCGTGGCGCGGAACGCCCATCCTACCGCTCGCCTCTCGATGGCCGTCTGAAATTCCATCTGATAGTCGGCCAGCTTCAGCGTCGGCTTCCACAGCCGTAGCCCGTCCGTCTGCAATGCGCCGGAAACCGAACCGCTGTTCCCACTACCGCCCATCCAATCCCCTAAACCCATCCGGAAGTCCTGCCGCAAATTGATCTTCGGAGCGTCCGGAATCCACGAACGAATCGTCTGGCTGATCGGATTGGAAGTGAGCGAATACCGCAATTGCCCCGACGGAATCGGAACAGGCGCGGCAGGCACAATCCAGAGGCTGATGCCGATGATCAGGCCGATCATCGCGGCAGTCACCATGCTGAACTTGCTGCCCATCGATTTCGGTTTCTTTTGTTCGGGTTGCTCGATGACTGCCAGATAGTCATCATAGTCCGCTAGTAACTCGCCTGCGTCTCGCAACGCACGCGCGCTCGAAGTACGAAAACGTTTGCGATGGTCCGAGGAGCAGAACTCCCGGTCCAGCAGTTGACGTAGTGCACCAATAGGTCGTCGGCAATACAGGCAGCGCATAGCGATCTCTCGGTTTAACCGTTTCCATCTTAACCTGGCTATGGCGAATTGGAGCCGTCCTAGGGGAACTTAGCGGCTAACTTAGGGCCTGTACTTAGGCGAGATAACCCCGCAAGGCCGATTCCACCTCCCAGTGTAATGCCCGGATTCCGAGAAGTGATTAAACAAAATACCTGAGTTCCACCCCCTTTCCCCCCTGCCCCGCCCCTGCCCAGTCCCTCTTCTGAGTGCTTTTCAGTATGGTCCGCCGGGGACAAAGCACTGGAACTTTGCTAACCTGTACCCGCGGCTTTCGAGAATCAGGATCAGTGGAACACCAAGAAGAACCCGTCCCTATCCCTATCACCGGCGTCTTCGATCTCCATTCCATTCCCCCAAAGGACGTCCGGTCCGCCGTGGAGGAATATCTCCGGGTCGCGCACGAACGGCATCTCATCGCCCTGCGCATCATCCACGGACGCGGCATCGGAGTGCAGCGCGAAATCGTGCGGTCCGTGCTCTCCCGAACACCCTTTGTCCATTCCTTCCAGGATGCTCCCGCCGAAGCCGGGGGCTGGGGCGCTACCATCGTCACTCTCCGCGACGCTCCCCATCAGGATCCAACCCAACCAGAGGCCCGGCCTGCCACTCTGACCCATATCGAGGACTTGATCGCCGAGTTCGACGCTATCTGGATCGAGGCACGGCAACTGGCTCTTTCCCTGAGCGCCGAAAACTTCAACCGGCAGCCCCAACCCGGACGATGGTCCGCCGGGCAATGCCTCGATCACCTCGTCCACGTGGACCGCATGTATGCCGGGCGTCTGGCGGAGGCCATTTCGAAGGGTAAATCAGAAGGCCGATTCGCCGATGGACCATTCCGCTACGGATGGCTGGAATCCTACGCCGTGCGATCCACCGAACCACCCGCGAAGTTTCGCGTCAAAGGGCCAAAACTGTTCATCCCTTCCCCGCTCCTCGATCCGGAAAAGACCTTGGAGGAGTTCCGGTCGGCGAACCGGGAACTGGTCCGGGTGGCGGACTCCGCCCGCGGCCTCGATCTGCGGCGGATAAAAGTGGCCTCCCCCGTCACCAGACTGTGGAAATGGTCCCTGGGCATTGCGTTCGCTGTGTGCGCGGCGCATGACCGGCGGCACCTGTACCAGGCGCGCCAGGCGGCGAGGCCGCACGAAAAGACAGTGCCTTGCTTGCTTGGTTAAGTTAGGGTTTCTGGGGATATCCGTTGTCCACAGTTATCGCCAAAAGGCGAAGGGAGAGGCATGAGCACACATGTTTGCGAAGCACTCCGGCGGCAGTGCGACGAATCCCATGCGGTGGCGCCCCACATGCCGACTTGCGATTCCGGCTTCTTCTTGGCCCAGTGCACAGTTCCCTTCCTGCCGCTATTGCTCGTCAAAGCACAGATTGCCGGGGCTGTCCACAGCGTGTAACACAAATTTCGGATAAAAAGTACGAAAGATTACTATTTGGCGTTGCGACAGATGGCGGCCCGTGATAGACTCCACCGATGCTAAGGCTGTAGCCAAAAATGTAGACCCCGGCTCCATGCCAATAGCAGACGGCAAAAAGGAGCAGTTATGCAGCATCCATTCTCGCGGACAACACTCAGCTTGGCCGCTCTTGCTGGCTTGCTTGCGCTTTCGGTCGAGGGATCGACCATCACGATCTCCTATAGCGGTGGTGACGGTTGTGCTGACTCGGTGGCAGGTTCCGGCCCAATGAGTTACGGCAGCCAACAAAGCCCGGTTACGTGCACTGGAGTTACCTTAGGAGGGGTAACGAAGGTGGCGGGGGAAGCGACCCTGACGACGATGAGTCTACTGTTGGATGGGAGTGGCCCCGGTGCCTCTAGATCGGCTCAAGTCAGAGTCGAGGACACGCTCACGGTCACGGGGGGTAGCGGAGCCGGGACTTTGATCTGGCATTTTGCGATGAACGGCACGCTCGACGCGGGTGATTTTACCGATTCCATGGTCTATCTCGATAGCTTCGGAGGTGCCGCCTTCGCCGACTTTCATGCATGCGGCGCCGGTACAACAGGTTTTGGAGTGAGTTGTATCTTTGATAATATTCCAAATCCGCCGGGTGGGATCCGTGCGGCACAACCGCACGAGGCCGTGAACGATATCCGCTCCATCAGCATCCCGTTCGTATTTGGAGTTCCTCTCAACATAGATTGGCGGTTCCACGGGGTGGTGTACAACGGCTGCGTTAATATCAACAGTTGTACCCCTGCGTCAGCGGTTAGTGGCGTGGTGGGCTCCTCCGGGGCGGGGTTGTTCAATGTGAACTTGTTACCCCTGGAGGTCGTGAACACCGATGGCAGTCAAGCTTTAGGGGCCGTAGTCATGTCCGACTCTGGATTCAGCTACGGAACGGAAGCAGAGATACCCGAACCTTCGTCACTCATCCTGCTCGGAACAGGACTGGTCGTTTGTTTAGGTTTAGGCTTGCTACCCAGGCGTGCAAAGCGCGGTTGAAGGACTATCCTTGCAAGCGCGAGATGGGGCGGGCCGGCTTCCCAAGGAACTGCTGGCGTTGGCGTGCGATCACTTCCGGCGGCGCCACCCGCCCGTCCTTCAGCCGTAGCAGCGAACCTCGAAGATCCGCGCATAATCGTCCCCATTCGTCGCCGTAATCCGGATCCTCAGCCGGCTTGCTTCCACCGGTTCGAAATCATGGCGCCGAAGCCGCTGATGATTCCCCTTGATCCCGGCAACCGTCACCGGGTCCGGATGAGATGGGCCGCTGGCTTGCACCGCGTAGTCCTTCACGGTTTCAGGCTGGGCGGCGCGCACAATGCCGCGGTTGATCGTGTCCGAAGCGGTCAACGTCAGTTCCCGCTGGAATCCGGAATCGAACGTGATCCGCACCTGCCGGATGCGCCGCGGCTTCTCCCACGAAAGTTCGATCCACGCTCCGTCCGGCCCCATCGGTCCTTCCCAGTGATGTACTTCCTTTTTCGGAATATCCCGGACCCAGCCATTGAGGATCAGTTCCGCCTTCGCCTCGCCATGCTCCCCGCTCGCCGATACCTTGGCCAGCCGCGCCAGGTCCTTCGGGTCCTCGTTCCGCAAGCCATGAATCGTCTGATCGTCACCGAGCAGGGACTGCTGCAACGCGGCCATCATCTTCCCGTCTCCCGCCAGTTCACGGGGTGTGATGCCGCGCTCGACGCAGTATGCGGCAGCCGTGCCCGCTGCCTGCCCCGCCACCGCGCACGTTCCCATGACCCGTGTCGATGTGAAGGCGACGTGCGTGGCGCTGATGTTCCGTCCCGCCATCATCAGGTTCGGAACATTCCTGCTGTAGAGGGCTCGCAGAGGCAGGTGAAACACCTCCTTCGTGCGGATCTGCACCGCGGGAGGCGCGTCCGGGCGGTCGAAGCCGCCGGGCGGATGGTCGTCCATGGGCCAGCCGCCGATGGCCACCGCGTCCGGAAAGTTGCCGCGCTCGAGGTCGTGCTGGGTTACCAGGTGGTCGCCCACCAGACGCCGGCTGCCCCTCTTGCCCGGCATCATCCCCACCCAATCGAGCGCCCAGTTGGCGCTCTCCGGATGCTCGCCGCTGTTCTTGATGTAATCCCAGATACCCATCACAATCGACAGAAGCTCGAAGCGGATGCGCTCGTTATCCCAAATCGTGTTCCGGTTCCCGCCCCATTCGATCCACCAGTAGCCGTATTCCCACGATGAGATACTCCGGTACTTCAGGGCTTCCTTCGTCACCTTCCGCGCCCACACCGGCGGGGTGAACGGCATCGGCCGGTGGTGCAGCTTCGAAGTAAACAGAATGCTGCTGCCCAGCGTCTCCTCATCCGCCTTTTCGGGCGCCAGCGATTCGCCGAACTCGCTGCGCGCCTCGCGCCCCATGCGAAACTCTGCCCCACTCTCGAGCCCCAGCCGGGAATCGCCCGTGCAATCCAGGAAAAGCTTTGCCCGGATGCGGTAGAGGTGCTCGCTCCTGTCACAGCGGGCCAGCACGGCGGCAATGCGGCTGTTCTTCATCGAGGCGTGAAAGACAGTCGTTTCGAGCAGCAAGGTGATGTTGGGCTCGCGGATCACCTTGTCATACAGCAGCAGGTCCCACATCTCCCAGCAGCGCTGCGGATTGTTCACCGCGTCGTCGAGGCGGATCTCCTCGAGCAGCCCTCCCTCCCGCCAACCCGGCCGGGACTTGTGGCTGTTTGCCCCCACGACGTGCATTTTGACTTCGCTCGAAGAGTTCCCGCCCAGCCGTGACCGGTCCTGCACCAGGACGACTTTGGCCCCATGCCGGGCAGCCGAAATCGCCGCGCACACCCCGGCCAGGCCACCGCCGGCCACCAGAATATCGGTATCGAGATCGACCCGAGCCAGATGCGGCTCCGCTTCCTCATACCGGCGTTGCCGCGGCGCAATTTGATCGAAATCGCGCCCCCATTGCGCCCCTGCCGGCTTCACCGGAGCCGGTTCCAGGCTTTGCGCGTCCACCACGAGTGAATAACCGCCGAATCCAAGCCCTGCGAGGAAGTCCCTGCGATCCATGCTTTCCATCCTACACCCCGATGTTTTGCGTGATAACCTACGGGTGAATACACTCGTGAGCGGAAACAGCACTCTCACCGCGTTGCTCGATCGGGTTCGGCGGCGCACCCTCCTGCAGTTGGTCCTGGAGCAAGGCGCCTTCGCGCTCGCCCTTGCCTTTGGGGGAGTGATTCTGCTGCTGCTCGCCGGAACCGAAATTCTCGAGTGGTACTGGCCGCTGCTGGTGCTGGCCGCCGCCTTCGGGGTGGGCATGTGGCGCATCCGCGCCCGCGTTCCCTCCGAGTATGAAGTGGCGCAACAAATCGATACTCGCCTCGGCTTCTCCGATGCCATCTCGACCGCTGTCTACTTTGCGGACGGCAAGCCGGCGATTCCCGCGCCGCGGGAGTTGATCGAAGCCCAACGGCGATCGGCTGAGTCGGCGGCCGCCGATGCGGATGCGATCATTGCGGCTCCGCTCCGCATGCCGCGGCAGGCATGGGCTTGCGGGGCGCTGCTGTTGATTTCCGCGGGGCTGCTGATTGCCCGCTACGGATTCAGCGGAGCCCTTGATCTGCGCCGCCCCCTCGTCCGCATCCCCTTTGATTCTTTCGCTTCCACCCCCAACCTGATCGCGAAGAACAAAGCGTTGCCCAAGCAGAAGTTGCCTCAGAAGCTCGATGCCCTATCGGTTCCGGCGGAAATGAACGACGAGAAAACGGCGGAGCGTAAAGACGCCCGCAGCGAAGATGAGTTCAAGGCGCAGTCCATAGATTCGGGCGAGACTTCCGGCAAAGAGGGTAAAGCGTCGCAAGAGATTGACCCCGCCAACAAAGAAGGTAAGGATACAGACGAGGCCGCGGGAAAGGGCGACGCGGCCGCCGCCGGTGACGACCGGAGCCAGAAGGAAGGCGGAGCGAAATCCCAGGGACCGCAGAACGATAAGTCCCGCGCCCAGGGCAACAACACCAATCCCGCCCAGCAGCCCGGCGATAACTCCTCCCTCATGGAAAAAATGCGCGATGCCATGGCCAACATGCTCGCCCGCATGAAGATGAGCCCGCGCCAGGGCGAGATGTCCCGCAACAACGCCGCTTCTCCGCAGGGAGCCGCCCAATCTTCCGCCGCGCAGAAGCAGACGGGGCAGAAAGGCTCTCCCGCTCCTGGCAAGCCCAATGGAGACGCTCAATCCAACTCCGACGAAGCGGGTGAGCAGAAGGGCGAAGGAGCCTCGAAGAACATGAACGCCCAGGGCAAGATGTCCGAGGGCGGCGGCGAGAAACAGCAGCAGCAGGAAGGGAAGAGCGGAGCAGGCAAGCAGGACGGAGACAAGTCCGTCCGGCAGGCCGAACAGGCAGCCGCGATGGGCAAGATCAGCGAACTGCTCGGCAAGCGCGCGCAGAACGTCACCGGCGAAGTCATGGTGGAAGTCAGTTCCGGCAAACAACGCCTCAAGACGGACTACGTGCGGAAGGACGCCGCCCATTCGGAATCCGGCGGCGAAATCAATCGCGACGAAGTCCCCCCGGCCTATCAGGAGTTCGTTCAGCAGTACTTCGAGGAAATCCGCAAGCCGGCGTCCGCGGCCGGAAAGTCGAAGCCGGCTTCGGAACAGAAATAGGACCTGCCCGCCTACCGGCGTGCTGCCGAAAGAGCCGCCACCAGTCCTTCCATCGTATGCTCGGCGGCCTCGACGCTCACTTCGAAGCCGTGCATCCGGACCGTTTCCGATGTCACTGGCCCGATGGAGGCAATTCTCGCACCCCGCAGCGCTTCCCTCCCCGCCAGCGCCAGGAAGTTCTTCACCGTCGAGGAACTCGTGAACGTCACACAATCCACCCGGTGCGCGAAAATCTCCGCGGCCCGCGCGGCGCCGTCCGCCGGTACAACGGTACGGTAAGCTTCCACCACATCCACCCGCGCTCCCCTCGATGTAAGTTCCCGCGGAACCACGTCGCGGGCGACGGCGGCGCGCGGCAGCAGGATGCGCTTGCCCGTGAGGTCGAAGGGCGCGAACGCCTCCACCAGGCTTTCCGCGACGTATTCGGCGGGCATCAGGTCCACTTTGAGGTGGAGGGCTTCGAGAGCGCGCCTCGTGCCGGGGCCTATGGCGCAAAGTTGCGCTTTCACCCGGCGCAGGTCGTAACGGGACCGGTCCAGGCGCTCGAGAAAGAATCGCACCCCGTTCACTGAAGTGAAGATCAGCCAGTCATAGCAGTCCAGGCGATCGAGGGCGGCATCGAACGGCCCCGTATCGGCCGGCGGTTCCATCGCAATCACCGGAAACTCCACCGCTTCGGCGCCGAGCGCGCGCAGCCTTGCGCTCAGTTCGGATGCCTGCTCGCGAGCGCGTGTCACGACAATCCGCTGTCCGAAAAGGGGCAGATGTTCGAACCAGTTGAGCTGTTCGCGCAGCCGCACCACTTCCCCGATCACGAATGTCACCGGGGGCTTCATTCCCGCCGCCTCCGTGAGATTGGCAATATCGGCAAGGGCGCCGGTCACCGTCTGCTGATCGGGCCGCGTGGCCCATCGCACGGCAAGCGCCGGAGTGGCCGGATCCTTGCCCTTGTCGATAAGCTCCGCGGCGATACGCCGCACGTGCGTCAGGCCCATGAACAGAACCAGCGTTTCCGAATGGCCGATCTTCGACCAGTCGATGGCTTCTACGTTGTGGCCTGTCACGAATGTGACCGCCGAGGTGTGCTCGCGATGCGTGAGAGGCACGCCGCAATAGGCGGCCACGCCTAAGGGCGTCGTCACTCCCGGGACGACCTCGAAAGGTATTCCGGCGGCTGCAAGCGCTTCCGCCTCCTCCCCTCCGCGCCCGAAGATGAACGGGTCCCCGCCCTTGAGACGAACCACGCACTTGCCCTGCCGCGCATTCGACACGAGCAGTGCGCAGATCTCCTCCTGGCTGAGCGCATGATCAGACCGCTTCTTGCCGACGTAGACGCGCTCCGCGGAAGAAGGCGCCAGCTTCAGCAGTTCCGGATTCGCAAGGTTGTCGTAGAGGACGCAATCCGCCTTGGCAAGAGCAGCCTGGCCTTTCAGCGTGATCAGGTCCGGATCCCCGGGGCCTGCCCCTACAAGGTAGGCAGTCTTCATCGTCCGTAGACCTGCCGCAGGATGTCGGCGGCTCCGGAATCGAGGAGAGTCTGCGCCAGCCGTTCGCCGATTTTCTCCGGATGCCGCGGATCCCCGCTGGTCTTCTTGCGGACGATCTTTCCACCGTCGGGGGAGACCACCACTGCCTGGATGTGAAGCAGGTTGTCCTTCTTCGCGTACGCTCCCAGAGGCACCTGGCACCCGCCGCCCAAGGCCGCAAGCAGCGTACGCTCCGCCGCCACGCAGATGGCTGTGCGGTTGTCGTTCAACATCCGGGCCGCGTTGTAGCCGGCGCCTTTGTCCTCCCGCGTTTCGATGGCAAGCGCACCCTGGCCCACGGCGGGACACATCACATCGGGCGACAGCAGTTCCGAAATCCGGTCATGCCAGCCGAGCCGCTTCAACCCCGCGGCGGCCAGGACAATCGCGTCGTACTGCCCCTCCTCGCGCTTGCGGAGCCGCGTATCCAGATTGCCGCGCACGCTCTCGATGCGCAGGTCCGGCCGGATGGCCTTCAACTGGGCCGTGCGGCGCAGCGAACTGGTGCCCACCGTCGAGTATCGCGGAAGATCGTGCAGCTTGTAGCCGATGAGCGCATCGCGGGCGTCCTCGCGCGGAGGAATGGCCGCAATGGTGAGTCCCGCCGGCAATTCCGTGGGCATGTCCTTCAGCGAATGAACCGCCAGGTCGATCTTCCCCGCCAGCAGCGCTTCCTCGATCTCCTTGGTGAACACTCCCTTTGCGCCCACTTGCGACAGCGGCACGTCGGTGATCTTGTCGCCCGTGGTATGGATAATCTCGATGCGGCATTCCTCGCCGCGCGCCGTGAGCTGGTCCTTCACCCAGTTGGCTTGCCAGAGTGCGAGTTGTGAGCCGCGAGAGCCGAGAGTAAGCATGTGTTAGTCCGGTAAGCGGAAGACCCGCCGTATGAATTCGATGGCGTGATGCGTTTCGCCGCGCCCCGCCTGCCGCCGCAATTCCGAGATTGGCCCGTGCGCGATCTTCCCCAGGATTCCTTTCGTCAAGGCGTCGATCGCCTCTTCCTGCTGTTTGGTCAGCGTCCCCAGCTTCGCCCGCACACGGTCCAGTTCGGATTGCCGGATCTGCTCGAGCTGGCTTTGCAGGCTGACAATGGTGGGTGTAACCTCGCGCTCGCGCAGGCGGGCGAGCATCTTTTCCACCTCTTCCTCGATGATGCGCTCGGCATCATTCGCCTCCGCCTGTCGCGAGAGGCGATTCTGTTCCACCACCCTTCCCATGTCATCGATGTCGTACAGGAAGACGTTGTCCACCTTGTTGATCTGTGGGTCGATATTGCGCGGTACGGCAATGTCGATGAGGAAGATGGGACGATTGCGCCGCTGGTGCATCACGTCCTTCATCATTTCCCGCGTCAGAACATAATGCGGCGCTCCGGAAGAAGTGATGACGATATCCACTGATGCCAGCATCGAGGCGAACTGCTCGTATGCCACCACCCTACCCTGGAACAGACCCGCCATCTCGCGCGCCTTCTCCTCGGTGCGATTCGTCACGTAGATCTGGTTGGCCCCCGCCCGGAGCAGGTGGCGCGCCGCCAACTCCGACATTTTTCCCGCACCGATCAGCAAAATCGCGCGCCCGTTCAAATTGCCGAAAATCTCCCGCGCCAGTTCCACCGCGGCGTAGGAAACGCTCACCGCATTCTGCCCGATCTCCGTCTCCGTCCGCACGCGCTTGGCTACCGAAAAGGCGCGCGTCATCAGCCCGTCGAGGAAGCCGTTGAGCGCGCCGGAGGATTTGGCGGCGGCGTAGGCGTCCTTCAACTGCCCCAGGATCTGCGGCTCGCCCACCACCATCGAGTCCAGGCTGGCGGCCACGCGGAAGAGATGCCGGATCGCATCCCTGCCCTGGTAATGGTAGAGATGCGGCGACAGCAGGTTGCGCGGCATCTGCCGCGTCTGCTCGAGAAATTGTTCGACGATTGTCTCCCCATCGCCTTCGTCGAGCGAGATCGCCACCTCGACACGGTTGCAGGTGGACAGGATCATCCCCTCGCTGACGCCCGCCCGCACAAGCAGTCCCAGGGCCTCGCCCAGTTGTTGCGCTGGGAAGGCGACCCGTTCCCGTACCTCCACCGGCGCCGTGCGGTGATTCAGTCCTGTGATGTGGAACCTCATCGCTCGAGCAAGACTTTCCGTAGTCCGACATGCGCGGCCCAGGTGAGCGCGGCGCAACCCATTAGAGTAATCGAAAGTACAGCCGCTTTCCTGCCGCGCCATCCGGCCATGTTTCTCAGAAACACCGCGCCCAGGCACAATGCCCAGGTAATGAGCGCCACCTGTATGCGCGCGTCCAGAATCCAGCGCGTCCCCGACTCGATGAAGGCCCATGTGAGCCCGGTCACCACGCCGCAGGTGATAAAGATAAAGGAGATCGACAAAGCTTTGGTGGTGATGGAATCGAGCGTCCCGAGCGGGGGCAGGTGGTCAAACCAGGCGCCCCGACGCTTATTCTTTAGCTGCCGCTCACGCACCAGGTAAAAGATGGAAGCGCCCGCCGTCAGCAACAGCGCCGCGTAACCCGAGAGCACGCTCAGCACATGAACCAGCAGCCAGCCTTCCCGCAGTCCCGGACTCGACCATCCCGCCACCGGCAGTTCCATGGCGCCCACCAAAGTCATCACAAAAACAAGAGGAAGCAGGAAGATGGATAGCGGCGCGAACTGGTATTTCCAGCGCACGAACAAAAAAACCAAAGCGATCAGGAAGGCAAGCAGAGAGGCCGATTCGTAAAAATTCGCCACCGGAAGCTGCCCGGTTGCCCTCGTCAGTTCCACCAGCGAAACCATGTGCAGGACAACCGCCACCCCGAAACCCGAAAGCGCTACCCGCTGAAGCATATTGCGTTTCCCGAACAGGGTAATCAGGGCGTGGAGCAAGCCAAAGAAATATAGGGTGGCTGCGATGCGCAGCCAGAAAACGCTCGATTCCTGCATGGGCCGGGTCGCTTTCCCTATTGTAACCGAGCCCGATGGCGGCAATTTTCGGTCATGAAAACGGTAGCATCAGAGGGAAGGAGTGAACCAACCGATGGAGAAAGTAAGTCCGCTGTTTGGCAAGAAAGCGATCGTGACGGGAGGAACCCGGGGGATCGGAAAAGAAATAGCGAAGATGCTGCTTGGCTGCGGAGCCGCCGTCGCCATCTGTGCCAGATCGGAGGAGGGAGTGCAAAAAGCCGTTCAGGAACTCGCCGCCGAAACCGGAGGCAGGATCATTGGGGGGAAGTGTGATGTCACCGATGCGGGGGATATACGAAAGTTTTATTCCTATACCGACGATAACTTGGGTAGCCTCGACATCCTGGTGAACAATGCTGGAATCGGAATCTTTCGTCCGGTCGCCGATCTTCGTCCCGAGGAGTGGTACCAGACCATCGAGACGAACCTTTCGAGCGTTTTTCACTTCTGCCATCTGGCCATGGAACGGTTCCGCAAGGGAAATGGAGGGTTTGTGGTGAACATCTCGAGTCTTGCCGGAAAAAACGCATTTCCAGGCGGCGGCGCTTACAACGCCAGCAAGTTCGGCTTGAATGGTTTCACTGAAGCGCTGATGCTCGATCATCGTGCCGATAACGTAAGAGTGTGCTCCGTGATGCCCGGAAGCGTGGCGACAGAGTTTTTCGGCTCACAGAACAAGGCCGATTGGAAGATTCAGCCCGAGGACGTGGCCGAAGTGGTACGGATGGTTTTGGAAATGCCGGAACGAACCATGGTGAGCCGGGTCGAGTTGCGTCCGTCGAAGCCGGCTAAATAACAGAAGGCGAGGGATTTGCATTGGACTACAAAGGGTCGGGGAAGGGATTGGAAGCGCGCTTGCTCCGGGAATGTCTCGGAGGCACGTGGAGAAAGACGGATGATATTGCCGCGGCGAGGAGCGACAAGCGCGCCAGGGTCGGCTCGGGTTGGTTTGGCCCGGATGGCAGGTTTAGGGGAGATGTACCAATGACGAAGTTAGGTATCCCGCTCGATGCATCCCGCACGGGGCGCGAAGCAGAATCATTCGATCGCCGGCTGCGGCGATTCATCGTAGGCCAGGATGACGCAATCGACCAGATTGTCAACATCTACCAACTCTACTTGACCGGAATGACCCCGCCGGGACGCCCCATTGGCAATTTCCTTTTCCTCGGCCCCACAGGCTCCGGCAAGACGCGCATCGTCGAAGCCACCGCCGAGAGCCTCGTGGGAAACTCGCGCGCTGTCATCAAAATCGATTGCGCCGAATTCCAGCACAGCCATGAAATCGCCAAACTCATCGGCTCGCCCCCAGGCTACCTCGGACATCGCGAAACCCATCCCCTCCTCAGCCAGGAAGTGCTCAACCTCTATCACAGCGACGCCTGCAAGATCAGCTTTGTCCTCTTCGACGAAATCGAAAAGGCGAGCGATGCCCTCTGGAACCTCCTCCTCGGAATCCTCGACAAAGCCACCCTCACCCTCGGCGACAACCGCCGCGTCGACTTCAGCAAAGCCATGATCTTCATGACCAGCAACCTCGGCGCTTCCGAGATGAACTCCATCCTCTCTCCGCGGCTCGGCTTCCACTCCCTTGATAGCGCCGCGCGCTCGAAGTCCGCAAAGATGGACGAGCAAACGGCGGCGAAGATCTCCCGCACAGGCATTGACGCCGCGCGGCGCAAGTTCACTCCGGAATTCATCAACCGCCTGGACAAGACCGTGGTCTTTCGTCCTCTCGGCGAGGCTGAACTGCGCAAGATCCTCGACATCGAACTCGGCCTCGTGCAGCAGCGGGTTCTCAATAACGCCGGGGACAACCCGTTCGTCTTCACCGCTACTGACCAGGCCAAAGAGTTCCTCCTCAATGAAGGTACCGACAGCAAGTACGGCGCCCGCCACTTGAAGCGTTCCATCGAGCGGCTCCTCGTGCAGCCCATGTCCAACCTGATCGCTACGGACCAGATCCGCCGCGGAGACTGGGTTCGTGTCGATTTCTCCCCCACGGACAACAAACTCGGCTTCTTCAAGGACGCCGAAGGCCTCCCCATGCAAGCCATGGCGGAACTCATGGACCAATCGCTGTTCAATCTGAACCACGCCCTCACTCAAGCCGCTGCCGTCGAACCGCAGCGAACGGTGCAGGCCCGATCGAGCCGCCGCGGCTGACTCCTTTCCCCGCTCCGGCAAGACAGCGCTCGGCGTGAGACGCCTTGCGGGGCTATCATTTAGAGGGAGCGCCGACTTTAGGCGTCACTCCCCTCACCACCATGAAACTCGCTGAGCGCATGAACCGCATCCTTGTCGAGGGTGCCTTCGAAGTGCTGCAAAAAGCCCGCGCCCTCGAAGCGCAGGGCCGCAGCGTCATTCACCTCGAGATAGGCGAACCTGACTTCAAGACCCCGCCTCACATCATCGAAGCCGGTAAGAAGGCCCTCAACGAGGGCTGGACGCACTACGGACCAACCCCGGGCCACGCCGATTTCCGCCAGATCATCGCCGGCTACGTCAGCCGCACCCGCGGCATCCGCGCCGGCATCGAAAACGTCTGCGTCGTCCCGGGCGGAAAACCAATCCTCTTCTTTCCCATGCTGGCCCTCCTCGAACCGGGCGACGAAGTCATCTTCCCCAATCCCGGCTTTCCCATCTATGAGTCGATGGTGCGCTTTCTCGGCGCCACCGGAGTCTACGTCCCGCTGCTCGAAGATCGCGGCTTCTCCTTCGACCTCAACATCCTGCGCGAACGACTGACGGACAAAACGAAACTCCTCATCATCAACTCGCCGCAGAACCCCACCGGAGGCGTCATCCCGAAAGAGGACATCATCGAAATCGCCAATCTCGTCCGGGAACGCGATCTCATCGTACTCTCTGATGAGATCTACTCCCGCATCTATTACGGAGACGCGCCCGCATCCATCGCCAGCCAGCCGGACATGGCCGGGAAGACCATCATCCTCGACGGATTCTCGAAGACCTACGCGATGACCGGATGGCGCCTGGGCTACGGCGTCATGCCCGCATGGCTGGCCGAGGCCGTGAATAAATTGATGGTCAATTCCAACTCCTGCACGGCTAGTTTCACCCAGCGCGCCGGCATGGCCGCGCTCACCGGCCCCCAGGATGCCGTGGACCGCATGGTCAGTGAATTCCGCCGCCGCCGCGACGCCTTCATCGCCGGATTGAACGCCCTCCCCGGATTCCGCTGCCCCACCCCCGAAGGCGCCTTCTACGCATTCCCCAACATCACCGGCACAGGCCGCTCCTCGAGGGAACTCGCCGATGCCCTCCTACAGGAAGCGGGCGTCGCATGCCTCTCAGGCACCGCCTTCGGAGCCTACGGGGAAGGCTATTTGCGCTTCTCCATTGCGAACTCCCACGAGAACCTCATGGAAGCCCTCGCCCGCATCCGCCGCTACCTGGAAGGCTCCCCAAACTGACGCCTCACACCGCCACGTCGCACTCTTCGAGTTGCAGCGGATACCGCCCCCGCTCGCGCACCAGGTTCACCACGTACTCGTAATCGGAGCCCGAGACGTTGCTCGGAACCGAGTGGTCGGATTGAAAAATGTACCCCCCGCCTTTGGCCGCATTCAGCTTCGTAAGCACAGTGCGGCGAAGCAATTCCCGGTCCCCGCTCGCCCACACCACCACATCCATGTTCCCGCAGAATGCAATGCGGTGGCCGAACCGCCGGCGCAGGTCAATCACATCCATCCCCGCCTTCGCCTCGAGCGGATTGTAGGCATCGATGCCGGCCTCGATGAACTCCTCGAAGATCCGGTTCACGTTGCCGCACCCGTGGTAGATCACTGGCAGACCGTGCCCGTGACACTCGTCCACCAATGCCTTGACACCGGGTTTGAAGTGCTTCCGCCAATAATCGGGCGAGAACAGACAGCCCTTGCGATAAGCCACGTCGCCCCAGATCACCATCCCGTCCAACCGCCCGCCCGCGGCCGCTATCTGCGCTTTCACCACTTCCAGCGAGAAAGCGTTGATCCGCTCCACAAATCGCCCCACCTCGTCCGGATATTCGCCAATCCACATCAATGTATTCTCCGGCCCGATGATGCGCCACAGCGTCTCATGTCCTTCGCACACACCCCCGTAAATCGGAAACTCGCCGTGCACGGCCTTCACCCGTTCTACCCAGGCTTCCGTGTGGCGGGCGAAGACGTCGCCAACCCCATTGATCTGGTCATCCCCGGCCGAGAAATAACGCCGCTCATCCCAGGGATCATCGAACGGAAAGGCCAGCATCTTATCGATCGTGTCCGTCTCAAACCGCAGAAAAGCCGGCATCGGCTGATCGAAGCGCTTGCGGATGACTGCGCCGAACCCCGTGCGGACAATCACCTCCTCATCGCTCTCCTCCAGGATTTCGAACGGCCGGATGTGCGGATCGACGTTCGGCGTCGCCTGCCGCCAGTCAAGATCGTAGTATTCGTAAATGTCCGTGCTCGCCGGCAGCCCCAATTCCCTCCGCCAGCGTTCGAGAAACGAACTCCAGAAAAAGTCGCTCACCGGAACACGATCGGATTCCTGGTGGCGCAGAGCGCGGTTCATGCGCTCGAGTTTGGCCAGACAGTTCCCGCTGCGCCCCGTCACCGCTTCGGCCTCAGTTGGATGCGGAACGTGTACGCATACTTGCACGGACGCTTTCCCGGCGCTTCGATGATCAGGGCATCGCTCTGCTGCCGCCACTTCACGGGTTCGTCGAGACCGAGCATGTCGACCTTGGCCACCTGTTTCCCCGCTAACGACGTCAGGCGGAGATTCTCTTCCGGCCACTCGAGGGCGATGGCGTACAGCGTGTTGCCCTTGTGGGTGAATCGCACGTCCCCGTCCCGGTAGGTGTCCCAATAGCGCGTGCCGTAGATCGCCTCCCCGTTCACTTTCAACCACTCGCCCACACTGCGCAGGCAGGATTGCATCACCTCGGGAATCGTGCCGTCCGCTCGAGGCCCGATGTTGATCAGCAGATTCCCGTTCTTGCTCACCACGTCCACCAGGTAGACCACCACCTGGTTGGGCGTCATGTAGTCGCTCTCCGGCAGATTCCGGTTGTAGCCCCAGGAAGTGGGGTCCAGCGAGTCGCACGTCTCCCACTTGTCCGTCCGGATGCGAGTCATGCGAGTGCGCTCCGGCGTCGCGAAATCGCCCAGATACTTGCCGTCCACATCCTGCCCCCAGCGGTCATTGGCGGCCACGCCGCCCGAAGGATCGGATCGGTTATAGAAGTACGCCAGCACCTGCTTGGAGCCCCAGTAGTCGGCCGGAAGCGGTTTGCCTTGCGCATCGCGCACCGGGCCGTCCAGCACATCGCCCCAGAGCACGCTCGGATGATACAGGTCGATCAATTCGCGGATCGAGCGATTCATATAGTCCACCCAGTCGCGTCCCGGATAGCGCGCATCCCAAAACGTGTAGGTGGTGTTGTGATAAAAACCCATCTTCATCCCCGCGGCGCGAACCGACCGCGCCAGATCCCCGGCGATATCGCGCTTGGGACCCATGTCAACCGCATTCCGTGTGGTCACCTTGCTGCGCCACATCGCGAACTCGTCCCCGTGCTTCGCCGTGAATACAACGTAGCGAGCCCCCGATTCGCGAAACAGTCCGGCCCAGGCCCCCGGGTCGAACTTTTCCGCCCGGAACATCGGGATGAAGTTGTCGTAGGCGAAATCCGCGCCCCAGTTCTTGCGATGATACTCGACCGCCGCGGCGCGCGTCTTTGAAAGGAATAGCGTTTCCGGCAGATCGCCGCGCGTGCTCACATAGGGCGGCCCGCCGAACATGAATCCAAAATTCGCCTTGGGACTGATGAACTCGACATACCACTCGTGATACGCCGGCACGGCATAGGGACCCCAGTGGATGAAGATGCCGAACTTCGCATCCTCGTACCACTGAGGCGCTTTGTGCGTGCGCAGCGATTCGGTGGTGGGAAGATAGAGCCCTTGGGAAAATACAGCCTGCGCCACAAGAAGCGCCAGTAGAATATAGCGGATGA
The DNA here is from genome assembly GCA_020847975.1 of Bryobacterales bacterium. Taxonomy (GTDB): domain Bacteria; phylum Acidobacteriota; class Terriglobia; order Bryobacterales; family Bryobacteraceae; genus CADEFT01. The sequence goes on along the minus strand of JADLBD010000007.1, from coordinate 44,782 downwards.
CGGCCATCAGAACACCTCGCTACTCTACTGTATCTCAGGCCACTGCCCGGCCAACTGAATATCTTGGAAGCTCGCACAGTGCCCGCCGGCCCTCCGGCATTGAAAGAACTCACCAATCCACCGCCATTTCTCCGATAAACCGATCTCGTTGCAATCGATGGTTGACAGCGCCGCGAGAAACCTCATAGAATGCATCGCTAAGAGCTTTAAGCGCTCAACCGCCCTGCTTCGAGGTCCATTATGTCTTCCTCCTCCTCCCTTCGCAACACCCCACTGTTGCTCTCCCTCTTCCTCATCTCCACGGCTGCCGCCCTCGCTCAATTCGGCACCGGCACTATTCTCGGTACCGTGTCCGATTCGAGCCAGGCCGTGATCCCCGGAGTCACGATCACCGCTCGCAACCACGCCACCAATGAATCGCGGACCTTCGTCACCGATGCCGAAGGCAACTATCGCTTCACCGCGTTACCGAGCGGCGCCTACACCATCACCGCCACCGCAGCCTCCTTCCGCGTCGCCTCCGTTTCGAACGTCGTGGTCACCGTCAACACTCAGGTGCGCACAGACATCACCATGCAGGTGGGTAACGTCAGCGAAAAGGTGGAAGTGGAAGGAACCACGCCTCAGTTGCAGACCAACACCGCGGTTCTCGGTTCCGTCATCGACAACCGCACGATGCTCGAACTGCCCCTCAACAACCGCAATTTCTTCGACCTCGCCGCGCTTACGCCCGGGTCGTTGCGAACCGTGGGAACCAGCAGCGTCATGGACTCGCGCTCCATTGACATCGGCGGCGTTCGCAATACCTCCACCGGCGCCAACCTCGACGGCGTCGACTTCACGGTCGTGAACCAGAACAATCCCGGGATTGCCTTGTCCGTGGACGCTCTGGCGGAGTTCAAAGTGGTCACCAATTTCATGGATGCATCCTACGGCCACGGCGCCGCATTCATCGACATGGTCACCAAGCGCGGTAGCAATTCCTTTCATGGAACCGCCTATGACTTTGTTCGCAACCGGGCCTTTCAGGCTGGCCAGTTCTTCCGTCCGGCTACCGGAGCCCCTCGATTCACTTACAATCAGCCGGGAGTCAGCGCCGGCGGCAAAATACGCAAGGACAAAACGTTCTTCTTCGTCAATTACGAAGCGCGCCGGCGGCGAACGGGCGTCATTCTTCAGGGCCTCGTCCCCACCGACGACATGATGGCCGGCAACTTCAGCGCCACCGGAAAGACCATCAAGGATCCCGCGAATAACAACACCCCGTTCCCCGGCGCGGTCATCCCGCAAAACCGCGTCGACGCCCAGGCCCAAAAAATGCTCCAGTACTTCCCTCACGCCAATTCAGCGGGCCGTCCCGGCGTCAATTTCCTCGTGACGCCCAGCGACTGGGAACGCCGCGACCAGTTGACGGGCCGCATCGATCACCGCGTGTCCTCGAAGGGCAGTCTGTTCGGACGCTACTCCTACGCCAACGATGACCTGACGAACGTCGCCTATATCATTGGGCTCGGCGTCATTCGCCCCGACCGCACCCAACACCTGTCGGTCGGCTACACCCACGTCTTTTCTCCCACCTTCATCAGCGACACCCGCTTGGGATTCTTCAAGGCCTATCTCGCCCGCCAGAGCGACGGTGACCGCTACTCCACCAACTACGCGGCAGACCTCGGTTTCAAGAATCTGGCCCCAAGCCCTGGCGACTATACTCTCCCGAACGTCAACCTCACCGGCTATGCGCCGGGCTTCCCCGGAGCCAGCAACGGATTCGTCGGCTACGGAACCCACATCGTCCAGAACAACATCTACTACCGCGGCGGAGAATCAGTGACCTGGATCCGCGGCGATCACACCGTGAAGGCCGGCATCGAGTACTCCCACCTCATGGTCGGCTATGACCAGGGCAGCAGCCAGAACGGCATCATGAACTTCACCGGCAACTACAGCGGCGACTCCTTTGGCGACTACTTGCTCGGCTTCCCCGGTTCGGCCACCGGAGGCTTGGGCAGTCTGGGCAACTACGGCGGCGTCGCAAAGTATTCCCTCGCCGAACAGATCTTCTGGTACGTGCAGGACGACTGGCGCATCAGCAACCGCCTCACCTTGAACCTCGGCCTTCGCTACGAATACCAGTCTCCCTACCGCGGAAGACTCGCCAATTTTGATCTCGGCGTTGGACGGCAGTTACTCGCCGGACGTCCGGATTACTACATCCCCGGCGTCGGTCTGTTCCAGAATACCGGCACTGTGGCGCTGTCGAATCCGCCTGTGGCCCCCGACAAAAACAACTACTCGCCGCGGTTCGGCCTTGCTTACCGTCCGGGCAGCAATACCACCATCCGCACCGGTTTCGGCATTTTCTACGCCTTCAGCGGAGGCGGCGCGGCCGTCAACAACATGATGAGCACCCCGCCCTTCTTCGTCTTCGCCAACCTTGTTTCCAGCCCCACCATCCCCCAAATCCGCATGTCCGACCTTTTTCCCGGACCCGAAAAGAGCACCACCGGTGTCAGCAGCAATCAGGACCTGTTTCAGCGCACCGGATACCTCTACAACTACAACCTCAATGTCCAGCATCAGATTCGTCCCGGCCTGCTCCTGGAAAGCGGATACATGGGCAACACCGGTCAAAAACAGTACGGATCGGTGCTCATGAACCAGCCGCGCTTGCCCCAGAACAAGGACAATCCGGAACCCTACCAGACTCGCATGCCCTATCCCACCCTGCCGCCGGGCTTTAGCCAGAACACAAACTACCAGTGGACCAACTACAATGCGGGCTACCTGAAACTGGAGCAGCGGTTATGGCATGACCTCTCCTATACGGTCTCCTATACCTTCTCGAAACTCATGGATAGCGGCGGCGCGGGCATGAATATGTACAATCGCCGTCCCGAACGTGAGCCCGCCCCCAATGACGTCCCTCACAACTTCATCGCCAGCTATGTGTGGCAGCTTCCCGTCGGTAAGGGCAAGGCCGTGGACATCAGGAACGCCGTCCTGAATGGATTCATCGGCGGATGGGAGATGGCCGGAATCACCAACTTCATTTCCGGCATGCGCTACACCATCGTCGCCGCCGGCGACCCCGCGAACGTGCTCGCCGGCGAGCAACGCGCCAATGCGACCGGCGCCGCCATCCAGAAGTTGGACCCGCGCTCCAACAATCTCCTCGGTCTCGACAAGACCGCTTACTCGACGCCCTCCAAGGGAACGTTTGGAAACCTCGGCCGGAATACGCAACCCGGATTCGGCATCAACAACTGGGACGTCAGCTTCAGCAAGAACTTCCACGTTCCCAAACTCGGGGAACAGTCCCGGCTGCAAGTCCGCGCCGAGTTCTTCAATCTCTTCAACCATACCCAGTTCAACAATCCCATCTCCACCGTCAACGTCAGCACCTTCGGATTGGTCAACAGCACCCGCGACCCCAGGATTCTCCAATTGGGGGGCAAACTGTACTGGTAAACCGCGGTCCGGGTTTCATTTGTGTGATTGGCCGGTTCACGGTCACAAGTCATTCGTTTTTCTTTTTGTTCCGCTAAACTAAAGATAAATCGATAGATATTGCTGTTGACATCGGCCTATAGCTCTTCCTCCAGCATCTTCGCCAGCTAAGCTGTAGCCAGAACGGGTTACTGCCCGCCCCCCTGGCCCGGAAGCGTCTTCGCACCGGGCCAATTCCCTGGAGGCTTAGCAAATGTATTCGAATCCTCGTTGGGCCCGGCGTGTCCTTCCCCTGGCCTGGTTGGCGTGCTCCCTGTCGTTGGGAGCTCAGCCCAGTCTCACTACCATCGAAGACACCGTCTTCCGCGCCGACGGACAGCGGTTCGACGGCGTCGTCATGATCGAGTGGCGCAGTTTCCTCGCCTCCGATTACTCCTCCATCGCCGCCTATAGCAAGAATTCCCGCGTCATCAAAGGCGTCCTGAAGGTGAGCCTCGTGCCCACCACAACGGCGTCCGTTGGCGCTTACTACATCGTCAAGTACAGCAACAACGGCCGTGTCCTCTTCACCGAGTATTGGGCCGTGTCCCCAAGCGCGACTTCACTGAAACTCAAGGATGTCCGCCTCGTCGGACCCCCCATCGCCGGCGCCGCCGTCAACTCCCCTGCTGCCAATACCGGACCTGCCCAGATCAACGACGTCGCCGGTCTCACCGAGGAACTGGCAGCCAGACCCAAAAAGGGCCTCGGATTCATACCATCCCGCGCCGCCGTCATCAACTCCAATGGCGATTTCGATGCCGCCGTCGGCGATCCCACCGATTGTCTTCACGTCAATGGCTCCACAAGCCCTTGCTCCGGTTCCTCCTCTCCCGGGTTTGTAGACGGCGAAATCCCGGCCGGCACGCTCAGTGGCGCCAATGCCGTCTTCACTCTCGCCAATGCTCCCAACCCGGGAAACAGCCTGCAACTCTTCCGCAACGGCGTGCTCCAGAAGCCCGGACTCGATTTCAATCTCTCGGGTAACACCATCACCTTCCAACCCGGCTCCTACCCCCAATCCGGGGACCTGCTGATTGCCTCCTATCGCATCGCCGGCGCTTCCGGCCTGACAGGAGGATCGGAAGCCGGCGGAGCCCTCACAGGCTTCTTCCCGGCCCCCTCCATCGCTCCCGGAGCCATTGCCGACCAGCACATCTCGCCAAACGCGGGAATCGCCGAATCCAAACTCGCTCTGAACTTCCCCACTCACTCCAACGCGAATGACCCCACGGCGGATCAGAAGGCGGCTCTCTCCGGTTCCGCCGGCAATCCTTCCAACTCCAACCGCTTCGTCACCGATCAGGATTCCAGGCTCACCAACTCCAGGCCTCCAACCGGCCACCCCCTCCTCGGGTCCTCTCATTACGACACCAATCCCGCTGCCGTCTCCCGCGGCGACCTCATCGTCGGCGTGGGAACTTCTCCCGCGCTCTGGACTCGCCTTCCCCTCGGAGCCCCTAACCGCTGTCTCACTTCGAATGGCTCCGATGCCGTCTGGAACGCCTGCCTGTTTACCGGTTTCCCCGCCGGCGCCGTACCGTTCATCGATGCCTCGGGCAGTCTCGCCCACAACGGCAGCCGCTTCACTTGGGATAACGTCCTGCGCCGCCTCGGCGTCGGTGTCGCCTCCCCCACCTCCACCTTGACCGTATACGACTCCTCGGTCATCGACGGCTCTACTACACTCGAGGTCCGGGCCGGGGAAGGCCAGTCGTCGGCGCCACTCCAACGCTGGAAGACGCTTGCCGGCTCCGATGTCGCGCGCCTCGAAGCCGATGGGAAATTCCTCGCTGCCTCCGTCCGCGCCGGCGCCTCCAACGGTCAGGCCCCCTGGCAACAGGATGGGCTGCCCGCCGATCCCTCCACGCTCCGTGAGGGTGACGCTTGGTTGAACACCACGGAAATGGCTCGCAAATCCTTTGAAGCCGGACAGAAACATCCGTCTCCTCAGGTCATTTGCTCCATCGGAGGAACAGGCACATCTTCGCTGACAATGACCTCGCTGGGACAGTGCCGCATCCCTGCCTCCATGGTGCTTCCCTCCGACCGCTTCCGCATCGACTACGAACTCTCCCATGAAGGAACCACCACCGCCTTCAGCTACGCGCTTTCCTGGGGTGGGGTCGTCCTTACCGCCCGCAGTGCGTCTGGTTCGGAAACCATGGTCTTCGGCCGCGGCGATGCCATCCACCGCGATTCCGCCCTCTACTGGGGCTGGCAGAACTGGGGAACTTCCCTCTCCGTGCTGGCCGGCGGCGGCAACTCCAGCGCGCCCACCGGCGACATCATCGTGGACGTGCAGGGGCAGATGGCTTCCACCACTACCGACACCGTCACTCTCCGCAGCCTCACCATCGTCCGCTTTCCCGCGCAGGCGAATCCATAAAACCGGCTCCCCTACGCTTGGGGGTGTGGTACTAGGGTCTTTTCCTTCCCCGGTAGGGCGTTTTTGCCCTTGTTGGCCACACCCCCATTCCCTCAAGATGGTCTTGGGAGCCTAGGAAATGCTATGAACTTACTTCGGCTTCGGCCACTATTGCGTACCCTCCGTCAACTCCGGTCCGATCAGCGGGGTCAGGACATGGTCGAGTATTCCGTCTTGGTCCTCATGGTGACGTTCGTCGCCTACGGCTGGCTACCCACTCATTACGCGCCCTCCCTCAGCCACATCTGGGGAAGAGTCGCCAGCGTAATGTATACGCTCACCGGCGTTTCCTAACCACCTCACCGCCACGAAATCACCCGCCAAGATACTTCTTCAAGTCCGGATTCAACTGCTCCTGGACGTCCGGTTTGCTCAAGTCTTCCTTCAAAATCAGCCGCGGCGCAAGGTTGTTGATCTTCTCCACCGGCTTGCCTTCCAGCGCCGCCACAGCCGCCTTCACTGATTCGTACCCCATCTTGAACGGATTCTGCACCACCAGCGAATCAATCAACCCGCTCTTCAACCCCTCCTCGAGCGTCGGGCTCCAGTCGAAACCCACCATCTTCACCTTGCTCTGCCGCCCCTTCAACGCCTGCGCCGCCCCCACCGTGCTCGATTCATTCGACGCAAACAGCGCCGCCAGGTCCGAATGCGCCGTCAGCATGTTCTCCGACACCGCCAGCGATTGCGCGAAATCCGCCATCCCGAACCGCTTGTCCACAATCTGGATTCCCGGAAACTTCTCCTTCACCCGGTCCTCGAACCCCTGCTCCCGCGCCATCGTCGACGCCGCCCCCGGCTGCACCGCCACCATCGCCACCTTGCCCTTCCCGTCCAGAATCTTCCCGATCCGGTCCGCCGCCATCTGCCCCGCCGCGTAGTTGTCCGTCGCCACCTGCGAGACGAAATCGTTCGTATCGATTCCCGAATCGAAGATCACCACCGGGATCTTCTCCCGTTTGGCCCGCTCCACCACGCTCACCATCGCCTTCTTATCGATCGGAGCCAGCGCAATCGCGTCCACCCGCCGGTTGATCATCGCATCCACTATCTGCAACTGCCCGTTGTAGTCCGTCTCTGTCGCCGGTCCGTTCCAACTCACCTCCACTCCCGCTTCCTTTGCCGCCGCATTCGCCCCGGCGTGCACCGATTGCCAGAACATGTGCGCCCTGCCCTTCGGCACCACTCCTATGATTCGTTTATGCTCCCGCTTGCACGAAGAAAACTCGGCAGCCGAGCCAATCAGGATCGCGGTGAACCCGCGGCGCGTCATCGAACAGGAATTGAATTTCATTCGGGAAATTTCGTCGGCGCTTCGATCTTCTGCCAGCCCTCGCCGTTCAGCGCTTCGAGGAACGACGCCAGGCTCTTCTTCTCTTCCGCGCTCAAATGCAGCGGCTTGATCTTCTCATCCAGATTCTTGTTCGGAATGCCGCCCTTGTCGTAATACTCCACCACCTCGTCCAGCGTCTTCAAACTGCCGTCGTGCATGTAGGGAGCCGTCCGCGCGATGTCCCGCAGCGTCGGCGTTTTGAATACCCCCCAGTCCGCCGCGTCCTTCGTCACCTCGTACCGCCCTAAGTCCGCGTTCGGCTTGTCCATGCCCACCCCCAGGTTGTGATACGAGTTCGACGTGAAGTTGATCCCCTCGTGGCACTGGTCGCACTTCGCCTTGTCGAAGAAAACCTTCATCCCCTTCACCTGCTCCGCGCTCATCGCCGATCTCTTCCCCGCCTTATACCGGTCGTATGCCGAATTGCCCGACAACACCGTACGCTCGAACGTGGCAATCGCCTTCGCCACGTGATCAATCGTGAAATCCTCCGTGCCGAACGCCTTGGCGAACATCGCCCGGTAGCCCGCAATCCCCTTCAGTGTCGAAACCACCGCCGCATGCGTGTTCCCCATCTCGATGGGGTTCGCCATCGGCCCCACCGCCTGCGCCTCCAGCGAATTCGCCCGCCCGTCCCAGAACTGCGCCAAACTGTAGGCCCGGTTGATTACCGTGGGCGCGCTGCGCCCGCCCTTCTGTCCTTTGATCCCCGTCGACACCGGCGCCCCATCCGTGTAGGCCCGCTCCGGGGCATGGCAGCTTGCGCACGACACCGAATTGTCCGCCGATAACCGCTTGTCGAAATACAGCAGCTTCCCAAGCTCCGCCTTCTCCTGCGTGTAGGGATTGTCCCTCGGAAACTGGACCGGCAGCAATCCCAACGGAATCGGAACCGGACTCGCATCCTTCTTCTCCGCGGCCATGGCGAGCCCCAGCGCCGCCGCCGCCATCCAACACCGAAACACAATCCCCCTCATATTCCTGACCTCGAAAAATCGCCGCGCTTATTTCTTCAGGTATCCCTGCACGTACAGAGCTTTGTATCCGCCGTGCTCGCTCTCCGTTCCGCTCACTTCCATGATGTGCGCCGCATGCTCGATCGCCGTCTTGCGGAAATCCGTCATCCCGTCGCGCCGCGGGTCATGCTCTTCTTCCATCAGCATGTACATCGTCCCGTTCGCCGCCAGCAGCCCGATGGGCTGTCCGCTGCTGAAACACTTTTGCGCGCACGAACGGTGCTTCTCGCCGTGCTTGCCCACTTGCAGATAGCAGGAGAAGTCCAGAATCTCGCCCACCACGGTCACCGGCTTCCCGGCATTCGGCTTCCCGTTGATGGCCGCGCCGATTGTTGTCGATGACCACGGCGTGGACGTCTTCTCTCCCAGCTTTCCCATGGGAGCAGCATAGCTGCCTCCCGTGACTTGTCCCCATTCCTTCTGTAGGATCCCTGGCCCTTTCCCCTTCGTCTGGGCGCTCGCCCCGTTCATCAATAAACCCACCAGGACACATCCTGCAGCCAAAACTCCAAACTTGAGTAAGTTCTTCATCGATTGTTAGCCTCCTTAGCCGCGAACACTTGCCGCGGGTATCTTCTTCGTCAAATCGACCATTTCCGCCATGCTTTCCGAACCGATGGTGAAACAGTCGATCTCATCATGCGCCAGGGCGAACTGCAAGCTCTCGTCCGTCTTGCCGCGCAGTTTCCCCGCGCCGAATATCTTCATCCCGATCACGCCCTTCCCCGCCCTCTTCATCTGCTTCAACACCCCCAGCACCGTCGCCGGATCGGCATCCATCACCACCCCCGCCGGATTGATCCGCGCCAGTTGCACCTGCACCCAATCCGTCTTCGCCGATGTCCGCAGCGCTTCAATCGTGTGGCAACTGATTCCGTGCGTCCGGATCGTCCCTTTCTCCCGCGCCTCCGACAGAACCTCCATCGCCCCTTTCTTCCGCTCCGGCCAATCCCCTTCCAGCATGCAGTGCAGCAGTAGAATGTCGATGTAGTCCGTCCCCAACTCCCGCCGGAACCGGTCCAGGTCCTCTTTCATCTCCTTCGCCGTCGAAGCGTGCGTCTTCGAGAGGATCGTCACCTTCTCCCGCTTCACTGTCTTCAACGCTTCTTTCAGGTGCGGGTGCGTCCCATACTGATCGGCCGAGTCCCAGAACGTGATCCCGTTGTCATAAGCCGCGCGGAACAGATCCGCCATCCCGTGCAATCCCAACTTCCGCGTCTGATTCGAACTCCCGCCTACTCCATTCGTTCCCGTCCCCATCGCCAGCCGGCTCAGTTCCACACCCATCGGCCCCAGCTTCACCCGGTCGCTCGCATACTTCTTCTTCGTCCCGGCATACAGTGAATAGGGGAAGTTTGGAAACACCGCCGTCACACCCGCGGCGCTTCCGGATTGAAGAAATTGGCGTCTGTTCATCTTTGATTCCTCAAACTCGTAACGCGGCCCCACACCGCGTTGGGATTACTCGCAAGGTATCATACTTACCCCGCCCCGTGGCGGCCCGGCTAACCCCAAAACCGTTCACTTAAGAGGCGGGACGAACCTGGCCAGTTCGCCCAAGGATCGCGTTGCCCTGCGTCGCCGCCCCTCGGCCCTCATGTCCCCATCCGGAAAATTCACGTCTCTTGCCGCCGGTGCAAACGTTTCCCTCCTCCCGCTTGTCATAATGGTGGCGGAGGTATCTTGGATGATTGCCGAGGCTCCATTGGCCCTCGAAAATGAATTTAACCCGTGGCTTGCCGCGGAAACGCGCTTCAACGAAGCGGCCGAAAAATTAGGGCTCGACGATGGTATGCGTAAGGTCTTGAAATCGCCTGCCCGCGAAATCTGTGTCCACATCCCTGTCACCATGGATGACGGCCGCATCGAAGTGTTCACCGGCTACCGCGTGCAGCACTCCATTGCCCGCGGCCCCGCCAAAGGTGGTATCCGCTTCGCCCCCGATGTCACCCTCGATGAAGTCCGCGCGCTCGCTTCCTGGATGACCTGGAAGTGCGCCGTCGTCAACATCCCCTTCGGAGGCGGCAAGGGAGGAGTCATTTGCGACCCCACCATCCTCAGCGCCATCGAACTCGAGCGCATCACGCGCCGCTACACCGCCGAAATCATCGAATTCATCGGCCCCGAGCGCGATGTCCCCGCCCCCGACATGAACACCAATGAGCAGACCATGGCCTGGATCATGGATACCTACTCCATGCATCACCGCCAGACCGTCACTGCCGTTGTCACCGGCAAGCCCGTCAACCTCGGCGGATCGCGCGGGCGCTCGGAAGCCACCGGCCGCGGCTGTCTCATTGTCGCCCTCCAGGCCCTCAAGCGTTTCGGCCTCGAACCCTCCAATACGCGCGTCGTCATTCAAGGCTTCGGCAACGTCGGCGGCATGGCCGCGCGCCTCATGGCTCGCGCCGGCTTCAGGATCATCTCCATCATCGAGTACGATGGAGCCGTCCACAACCCCCGCGGCATCGACGTCAACGCCCTCCTCAAACACCGCAAGGAAACCGGTTCCATCCTCAACTTCCCCGAAGCCGAAAACATGGACCGCGACGAAGCCCTCTTCCTCGAATGCGATGTCCTCCTCCCCGCCGCCAAGGAGAATGTCATCCATTCCCAAAATGCTTCCCGCCTCCGCACTAAAATCCTCTGTGAAGGAGCCAACGGGCCCACCACCGCCGCCGCCGACCACATTCTTGCCGAGCGCGGCATCTTCGTCATCCCCGACATCCTGGCAAACGCCGGCGGTGTCACCGTATCCTACTTTGAGTGGGTGCAAGACAGACAGGGTTTCTTCTGGAACGAACAACTGGTCAACGGCCGCCTCGAAGAGATTATGGTCAACAGCTTCAAGGATGTCACCGGCTACGCCGAAAAGCACGCCGTCAACAATCGCACCGCCGCCTATATGCTGGCTCTCGACCGCGTGGCCTTCGCCATCAAACTCCGCGGCATCTACGCCTGACAGGACTTCATGAGCGGTGAGCCCTCGACGCCGCTCATGCGGCAATATCATTCCCTGAAACAGCAGGTCCCCGGAGCCCTGCTCATGTTCCGTCTCGGCGACTTCTATGAGTTGTTCTACGACGATGCCGTCACCGCCGCGCGCGAACTCGAAATCACTCTCACCAGCCGCAACAAGGAAAAGGGTCAGCCCATCCCCATGTGTGGCGTGCCCCATCACTCCGCCGAGTCCTATCTCGCTAAGCTCATCCAAAAGGGCTACCGCGTCGCCATCTGCGAGCAGATGGAAGATCCGCGCTTCGCCAAGAAACTGGTGAAACGCGAAATCGCCCGCGTCGTCACTCCAGGCGCCACCACCGAGTCCGGAGTCCTCCGTCCCAGGGAGAACAACTACCTCGCGGCCTCCTTCACTCAGCACGAAGGCGCGGGGCTCGCCTATGCCGATCTGTCCACCGGCGAGTTCCGCGCCACCGAACTCGCCGCCGCCGATCTCCCCGCCGCCATCGAGGCCCTCAACCCCCGGGAAATCCTCTTCCCCTCCGCCGCCACCGCTCCCTCGCCCGCAAACAGAATCTGCCTCACCCCCGTCGACGACTGGGTTTTCGCCTTCGACTACGCGCAGCGCTCCCTTCAGGAGCACTTCCATCTCATGAGCCTCGACGGCTGCGGACTCGCCGCCCGCCCTCTCGCCGTCGGAGCCGCCGCCGCCATCCTTCACTATGCGCGCGAGACCCAGAAGTCCACCCTCGACCACCTCGACCGCCCCACCTGGTACGACCGTTCCGATTCGCTCATCCTCGACGCTGCCACCGTGCGCAACCTCGAACTCCTCGAACCCCTCTTCGCCGATGGCTTGAAGGAAGGCACTCTCATCCATGTCCTCGATGAGACCCTCACCGGCATGGGAGCCCGTCTGCTTCGACGCCGCCTGCTTCGTCCCGCCTTCCACCTCCCCGAGATCGAAGCCCGTCTCGATTCCGTCCAGTCCCTGCTTGCCTCGAGCATCGAGCGCGGCGAACTCCGTAAAATCCTCGGCTCCATTCTCGATCTCGAACGCCTCCTCTCCAAGGTCGCCCTCGGAACAGCCAATCCCAGGGAACTGCACGCGCTCGGCGTCTCCCTCTCCGCTGTCCCCACCCTCCGGCAGGTCTGTGCTCCTTTCTCCGGCCGCCTTGCGGAAATCGCCTCACACCTCGATGACGTAGCCGAAGTCCGAGACGCCATCCTCAACGCCATCACCGCCGAGCCGCCCGTCTCCCTCGCCGGCGGCGGAGTCATCCGCGATGGCTTCGACCCCGCCCTTGACGAATTGCGGGACATCTCCCGCAACAGCAAACAGTACATCGCCCGGATCGAACTGCGCGAACGCGCCCGCACCGGCATCGCCTCCCTCAAAGTACGCTTCAACAACGTCTTCGGCTACTACATCGAGATCTCCAAAGCCAACCTCCACCTCGCTCCACCCGGCTATGAGCGCAAGCAGACCCTCGTCAATGCCGAGCGCTTCACCACCCCCGAACTCAAGGAACTCGAGGTCAAAATCCTCGAGGCCGAGGAGCGTATGCTCGCCATCGAGCGCGACCTCTTCTCCCGCCTCCGTTCCCTCGCCGCCGCTGAGGCTTCCCGCATCCGCTTCACCGCCGCCGCTGTCGCTGAACTCGATGTCGCCGCCGCCCTCGCCCAGGTCGCGGCGGAAAATCGATATTGCCGTCCGAAATTCTCCCCAAACGGACTCATGCACGCCGTCGCCGCCCGCCATCCCGTCATCGAGAAACTCGCCTCCCGCGACGCCTCCCGCTTCATCCCCAACGATGTCCACCTCGACCCCGCCGGCAAATTCATCGGCGTCATCACCGGGCCCAACATGGGAGGCAAGTCCACCTACCTCCGCCAGTGCGCTCTCCTCATCGTCCTCGCTCAGATGGGGTCCTTCGTCCCCGCCGAATCCGCTACCCTGCCTCTCACGGACCGTGTGTTCACCCGCGTCGGAGCCTCCGATAACCTCGCCCGCGGCCGCTCCACCTTCATGGTCGAGATGACCGAAACCGCCGCTATCCTCAACACCGCCACTCCCACCAGTTTCATCGTCCTCGACGAGGTCGGCCGCGGCACCGCAACCTTCGACGGCATGTCGCTCGCCTGGGCTGTCATCGAGCACCTCCACGACCGCATCCGCGCCAAGACTCTCTTTGCCACCCATTACCATGAGCTAACCGAACTATCCGATCCACTCGAAGGCGTCACGAACCTGCAGGTCGCCGTTAAGGAATCTGGCGATCAGATCGTTTTCCTCCGCAAGGTTTTGCCCGGTTCCGCCGATAAGAGCTATGGAATTGAAGTGGCCCGCCTGGCCGCGCTGCCCCAGTCGGTCATCGCGCGTGCCCGCGAAGTTCTCGCCTTGCACGAGAAAACGGAACATCAGATGAGTGGTGAACTCAGCCCCAAAGCCCGCCGCTCTCCTATGCAGATTCAGCTCTTTGAACCCGTCAATTACCACATCGCCGGCCGCATCCGCCACCTCAATCTCGATCAGATCCGCCCCATCGAAGCCCTTCAGCTTCTCGCCGATCTTCAGAAGGAGCTGAAGGGCCTTTGATCATCGCCGGCATCATGAGTGGCACCTCTCTCGATGGCATTGATGTCGCCATCGTCGAGATCACCGGAGAGGGCTGGAACAAGAAGGTAACCACTCTCGCGCACTACACCACCCCTTACTCCCAGGCCGTCCGCGGAGCCCTGCTCGCCGTCTCCAATGCCGGTACGCACACCGCCCAAATCGGCTTGCTCCACTTCCTCCTGCCGGAACTCTACGCCAAAGCCGTTCGCGGCCTCTGCCTGAAGGCGGGAATTCCCCTCCGCTCCCTCCAACTTGTCGGCTGCCACGGCCAGACGATTCTCCACATCGCCGATCCCACGCGTTTTCTCGGCTATCGCCTCAATTGCACCCTCCAGATCGGCGACGGCAGCGTACTCGCCGAACGCCTCTCCGTCCCCGTCGTCTCCGATTTCCGCCCGCGCGACATGGCCTCCGGAGGGCAGGGAGCTCCGCTTGTCCCCTACGTCGATTACCTCCTTCTCCGGCATCGCAAACGTGGCCGCGTCGCCCTCAACATCGGCGGCATCGCCAACCTCACCGCCATCCCTCCTTCTTCCCCGCCTTCGAAAGTGATCGCCTTCGATACCGGTCCCGGGAATATGGTGATGGATCAGTTGGTCAGCCTCCACACTCGCGGTTCGCGCCGCTATGACCGCGATGGCGTCATCGCCCGCAGAGGCAAGATCAGCCGCTGGCTCTTACGCATCCTGCTGCGCGATCCCTTCTTCCGCAAGCAACCCCCGAAAAGCGCCGGCCGCGAAGAATACGGCGAGGAATTCGTCGAACACCTCGTGAGCACACGCTTGCCCATGGAAGACCTTGTCGCCACTGCCGGAGCCCTCACCGCCTCCACCATCGCTCTCGGCATCCGCCGCCACGTCATGCCTGTCATGCCCGTCCATGACCTCGTCGTCTCCGGCGGAGGCGTCCACAACCGGTTCGTCCTCAACCTCCTCGCCTCGGAGCTCCCCAACGTCTCCATCCATTCCAGCGCCGAATTCGGCGCCGACCCCGACGCCAAGGAAGCCATCGCCTTTGCCGTCCTCGCCTACGAAACCTGGCACGGCCGTCCCTCCAACCTCCCCTCTGCCACCGGAGCCTCTCACCCCCTCGTCTTGGGCAAGATCAGCCCCGGCCCTCCCGCCGGAAACCGCCGCCCCAACAAACGGAAAGCGGACAGCTAACTCGTAGATCAACCCGAAGTTCGGCCTGCCGATGGCGGCAAGCACGCGCGGAGAGCCCTCGGGGTTTCAAACAGACTGGCGCAGTGCGATTGATGGGCGAAGCGTCGAGTTTCGATGGTTACCGGAGATTTCGCGGTTCCCAGCAACAACGAATTCGGCCTATCCGCCCGTGGAGTTCGCGAATTACCTCCACCGGCGTCTGAATTGCCGCCGCCGAGGCATGGACAGCTTCATGGCTCACCTCACAGGCAGGCGATTACGGCGTCACGAACTTCAGCGGATCGACTGGCGCCGCCAAGATCCGGAGTGCGCACCGCTCCCTCAGCCAGCACCCGGCGGACGGCTTCCTCCACGGCGGCCGCAGCCGCGCCCTGTCCCAAATGATCGAGCAGCATGGACGCGCACAGGATCGCGGCGAGCGGATTGGCGATGCCGCGTCCGGCGATGTCGGGCGCCGAGCCGTGAACAGGCTCGAACAGGGAAGGCGAGCGGCGGGAAGGGTCGAGATTGGCGCTGGCCGCAAGGCCGATGGAACCCGCCACAATGGCGGATAGATCGCTCAGGATATCGCCGAAAAGATTCGACGCCACCACCACATCGAAGCTGTGCGGACGCCGCACGAAGTTCATCGCCGCAGCATCCACCAGCAGCGATTCGGTTTCGATCTCCGGAAACTCGCGCGCCACCGATTGGAACACGCGATCCCACAGCACCATGCTGTATGCCTGTGCGTTCGACTTCGTGACCGAAGTGACGCGATTTTTACCGTCCCGCCTGGCGGCCAGTTCGAACGCGTAACGGATGACGCGGTCGCATCCATGCCGCGTGAAAACGGAGGACTGCACGGCAACCTCATCGGCCTGGTTCTGGTGGACGAAGCCGCCCACCGGAGCGTATTCTCCTTCCGTATTTTCCCGGATCACCACCATGTCGATCTCGCGGGGCGGAAAATGCTTGAGCGGCGACTCGACACCCGGATAGAGTACGGCGGGCCGGACATTGACATATTGATCAAACCCGCGGCGGATGGGGAGCAAGAGGCCATGCAGCGTGACATGGTCCGGAATGTCCGGATGACCCACCGCGCCCAACAGGATGGCGTCCGCCGGGCGCAGTGTGTCGAGTGCATTAACAGGCATCATGCGGCCGTGGCGGAAATAGTATTCCGAACCCCAATCGTGCTCCTCGAAGGTCATCCTGAAGCCATGCCGCGCGGCGGCTTTCTCCATCACGCGCATGGCGCAGGCCGTAACCTCGCCGCCGATACCGTCGCCGGCGATCACCTGAATCCGGTAGTTCTGCATGCCTCAGGAATTTTACTTCATCCGGCGTCTTGGGTTACGCCTCGCCGCCGCGAAGCGCAAACGCTTAGAATAGGGACAGATGGGCGATTTCTGGCGACATAGGGCCTTCTTCATCCAGTGCGTCCTGGCCGGGATCTCCGTCTGTCTTCTGGGCCTCGAACTCTGGACGCTCCGCCAGATGGAGGCTGCGCAACGTCCGGTTGCATCGGGAACCGTAGCCGGCGCGGGCGCGCTGCCGATTGAGAAGGTGTTCTCCTTCCCCGAAGTCACTTGCGGACCGAAAACCACGCTGGTCTTCACTCCCGCACAGACTCCGAAACAAACGCCGCATCCAGGCAACGTAACGCTCCTCGCCCGTGAGCAGTTTCAATACGGCCTCGGCCTCACCGCCTGCGTCTTCTGCGGACTCATGCTCGGCGTCGCTTTCTCCTACCGCACCGTTCTCCGCGAGACGCGCCTCGCCCAACTCAAATCCTCGTTCGTCTCCAATGTTTCGCATGAAATGAAGACGCCGCTCGCCACCATCCAGATGTTCGCGGAAACTCTCGAGACCGGCCGGGTCCACGACCAGCAGAAACTCGTCGAGTACTACCAGGTGATCCACAAAGAAAGCCGTCGTCTGGGGCAAATGATCGAGGATGTCCTCGACTTCGCCCGCATGGAGAACCATACGCGGCGATTTCAATTCTCCCCGGCCGACATCGGCGATCTGGTCGAGGATGTCGCCGCAATGTTCGAACAACAGGTGGAAATGGCTGGAGGGCGCATGGAAGTGACCGTCGAACGGCCTTTGCCATCGCTGCCGGTCGACTCCAAGGCTCTCGGACAGGCGGTGCAAAATCTCCTCGGCAACGCGCTCAAGTATTCGGCGGCGGTGAAAGACATCCGTGTCGCCGTTGCCACGCGCAATTCCGGAGTCGCCATCGAGGTTTCCGACCGCGGCATCGGAATTCCCGAAGCCGAGCAGAGCCGCATTTTCGACAAGTTCTACCGTGTCGACGCCGGCCTGGCGCATAATACAAAAGGCGCTGGGTTGGGGCTGGCCATGGCGAAGCACATCGTGAAAGCGCACGGGGGCGAGATCACGGTGGAAAGCCGCGTCGGTGAAGGAAGCCGCTTCACGATCCTGCTGCCGCGAAGAGGATCGTCCTGGTGGAGTGCGGATGGACAACGAGTCGCCGAAGCTGCTTATCGTCGAGGATGAACCCGAGTTGGCCCTGGGCCTGCAGGATAATTTTGAATTCGAGGGTTACACGGTTTCCACTGCCGCCGATGGCGAAGAAGGCCTCCGCAAAGCGCTTGCTGAAGCTCCGGATCTGATTCTGCTCGACATCATGCTGCCGAAGATGAGCGGCCTCGAGGTATGCCGTACGCTGCGCAAGCGCGGCATCACCACTCCCATCCTCATGCTCACCGCGCGCACACAGGAAAAGGATGTCGTCGAGGGACTCGAAACCGGAGCCGACGATTATGTCGCCAAGCCGTTCAGCATCCGCGAACTCGTGGCGCGTGTGCGCGCCCACTTGCGGCGCATGGCGCCCAAGCCCCCCGATCCGGACGAATACGAGTTCGGCGGCCTCCATCTCGATTTCCGCAACTACCAGGCAACCCGCGGCGGCGAGGCGCTGCTGCTCTCCCCGCGCGAGTTTGAACTGCTTCGCTTCTTTGTCCGTCATCGCGGCGAGGTGGTGACGCGCGAGCAACTGCTGGAGCAGGTCTGGGGCATCACGTCGCAAATCATGACGCGCACCGTGGACAACCACATCGCCAAGCTCCGCCAGAAGGTAGAGGAGGAGCCCTCCGACCCGCGCTGGATTGTCACCGTGCACCGCAGCGGATACAAATTCCTCGGGTGATATCCTTTGAAGCAATGCGGTTTTCGCCCGGTCTCGATTACACGCGCCTCACTTACCGCTACAGCGGCCGCGATTTTCGTCTTACGGACGTGGCCGGCAGCGTCGTGCGTGAAATCCTCGCATAAAACTCCATCGCAGTATGATGGAAAGACCCATGTACTGGAGGGGCTTATTCTGCTTGGGCCTGGCGGCTCTGTTTGCGCGCGCGGAAACCGGCGAGGAGTTCTTCGAAAAAAAGATCCGGCCCGTGCTGGCGGAAAAGTGCTACGGCTGCCATAGCGCGAAAGTGAAATCGCCGATGGGCGGCTTGCGCCTCGATACGGCCGCCGCGCTGCGCAAAGGCGGTGACAGCGGACCAGCAGTGGCGCCGGGTGATCCGGCGAAGAGCCCGTTGATGGAAGCCATCCGCTACACCAGCCTGCGCATCAAAATGCCGCCCACGGGCAAGCTCCCCGACGAGCAGATTTCCGATTTCGAGAACTGGATCCGCATGGGCGCGCCCGATCCCCGGAAGGAAGAGCAGCCCTCTCCCACTGCGCGGAAGAAAACCATCGATTGGGAGCAGGCGCGAAAATACTGGGCCTTCCAGCCTGTCCGCAAACCTGCCGTGCCCACTGTGCAGAATGTCTCCTGGGTTCGCACCCCGGTGGACGCCTTCGTGCTCGCCAAACTCGGAGAGCGTCGTCTGAATCCCGCCCCGCCCGCTGACAAGCGAAGCTGGATCCGGCGTGTCACCTTCGACCTTATCGGGCTGCCTCCCACTCCCGAGGAAGTCACCGCATACCTCAGCGACAATTCGGCCGAAGCCGACCGGCGCGTGGTAGACCGTCTGCTCTCCTCGCCCCACTACGGCGAACGCTGGGCGCGCCCCTGGCTTGACCTGATGCGCGTCGCCGAGACCAATGGCCATGAATTCGATAACGACAAGCTCGATGCGTGGCGATATCGCGACTACGTGATTCGCGCCTTCAATGAGGACGTGCCCTACAACCAGTTCGTGCGCGAACACATTGCCGGAGATCTGCTGCCCGGGAAACGGCGCAGCCCCGACGGCGCGTATTGGGAATCTCCCATCGGCACCGGGATGTTCTGGCTGTGGGAGGTGCTCAACAGCGCCACCGATTCGGTCAAATCGCGCGCCGACACGGTGGACAACCAACTGGACGTGCTCGGCAAGACGTTCCTTGGACTGACCGTGGCTTGCGCCCGCTGCCACGACCACAAATTCGATCCCATCCCCACGGCGGATTATTATTCACTCGCCGGCATCATGCACAGCACGGAGATTCGCGAAGCCGTAATTGACTCGCCGGAGCGTGCGCGGGAAATCGCCTCGCTGCACCAGCGGCTCACCGATGTGAATGAACAGATCCGCGCGCTGCTGCCTCCGCCACCGGCGAGCAAGTCGGCGGTTTTGAAATTGCGGCCAGGCGACATTCTATTCGAGGATTTCGAGGACCTTGGCTACGCCGGCTGGACACCCACCGGCGAGGCTTTCGGCAGCGCTCCCTCCCATACGGTGGCCCCCAACCAGCCGCTGAACAACTATCGCGGAGAAGGCATGGCGAACTCCTTTGGCGGCGGCACGGACCGGCTGGTGGGCTCACTTACGTCAAAGACCTTCAAGATGCCCAAGCTTTGGGTTCACGTCCGCATGGCAGGAGTGAAGCCGCCCAAAGCGCTCAAGGAGAACCAACTGCTGCGGCTCACCATCGTCGCCGATGGCCACAAGAGCGAACACATCATCCCCAGCGGCAAGCCGGGCTTCGAATGGCGGTCGAGCCGCATGACGAAGGAGATCGGCCGCCAGTGCTATTTCGAAATCGTCGACCGCAGCCGCAACGGGCACATCGTCATCGACAAGATCGTGATCTCCGGCAATGAGAAACCTCCCGAGGAAGAGGCTGTCGAAGCCGGACCGGAGCGCCTCGAAGACCTGGCATCCTCGCTGCCCGCGGCTACGCAAGCGAAGATCGCGGCGCTCGAGCAGCAGCGCGCCCGGCTCGAAGAACAAATCCCTGAATCGGCGTTCGCTATGATCAGCCGCGATGACTCCCCGCGCAACGTCAGGCTGCACATTCGCGGCAATCATCAGAACCTGGGCGAGGAGGAACCGCGGCAGTTCCTGCGGATCATCGCCGGCGATCACCAACCGCCCATCGAAAACGGAAGCGGGCGCCTCGAGTTGGCCGGATGGATGGCGAGCGAAAGCAATCCGCTGACCGCCCGCGTCATGGTGAACCGCATCTGGAAACATCATTTCGGCAGCGGCATCGTGCGCACCGTGGACAACTTCGGAAAGATGGGCGAAGCGCCCTCGCATCCCGAACTGCTCGATTGGCTGGCGTGCCGGTTTATGGAGAGTGGCTGGAGCGTGAAGCAGATGCAGCGGCTGATGGTGCTCTCGAACACTTATTGTATGTCCTCACAGGAGACCGCGGAAGCGGGGCAGGCCGACCCGCGCAACGCTCTGCTTCACCACATGCCCGTGCGAAGGCTCGAGGCCGAGGAGATCCGCGATTCCATCCTCGCGGTGTCCGGCAGGCTGGATCAAAAGATGTTCGGCCCCGGAATCATGCCGCACATCAGTAAATACCAGGATGGACGCGGCAAGCCCGAGTCCGGGCCTCTCGATGGGGATGGGCGCCGCAGCATCTACATCAACGTCCGCCGCAACTTCCTCACTCCGATGTTTCTCGCCTTCGACTATCCGCTGCCGGTGTCCACCACCGGCAACCGCAGCGTCTCCACAGTCCCGTCGCAGGCGCTGATGATGATGAACAACGAATTCGTGGCGGCGGAAGCGAGAGCATGGGCGCTCGAACTGCTGCGCGAGGAGCCGGATCCATCGAAGAGAATCGACAAGCTCTACGCGGCTGCATTCGCGCGCCCGCCGGAGGATTGGGAGAAACAGGAGACGCTCGCGTTCGTCGAGAAACAATCGTCGAAGCTCGCCCGGGATGGAGACGCCGCACCCGCGGCCGCAGCGTGGGGCGATCTGTGCCATGTACTGATGAATTCAGCGGAGTTCATTTATGTTCGATAGAAGCGCAAAGGGCACGTCCCGCGCCACTGAAGTACAAGGAACATCGCAATGTCTCGCGGCGCGGGCGGGCTCCGTTTTGCGCGTGTTCCTTAGAACCGCTCACCACAGGCGCGGCATGACTCGCCGTGACATGCTGTGCCGCTGCGCCAATGGCTTCGGCGGTCTCGCGCTGCTCCATCAGATGGCCCGCGAGGCGCACGGCGGAACCCTCAAGCCGCACTTCGCTCCCAAAGCGAAGTCGGTGATCTTCCTCTTCATGGACGGCGGCCCTTCGCAGATGGATTCCTTTGATCCCAAGCCGCGATTGACGAAGGAGAGCGGGCAGAAGATCCCCATCAAGACGCCGACCACGGTGTTCAATATCAGCGACAAGGTCTTCGGTTCGCCGTATACATTCCGCAAATATGGTCAGAGCGGAGCCGACGTGAGCGAATTGTTTCCGCACGTGGCCGCCTGCGTCGATGATATGGCCATCATCCGCTCGATGGTGGCCGACCACAGTGAACATACGGCGGCGAACTACTTCATGCATTCGGGCTCAGGCTTCCAGGGCCGGCCGAGCATGGGCGCATGGGTCACCTACGGACTGGGAACCGAAAGCGAGAATCTTCCCGGCTTCGTCGTGCTCGAGAGCGGATTGATTCCGCCCGGCGGCCTCGATTGCTTCGGCAGCGGATTCCTTCCGGCCAGCTACCAGGGCACGCTGTTCCGCCAGGGCAAGCACCCCATCGCCGACCTGCAACCGCTCGAGGACGATGCGGAGTTGCAGAAGAACAAACTGGCGCTGCTTGGGAAGCTGAATCAGGGCGTGCTGGAACGGTTCGGGAAGGTGAGCGAGATTGAAGCAACCATTTCGAACTACGAGATGGCGTTCCGCATGCAAACCGCCGTGCCGGAGCTGCTCGACTTCTCGAAAGAATCAGAGGCGACGAAGAAGCTGTATGGCATCGATGAGGAACTCACAGGAGAATTCGGACGCGAATGTCTGATTGCCCGCCGCCTGGTGGAGCGCGGCGTGCGCTTCATCGAACTGTTGACGCCCGCGCGCAAAGGCCTCGACCGCTGGGACCAGCACCTTGGACTCGAGAACGGCCACCGCATCAATGCCAGGTCCACTGACAAGCCGATTGCCGGATTGCTGAAGGATCTGAAGTCGCGCGGACTGCTCGACCAGACGCTCGTGGTGTGGGGCGGCGAATTCGGTCGCACGCCGTGCGCGCAGTTCCCTGACGGCGGGTCCGTTTCCAACATCGGGCGCGACCACAATCCCTTCGGCTTCACCATGTGGATGGCCGGCGGCGGAATCAAGGGCGGGCAGGTCTACGGAGCCACGGACGAATACGGATATTTCGCCGTCGAAAACAAGGTGCACGTCCATGACCTGCACGCCACCATGCTTCATCTCCTTGGACTCGATCACACGCGGCTCACCTTCCGCTACAGCGGGCGCGACATGCGCTTGACCGATGTCGCGGGCAACGTCGTGAAGGATCTGCTTGCCTGATCTGCTGCTATATAATGCTAGGCCATGAAGACGAAACTCGCCATTGCCGGACTCATGGTCTGCGCGGCCGCCATTTTCTATCTGGATGCCCAGACATCCCCGAATCCTAACTACAAACCGAAGCGCATCAACAAAGCAATCGAACTGCTCGAACAGGGCCAGCCCATCTATTACACGGGCGGTCATGGCGGGTACGAAGAAGGCAAGCGCCTGGCGCATACCTGGGCCGACTACATCAATTACGAGATGGAGCACGGTTCGCTCGACTTCACCGCGCTGCGCGCGTTCATGAAGGGACTGGTGGATGGAGGACCGGCGAAGAGCGGCCACCGTACGCCCGCGGTCATCGTGACGCTGCCGGTGTTGGGCGTGAATGAGGCGCACATGAACGCAAACTTCTGGGTGGTACAGCAAACGCTTGCCACGGGAGCGCATGGAGTCCTGTTGTGCCACGCGCGGAGCCCTGAGGCAGTCAAGATATTCGTCGAAGCCTGCCGCTATCCGAATGCCAAGCCCGTGGTGCCCACCCTTGGTGAAGGATTGCGCGGCAACGGCAGCCAGGGCTATGCATCGCAGATCTGGGGGGTCTCGGCTGCCGAGTACACCAAGCGCGCCGACGTGTGGCCTCTGAATCCGAACGGTGAGATCATGCTGGGCCTCAAGGTGGAGGACAAGTATGCGCTGGCCAATGCGGACAAAGTTACGGGCGTACCCGGAATCGCGTTCGCGGAATGGGGACCTGGGGACATGGGACTTTCGCTGAACCTCCCCGACGGCCACACTGCCAACGAAACGTTGCACCCGGAGATGGCGAGCGCCCGCAAGCGCGTGCTCGAAGCCTGCAAACGGCACAAACTCGCCTTCCTCAACACCGTGCGCCCCACCGACGTCAGCGCGATGATCGACGAAGGCGTGCGCATTGGCTCGGGCGGACAGGAAGCCGCGGAAAAGGGCCGCCGCTACACCAAGCGGACAATGCCCTGGTAGAGTGTAACAATAATGACGCGACGTCAATTGATGGCGGCGGCAGGTTCAGCCGCCGCCATATTCCCCAAGGCGGTGGCGCAGTCCAACAGCCGTGGCTTGGGCGGATCTCCCACGGCGTTCCTTCACCGTGTACGCGCGGCGCGCGAGGCCAAACAGGAGTTCGACATCCTCGAACACTGCCATAAGCTAGGGCTGAGCGGCACGGAAACGTTCCGGCCGCCGGCGACGCCCGAAGCCATCAAAAGCTACCGGCGGAAGGCGGAAGGCTATGGTCTGCGCGTCGTCTTCAACGTCCCGCTCCCGAAGACGTCCGTTGACGTGGCCGCGTTCGATAACGGCGTCAAGGCAGCGAAGGAAGCCGGCGGAATTGCCATCCACGCCGCGATGACGGCGCGGCGTTATGAGGAGTTTGATACTTTCGCGGCATTCAAGCAGAACTTCGAACTGTGCCAGCGGATGGTGGAGTTAGCGGAACCCGTGCTCCGCAAGCACCGGATGCGCCTGGCCATCGAGAACCATAAGGGATGGCGTTCGCCCGAGCACGCAGCCTGGATTAAGCGCTTGGGAAGCGAATGGGTGGGAGTGTGCCTCGACTTCGGCAACAACCTGTCTCTCTGCGAAACTCCTGAGCAGACGTTCGAAAATCTGGCGCCGTATACCGTTTTCTGCCACATCAAGGACATGGGCCTCGAGAGCTACCGGGATGGATTTCTGCTGTCGGAAGTGCCCTTCGGCCATGGCGTAACGAACCTCGGGCAGATGGTGCAGAATTTGAGAAAACGAGATCCTAATATGCTCTTCTGCCTGGAGATGATCACGCGCGATCCACTGAAGATCCCCGTCTTCACCGATAGGTACTGGGCGACTTTCGATGATTCCCACAGCCCCCTACCGGCCCGCGATCTGGCCCGTGTGCTCCGTTTGGTCCGCGACAATCCACCGAAAACTCCGCTGCCGCGCGTCGACGGTCTGAGCGCCGCCGCGCAGATCAAGGCGGAGGATGCCTACAACCGGCAATGCATCGACTACGCCCGCCGGCATCTCGATCTGTGACTACCCGGCGGACTTTACTGGACCTGGCCGTTCACGCGGCCGCGCTTCCCGGAGCAGCGGAATTCTTCGGCGCCTGGCTCCAGGCGGCGCAGGCCCATCATTCCTCCGCTCCACCGGAGCCTCCCTTGCTTCGTACCTACAAGCCCAGGTTCTTTTCAGCCGAAGACTTCGCGGCGTTGCAGGCATTCACGGAAATCCTGATCCCCACGGACGACACTCCCGGAGCGCGCGAGGCGCACTGCGCGCACTACATCGACTTCGTCCTCCATTCCTCGACGGGCTATGCGCCGGAGGTGCGGAAACAATGGCGCGAGGCCATGGCGGCGCTGAAGCAGGCAGGGTTCCATGCGGCCGGCAATGCTGAGAGGGAGAAGCTGGTGTCGGAGATGTCGAAACCCGAAAGAGACAGCGAAGCCACGCACCCCGCCTTTGCGGCCTACCGCCTGATCAAACAACAGAATACCTTTGCGTTTTATACATCCCGCGCCGGAATGATCGAAACCCTCGATTACCGCGGCAATTCCTACAACGAAACCTTCCCCGCCTGCACGCATCCCGAACATCAGGTGGTGGACTAAGAAACGCATGGCGAAGTCATACGATGTCATCGTGGTGGGATCGGGCGCCTGCGGAGGCTGGGCGGCAATGGAGCTTTCCAAAGCGGGCATGAAAGTGCTCATGCTCGAAGCAGGCAGCGCCGTGAATCCGGCAAAGGATTTTCATCACACGTTCCTCTATCAGATGGACTACCGCGGGCTGGGCAAGCCCGGGCTTCTGCGGCGTTACTCCGGCACCGAGCGCAACTACCGGATCATGCTCGACAACGAGGAGAATCCCTACACCACGGCTCCCGGATCCATTTACCACTGGCTGCGGTCGCGCGTGCTCGGCGGGCGCACGTTGCACTGGTCGCGCGCCACGGACCGCATGGCGGATTACGAATTCAAGGCCGCCTCCCGCGACGGCTGGGGTATGGATTGGGCGGTAACCTACGCCGATATGAAGCCATATTACGACCGCGTGGAAAACTTCATTGGCGTCAGCGCTTCCCGGGACGGCTTCCCGCAATTTCCTGATGGCCCCTTTCTTCCACCCATGCCGCTGAACTGCGCGGAGTCCATCTTCCAGGCAGCGGCGAAGAGCCTTGCGTGGCCGGTGACGCACCGCCGCCTGGCGCAGTTGACGCGCATGCACAACAACCGTCCGCCCTGCCACTACTGCGGCAATTGCATCAATGGCTGCGATGTCGGAGCGATGTTCAATACGGTGGCGGTGACGCTGCCGCCGGCTTTGAAGACGGGGAATCTCGAGGTCCGCACGGACACTGTAGTGGCGCGCGTGCGGATGAACGCCGAGAACCGCGCGCGGGGGGTCACCTATATCGAGCGGTACACGAAGAAATCCGTCGACGTCGACGCGAAATATGTCATCCTTGCCGGCTCGACGCTCGAGAACACGCGGCTGATGCTGCTCTCCGCCAAGGGTGGGCTGGCCAACTCGAGCGGCACGCTGGGGCATTACATGATGGACCAGGTGAGCGGAGGAGGAGTCAGCGGCTTCCTTCCCAGGTTGAAGGGCGGTCCAAGCCGCCTTGACGACGGGAAGTCAGCGGGCATCACAATTCCGAACTTCCAGAACATCGGCAGGAAGACAGAGCGCAAGGATTTCATTCGCGGTTATGTGATGAACGCCACCGGAGGGCAGACAGAGTATCCATATTTTGCATCGTCCCTGCCCGGGTACGGCTCGGATTGGAAGAAGGAAGTGAAGAGCCGCTACGTCGCGCAGGCGCGCGTATGGATCGCGGGCGCCGAGATGCTGGCGAGAAAGGAGAACTTCGTCGAACTCGATCCGGAAGTGAAAGACCACTGGGGCATCCCCGTCTTAAAAATCCACTTCACCCATCACGAAAACGACCGCAAGCTCATCACCGATTTTCAGGAGAAGGCGGAAACGCTGTTCCGCAAGGCCGGCGGTGAGATCATTGCCGCGCCTGGTCGCGAGGCCGGCGTGGGACGCCGCCGTGCTCTGGGCGGCTCCATTCACGAGGTGGGCACAGCGCGGATGAGCGCAAGCCAAAAGGAAGGCGTGTTGAATTCCTTTTGTCAGACGCATGACATCCCCAACCTGTACGTGTTCGGGGGAAATGCCTTCCCATCCACCGGGGACAAGCATCCCACGCTGACCATGATGGCGCTCAGCGCGCGAGGCTGTGATCTTTTGCTCGAGCAGGCGAAAGGGAAAAAGGGCTAAGCTCTTACCGGCGCAGGAACATTCCCCGAGTAGATCTCAATGGCGCGGCGCGCCATTTGCTGCACGGTGTAGTGCTGCCGCACCCCCGCATAGCCATTCGCCGACAGCTCCTCGCGAACCTTGGGATGCTCGTACAGCCGCATGATCTGCCTGCCGAAGCTCACCGGCTGATCCGGATCGGCAAGCACGCCGCCTCCGGTCTTCTCGATCATTTCGGGAAACGCCCCGTGCCGCGGCTGCACCACGGGCACGCCGCACGCCATGGCTTCGAGCACGTAGAGACCTTTGGTTTCGGCGTAAAGACTGGGGACCGAAAGAACGTCGAGGCTGCGCAGAAAGCCCGCTTTCTGTTCGCGATCCAACACGCCGTGATAGTGGAATTCCCCCGCGAGGCCCCAGTCCTTCATCTGCTTTTCAATGATACGCAGGTACTCCTTCTGCTCGGCAGCCATGTAACCGGCGGCCTCGAGACGGCTGGGCGGGAGTCCACCCTCCCGGCGCATCCAACGGTAGGCCTCGCACAGCAGATGCAGGCTCTTCTCGGGAGTGATGCGCGCCATGTAGCCGATGCGGAACGGAGCAGCGGGACGGGATTCGCGCATTTCGAATCCCTTGGTGTGAATACCGAGCGGCGCCACGTGCAGGCGGTCCTTGGGAAGATCGAGGTAGGCGGCCATGAGCCGCGCGCAAAATTCGCTGACGGCCACGAAGCCATCGGCATTGGAGACCTGGCGGCGAAGCAGGCTCAGCGACTGGCTGCGGTAAGGCTCCCGCAACCCTTCGAGAAAGAGATCCTCGCCCTGAAGCGTGACGAAGACCGGGCGCTTCGTCACCTGGCGAATTGGCTCCGCCATCGAAATGAGCAGCGAGTTCGGCAAGGTCACCACGTCGGGCCGGTCCAGATGGGCCAGGTGGCGGCGCAGCTTCTCGAACTCCTTCTTCTGCGGCCCGCGCTCGCCCTGGAGCATGGCGACTGTCATCTCGCCCAGGAATTTCGGATCGACAGGTATGGAATGCCTGGAGGCAGCCTTGAGCGCCAAGCGAGAGTCCCATAGCTTGTCCAGAACCCAGGGCGTCTTACGGAAGAGCGAGGAATGCTGCTGGAGATAGACGCTGATACCGCCGAACAGCACGTGGCCGTCGCTGACGTTTTCTTCATCCACCAGCGTCGGCGTGTACACCGGCATCAGCAACACGTCATGGCCTTGCGCCTTTAACTCCGCCGCCAGGGCGTTGTCCCGCAGACAACTTCCGCAGTACATGTTCGCTGCGCCGGCCGTGAGGGCGAAGATACGCATGGCTCGTCTATTGCACGACCTCGCGCGTCCGGAGATCGAACTTGCCTTTCACCTGTGTGGCTCCGATATCAGACCAGTGTAGCCGAAGGTGCGTTGAGACTCGCGCTTCGTCTTCCAGCGACGCGAAAATTCATGGAACTTCTCCCGTCCCGGGTACGTTGAATCTCTTAACGGAATTGCCGATGCCCTACCTACCGGATCGAACCGGCTCGTCGGATATGACGCGTCCTCTGGTCATGGTTCTCTTTGCGGCCAGTTGTCTTCTGTCGCTGGTCTCGTGGTACACCACACAACAAGGAATGGCCTTGTATCTCAGCCCCTGGTTCGCACTGCTGGCCTCCCTGGGAATTCAAACGGCCTTGGTCATCACAGCGTGGCTTGTCGGCATCACACGTGAGCGGCGCGCGCTTCTGGTAACCGTCTATGTTTGTACGGCAATGGTTTCCATCGCCTTCTCTTACGTCAGCCTCTACACCTGGTTCTCCGCCCGTGAACGCCCGGCGGAAATCGAGCGTAAGCTGTATGACGCACTTGGCGAATCCGCGATGAAGGCCGATCAGTTGCTCACAGCATCGGCGGCCGAGCAGCAGAAGCACGTCCTCGCGCTGGACGAGATGACCGCCGCGGAGAAGAAAGCCGGATACATTTCCCGCGCCCAGGATGCCGACCCGTATTTGGCGCGTGTTCGCGAGGCGGTCGCCCGCGAAGCCCAAACCTACAGTTCCGCCTATCGCGAAGGTTCCGGCGAGGGACTGCGCTACACGGCGTTCGACCGCTACTCCCGCCTCGCTCGCCAATCCCTCGACCAAATGCGGGATTCGCAGCGCGCGCTCGCCGTCTGGCGTGCGGCCCGTAAGCCCACCGACCCGAGCGAAAAACAGATCCGCGATCTTGAAGGCCTCATCGCAGCCGTTCCCTGGACGGACGTGGAACAGGCCCGGCATTCCGGGGCCATCGAGAAGCCTTCCCTTCCCAACTTCGCCTCCTACGTCGACCGCACCACCTCTAACCAGGAAGACCTCTTGGTGGCATTTGACGAATTGGCGAGTAATGCGTCCGGACGCCCAGCCTTTTCCCTCGCTCTGGCGGCCTTCATCGATGTCGTGATCTTCCTGCTCGCCTGGGCCGCCGGACCCCATATGTCCGGACCCTCCGAACAGCGTTGGTGGATGGCGGGCGCTGCCATCGATGGCGCCGACCCGCAGATCTTCCTCCGCGGCTTCCTGCGCAAGATGTACCCCGCCACGAGCGGCGGCGTCTGCGTCGCATCCGATCAACTGACTCCAGGCGAGCAGCAACTGTGCCTCGCGCTGAGTAATCATCGTCTGGCCGTAATCACACGCCAGGAAGATCGCCTCGTGTACCTGGTCGAGGAGAATACGCACCAGGTGCTGTTGAGCGCTCTCGCCACGCCCTCCTTCTCCATGCGCGCCGCCGCGCCGGGAGCGTCACCCGCGGCCTGATAGGAAATCAGGTTTCCTCGGTCCCGGCCGGCAACTCCTCCAGTCGACGCAGGCGGCGCTCCCAGACCGAGCGGCAGTGTGGAATCCATTGCTCAGCAGCCACTGCGGCAAGCGTAATGCCGAGCGGCTCGGCCAGCCGCGATGCGGAAACAGGGCCTTTGCTCACCCTTTCCCTAATCGCCCGGCGGTTGGAATCGCCCGTGTCCTCCATCCCGCTTCGCGGCGCTCCGGACCGTCCGCGCTCTCGAAGAAGGCTCCCTACGGCTCCGGATTCAGGATGCGTCACAACATCATGGCCCGCAATCGCAATCAGAGCGCAAACCAAGCTTGCGTGCAGTGACTCGCCGGCAGGATGACCTCCAGCGCGCCCCGGTGCATTCTTCCGCCGTCCAATTCAACCCCCGCGGCATATGCGCGGCAAGGAAAACCGGGAATGCGGTGTACGCATACGCGATCGCGCTGCTTATCCCGCCAGCGAGACCCTCAAGTACTCGCCGGTATACGAGCCCGCCGCGGCGGCAATCTCTTCGGGTGCTCCCACGGCCACCACAGCGCCCCCCGCATCGCCGCCTTCCGGCCCAAGATCGATCACCCAGTCCGCGCTGCGGATCACTTCCAGGTTGTGCTCAATGATCAGCACGCTCGCTCCGTTCTGAATCAGCCGTTGAAAAGCATCCAGAAGCTTCGCGATGTCGTCGAAGTGCAAACCCGTCGTCGGCTCGTCAAAGATGAAGAGCGTGCTCTTGGCGGAAGCCTGCGAGAGGTGCGCGGCCAGTTTCACGCGCTGCGCCTCGCCCCCGCTCAGCGTCGTGGCGGATTGCCCCAGGCGCAGATAGCCGAGCCCCACGTCCACCAGCACCTTCAGCTTCGCCACCAGCTTCGGATGATCGGAGAAAAACGACACGGCTTCTTTCACCGTCAGTTGCAGCACCTGGTGAATATTCAACCCGCGGTATTTCACATCGAGAATGCCGCTCTTGTAGCGCGTGCCTTTGCAGTCCTCACACACCAGTTCCACGTCCGCCAGAAACTGCATCTCCACGGTCACCGTTCCGTCCCCTTGGCATGTCTCGCAACGGCCGCCGGGGATGTTGAACGAGAAGTGGCCGGCGGTGTAGCCCCGCTTATCCGATTCCGGCGTGGATGCGAAGATCGCGCGGATCTCATCGAACGCCTTCACGTACGTGACCGGATTCGACCGCGGCGTGCGCCCGATGGGCGACTGATCCACCAGCACGACGCCGGTAATCAGCTCGGCCCGCTCCACTTTTCTGCAAGTGGGAATAGCCGCGCCTGTCGCCTCCTCTTCAAGTTCGGAGGGCTTGCGGTTGCTCTCCGCCAGATAACGCTCGAGCGACTTGTGAATCACCTGATGGACAAGAGTGGATTTTCCCGAACCCGACACGCCCGTGATGCAGACCATCATGCCGAGGGGAAGCGCCACGTCGATGTTTTTCAGATTGTTCGCGCACGCCCCGCGGAACGTAATGGTCTGCTTCGGATTCGGCTTGCGGCGGCGGTATTGCAGCGAGGTCTTCAACTCGCCGCGCAGATAACGCCCTGTCAGGCTGGAAGGCCGCTGCACCATCTCCTGGTAGGTACCCTCGAAGACAATCTTGCCGCCCGCCTCGCCCGCGCCCGGCCCCATGTCGACGATGTGATCCGCGGCCCGCATCACATCGGCGTCGTGCTCCACCACGACAATCGTATTGCCCAGGTCGCGCAATCCCTCGAGGATGCGGATCAGCCGGCCGGTATCGCGGCTGTGCAGACCGATGGAAGGTTCATCCAACACGTAACAGGCGCCCACCAGCCGGGAACCCAGACAGGTGGCCAGCGTAATCCGCTGCGCCTCTCCTCCGGACAGCGTCGAGGACAGGCGGTCCAGCGTCAGATAATCGAGCCCCACGTCGTGCAGGAACTGGAGACGCTGCCGAACCTCCACCATCACCTTGTCGGCCACGCCGCTCTCTTCCGGGGTCAGTTCCAATGTCTGAAAGAACTCCCATGCCTGTGCGATGTTCAGCGCGCACACTTCGGGCAGCGTGCGTCCGTTCACACGCACCTGCATGGCTTCCCTGCGCAACCGCGACCCGCCGCAATCCGGACAGGTGGCATAGCCCCGGTAGCGGCTCAGGAACACGCGCACGTGAACTTTGTACTTCTTCGTCTCCACCTCGCGGAAGAAGCGGCGCACGTGCTCTTCCACCAGCATCCGCTCCTCGCGCGTCAGTTCGCTGTAAGGCACGTTCTGCCGCACCATGCCCTGCACGGCTTTGCGGAACTCCGCGCGGTACCACGAGTATTGCGGCTTGTTCCACGGGTCCACGGCGCCTTCGTTCAATGAGAGGTAGCGCTCGCGGACCACGCGGTTCATGTCATAGTCGATGGTGTTGCCGAATCCCTGGCAGCGCGGGCATGCGCCGAACGGATTGTTGAAGCTGAACAGGCTCGGCTCAGGCTGCGGATAGTCGATGCGGCAGTACTTACAGGAGAACTTCTCGCTGAAGGAGAGTTGCCGCGGAGGGAAACTCCCGGCCTCTTCGAATACCACTTCGCCGCCTTCGCGATAGCAGATCTCGGTGGTGTCCACGATGCGCTGCCGCTGGTCTTCGCGCACGACGAAACGGTCCGCAAGCACGAACAGGGGTTGAGAGAAATCGATCTCCAACAGCGATTCCGGCGTGGAGAACTCGAAGACCTTCCCGAACTGGTAGAGCCGCGTGAACCCCTTCTTGCGCAGCCCGAAGAGATGGTCGCGGCGATGCGCATTGTCGGTGAAAGCGGGCACGGGAAACAGCGCATACCAGCGGGAGCCTTCCGTCTCGGCCAGCATCTGCCGGGCTACCTGGTCCACTGTATCCCGCTCCACCTGCCTGCCGCACTGGCGGCAAAACGTGCGACCCACCCTGGCCCACAGCAGGCGCAGGTAGTCGTACAACTCCGTGGCCGTCGCCACCGTGGAGCGCGGGTTGCGAGTGGTGTTTTTCTGCCGGATGGCGATAGGCGGCGCGATGCCGTCAATCTCCTCCACCTCGGGCTTCTCCATACGCTCGAGGAACTGCCGGGCGTAGGCGGATAGCGATTCAACATAGCGCCGCTGCCCTTCGGCGTAAATGGTGTCGAACACGAGCGACGACTTTCCAGAGCCCGATACTCCCGTCACTACAGTCAGCTTGTTATGCGGGATGGAAAGGCTGAGGTTTTTCAGATTGTGGAGACGCGCGCCGCGAATCTGAATGGAGTCATGGACTACAGTGGGCATGGGCGGGTACGGTATATCCTTACAGTATAGCAACGGCATGCGATCCCCCTCCGCTTTCCGCAAAGCCTTACTTGCCTGGTATGAACGCCGGAAGCGCGATCTGCCATGGCGCGCAACGCGCAATCCCTATCACATCTGGATCAGCGAGATCATGCTTCAGCAGACGCGCGTGGCAGCGGTGATTCCGTACTACGAACGGTTCCTCGCCCGCTTTCCGGATCCACCCTCACTGGCAGCGGCGCCTGAGCAGGAAGTGCTCGCCGCGTGGGCGGGACTCGGCTACTACTCGCGGGCGCGCAACCTGCAAAGGGCAGCCTCCGCGATCACCGCGGCAGGTGAGTTTCCCCGGACCTTCGAGGAGATCCGGGCGCTCGCGGGTGTGGGCGATTACACCGCCGCCGCCATCGCCAGCATCGCCTTTGACCTGCCGCACGCTGTTCTCGACGGCAATGTCATGCGGGTCCTCAGCCGTCTGGACAACGATTTCTCCGACATCGCCGCCGGGAAGACTCGCCGGCGTTTCCAGCAGCGGGCGCAGCAGTTGCTGGATCCTTCGCAGCCGGCGGCATATAACCAGGCCATCATGGAACTGGGAGCCACGGTTTGCCTGCCGAAGGACCCGCAATGCCTCCTCTGCCCCGTAAGCGAGTGGTGTGAGGCGCGCCAAATGGGCACCCAGCCGCAGTTGCCCGTAAAAGGACGCCGGCAGGCGCCGGTGAAAGTGGAGCGCGCGGTTCTGATCATCGAACGCAACGGCAGCCTGCTGGTATGGCGGCGCAGCCATGACTCGGCAAAGCTCAAAGGATTTTACGAACTGCCGGAACCGGACCATCTGCCGTCGGCGAAGCCAGGGGCGCCGGTGGGCGAATTCCGCCACTCCATCACGAACCATCAGTACCGGTTTACAGTCCACCGCGCCACGGTGAAGCATGTTCCGGAAGGCTTTCTGTGGATCGTGAAAGCTGACCTGGATCAGCTTCCAGTGAGCACCACCACGCGCAAGGCGCTTGCCTGCGCCGCTGGTTCCGGGAGCAGCCGCGTTACCAAACCGCCCGCTCGAACGAATCCCGATTAGGAGGAAGGAATCGCGCCGCCAGTGTCCTTGCATCCTTGCGTAGAGGAGAGAGAAACTGACCAGTGGGCTCCGTTGAAGAAAACCGGCCATACCAGTGCGCCTGAGGATCTCGCCGCCACGCTCGACGATTGGATGCGGCGGTACCAGCAGGCTGATGGGGAGGCTGCCGACAGGCTGGTGACGGCGCTCAACCCGATCCTGGCACGGTACTTTTGCGGACTGGCCGGCGACGCGCGCCACATGGACGATCTGATTCAGGAATGCTGGCTGCGCATCCACCGGGCGCGCCACACTTACCGTCCGGGCGAAGCGGTCCTTCCCTGGATATTCGCCATTGCACGGCATACCCGGATCGATCTGTACCGGCGATGGCTGAGGTCCGCCGGCCGGGAGGGGAGCCTGGAGGATCTCGCCAGCCCGCCGCTCACCGATCCCCGCCCGGCGATGGAAACCAGCCTCGAGGCGAACTCCATCAAGGCGCTGCTGGGCGCGCTTCCCGAAGGGCAGCGCGAAGTGCTGGTCATGCTCAAGACCGGAGGCATGAGTATTGAAGAGGTGGCTCGCGCCACGGGCTCAACGGCGGCGGCCGTCAAGCAGAAGGCATATCGCGCCTACAAGGCTCTACGCCTGGCGCTCGGCTTGGCTGCTCCGGGGAGGGAACACGCCTGATGAGATGCGAAGACATTGACCGGTTGCTTGCGGAAGGCGCCGCAGCGGAACTGGACGCCGAGGATGCGCGCGCCCATCTCCGCTCATGCGCTGAATGCCGCGCCCTTCGCCTGGCGGGGATCCCGGGACCACAGCTTTCCAATACGCTCGATGTCACGGCGCGCCGGATTGTGCGTCAGGACCTGCGGCCTTTGCGGCCGCTTCCTTCCAATGGGATTCTTGCCGCAGCCGTGGTGACCCTGCTGGCTGTTCAGGCGGGTAGCCTGTCGCTGCTCTTCGGCCGGTCCGGATGGCTCGCGCTGACGCCGGGCAGCGCCGCGGCCCTGGTGGGGTTTACAGCCCTGGTAACCGGACTGATGGTTCCGGCTCTGATCTGGTCAATGGTCCCCGCAAGCGCCTACCGGTGGCGCCCCGCTGTTCCGCTCCTGGTCTTTGCCGCGGGCTATGTGCTGGGCGTTGCCGCCCTCTTTCCTCCCGGAGGGGTGCAAAGGTTCATCGCGAGGGGCGTGCCTTGCATGGCCTCGGGAGTGGTGGTGGCCCTGGCTTCCTCGCTAGTGATCCTCTTAGTCGCCCGGAAGGGATATGCCGGGAGTCTGTCCTCCATCGGCGCCCTGCTGGGCGGAAGCGGAGCGCTGGTGGGATTTGTGGTTCTGCAACTGCACTGCCCCATTCTGAAGGCTTCGCATCTTGCCGTGTGGCACGGCCTCATCATCGTGATCCCCATTGCGGTGGGGTTCGCCGCGGGCTGGTTGTTTTCGCGCATCCGATGAACCGCCGCACCGCCATCCTCGCCGCCGCGGCCGGGCTCGGCAGGCTGGCAGAAGCAGAGGAAGTCCGCACGAGCGGCGTAGTGATCGAGGTGACCTTCGACCCTGGCGAATTCGACGTGGGAAAGCAGCGGATTCTCGAATGGGTCTCACGCGCTGCCAGTGCGGTTGCCGCCTACTACGGCCGTTTCCCGGTTACGATGGCGCGGTTGCACATCCGGCCTCTCGCCGGGCGCGATGGGGTCCGCCATGGTGTGACCTTTGGCAGTACTCCTGCCTCGACGCGCATCTCCGTAGGTGAGCACACCACGGAAGCCCAGTTGCGGGATGACTGGGTGCTGACCCATGAGTTTGTGCATATGGGCTTCCCTTCCCTCGCCCGCCGCCATCATTGGTTGGAGGAAGGCCTCGCCACCTATGTGGAACCCATCGCCCGAGTGCAGGCCGGGCAGTTGAAGCCTGAGCGGCTCTGGGCCGACCTGGTTCGTGACATCCCGCAGGGCGAGCCGCAACCGGGCGACAACGGTCTCGACCGCACGCGTTCGTGGGCGAACACGTATTGGGGCGGCGCGCTGTTCTGCTTCGACGCCGATGTGCGAATCCGCGAGGCCACGCATAACCGCTATGGGCTACAGCATGCGCTCCGCGGCATCCTCGCGGCGGGGGGCAACATCGAAACCGAGTGGCCGGTCGCGCGTGCCCTGGAGGCGGGAGACCGGGCGGTTGGCGTCCCGGTGCTGAGCCGGCTCTATGAGGAGCGTAAGGACACTCCTGTTCCCGTGGACCTCGCGAGTCTGTGGAGGCGGTTGGGAGTGATCCCGTCGTCAGGCAGCCTGACCTTCGACAATCACGCGCCGCTGGCCGGAATCCGCCGGGCCATCACCGCTCGCCTTCCCGCGGGATGAACACGGGCTATCGCACGTAGGGAACATAGGCTGCCACGCGCGAACGGTAGTCCTCGAACCGCGCACCGAACCGCTGCCGCAGCAGGCTGTCTTCCGCGCGAATGCGGATCTCTGTTCCGTAGGCGCAGATGGCGAGCGATGCCGCCGCCGCCCACGGCGGGTCGAGCAAGAGCACCGTCGACAGCAGCAGGCAGAATAGCGAGGTGAAGATGGGGTGGCGGATCACCGAGTACGGTCCGGTGGTCACCAGGCGGTGGTCTTCGGTCACCACGGCCTTGATGCGCCACTCCAGGCCGAGATGCCGCAGAGCAAGGAAGAGCACCACAACAGCCGTTACGCCGAACAGTATGGAGCCGGCCTGCTGCCAGGGAGCGCTTTCGCGGAGGGGACGCGTGAACAGGAACGCGACGGCGAACGCCGCGCCCTCGAGCACCAATCCGTGCATCGAGCGCGGGTTGCGGATGGCGGGCCTTTTCTCGGGGATGCCGCGCCGGCGCCGCTCGGCGCGTACCCGGCCGTGGTTCCAGGCAAGTAGGCCGCTGAACAGCAGCCAGTTCCCTATCAACATCCAACCCGAGGCGTCGCGCACGAGATCCATAGGATACTTAATATTAACTTTGGCATGGCGCAAACCGGAATCGTAATTATTGGCGGCGGCCTCATCGGGCTCGGCACGGCATATCGCTGGCAGCAGCGTTTCCCCGATGCGCGGGTGACGGTTCTCGAGAAGGAAGACGGGGTGTGCCGCCACCAGAGCGGCAACAACAGCGGCGTCCTGCATTGCGGGCTCTATTACAAGCCCGGATCGATCAAGGCGCGCATGGCGGTGGGCGGCATCCGCCAGATGATCGCCTTTTGCCAGGAGCACAAGATCGCGCATGAAGTGTGCGGCAAGCTGGTGGTGGCCACGGACCAGGCAGAGGTGGCGCGGTTGAAGGATCTGGAACAGCGCGGCAAGCAGAACGGTCTCGAAGGGTTGCGATGGATGACGCGCGAGGAGTTCCGCGAGATTGAACCGCACGCCGGAGGCATTGCGGCGCTGCGCGTCCCACAGGAAGGCATTGTCGATTACCCGGCGGTAGCGGCCACGCTGGTGAAGATCATCGAGTCGAATGGCGGCCGAGTTCTCACCGGAGCCCGCGCCATGAAATGCCGCCCGACTCCCGATGGGTGGATGGTGGAAACCACGAAGGGCGAGCACGAGGGCTCCCTGCTGATCAATTGCGCGGGGCTCTATTCGGACCGCGTGACGGAGCTTACCGGAAACCGCCGCGAGGTGCGCATCGTGCCCTTTCGCGGCGAGTATTACAAGATCCGCCCGGAGCGCCAGAATCTGGTGCGCCACCTCATCTACCCGGTTCCGGATCCGAAGTTCCCTTTCCTCGGCGTCCACTACACTCGCCTCATCCACGGCGGGGTGGAGTGCGGCCCGAATGCCGTGCTCGCCTTCGCGCGGGAAGGCTATCGCAAGTCGGATATCAAGGTGGGTGATCTGTGGGATGCGCTGAGCTATCCGGGCCTGTGGAATTTTCTGAGACGCTATCCGAGGATGTGCTTCGACGAACTGCGCCGCTCGTTCAGCAAGCAATTGTTCTGTGAGTCGCTTCAGAAGCTGGTTCCGGAGATTCGGGTCGAGGATCTGGCGACTGGCGGAGCCGGAGTCCGCGCCCAGGCCATGAGCCCGAACGGGGATCTGGTGCAGGACTTCCACTTCGTCAAGGCGCGCCGCGCGCTGCACGTGGTCAACGCGCCAAGTCCAGGAGCCACCAGTTCCCTGGCTATCGGCGAAGAGATCACCTCGATGGGGGCAGGGTTGCTCACGTAAAAAATATAGTTTCCAATCAACGTTTATCACATCTCGTCCGTTTCTTAAGGTGAAGGATGTACGAAGCGGCGCTCATGACCGGCCTGTCGCGGAAGATGGAACTCACCTTCGTGGAGATCGTGCGCCTGCGGGAAGCGCAATTGCTGCGCACGGCCTACCGGATTCTGGGCAACTGGGCCGATGCCGAGGATGTAGCGCAGGAAGCGTTTGTGCGGCTGCATCGTCATGGGTTGAGATTCCCCGCCGAGGCTGCCTTAGGAGCGTGGCTCTACAAGGTGACGGTGAATCTGTGCCTGGACCGGGCGCGGGCCGCGCGCCCATCCGGCGAGTTGAAGGATCTGGATAGCGGGCATCCATCGGCGGAGTGGCTGAGCATTCGCGAACAGCAGAAGCGGCGGCTGATGGCGGCTTTGGGGACACTGCCGGCGCGGGAACGGGCGGCGGTGGTGTTACGGGAGATCGAGGGACTCCCGACGGCGGAGGTAGCGCGGATTCTGGGGTCGGCCGAAGGGACCGTCCGCAGCCAGGTGTCGAAGGCCCTGGCGCACCTGCGGGAAATCCTTGGAAAGGAGGAGCGATGAGGGAAGACGAGATGCGAGATCTATTGAGTGAGATGCGGGATGATCCCGTGCCGGCGGATTCCCTGGTACGGGTGCGGACGCGGGTGGAGGAGCGGATTGCCGGGCGGGACTGGCGGCGCCCGGTTGCTCTCCTCGCCGCTGTGGCGTTTGCCGCAATCTGCCTGGTCGCTGTGGTGACAAGGCGCGATCCACAACCGGCGCCCCCACCGCCTCCGCTCATTGCCGCTGTTCCCGCCCCACCGCCCGCACAGGCTCCGGTGGTGGCGAAGCCCCGGCATCGGACTCGCAAGCCGGCGCCCATGCAGAGCAATCTCATCATCCGCATCGAGACGCCGGATCCGGATGTGGTCATCCTTCTGTTGGGAAACGAATCAGGGACTTGAAGGTAAGAATATGCGTTTATCATTGCTCCTCACTTCTCTCGCGCTGAGCGCGAGTCTACTTTGCGCGCAGGACAAGGCGGCGGAAAAGCCGCAGCCGCCGCTGGAGGCGGCGATTATTCCCGTGAAGACGCTGACCGGCGATTCGTTCAACCGGTTGACGCGCATGCTGAGCGTCTTCAACGTTCGCATTCAGGCGGACGACAAGCTGCGGACGATTCTCGTCTATGCGCCGAAGGACGTAGTGGCGCAAATCCGGAAGGTGGTGGAGGAACT
Organism: Bryobacterales bacterium; assembly: GCA_020847975.1. Lineage (GTDB taxonomy): Bacteria > Acidobacteriota > Terriglobia > Bryobacterales > Bryobacteraceae > CADEFT01. The sequence continues at coordinate 5,271 of JADLBD010000007.1, read as the reverse complement.
CGACCGTCCAGGGAGCGAGGCTGCGATCGGACGCAACATCGAATTGACGTTGTCTTTCCTGCGGTGCTCCACGAAGACGCCAGCCCAGTCCGGCACGCTGCCCACGGAGTTGGAGGCGGTGGCCAAGCAACTCAGAGCCACTACGCAATATAAGGATGTACAACTCTGGGATATCGTGCCACTGCATTTACAGGAGGGCAAGGACACAGAACAAACGATGCGCCTGCCGAACACCCAGGGAGGCGCACAGGCTCCCTTCGCCACGGCGCAGATCCGCATCCATCCGGAATCGGTCAGCCGAAGAGACACGGGCCGCTACGTGCGGTTCTACCGCATGAACATCGGCTTCAGAATCCCTTATACAGTCCGCGACGCAGCGACCTATCAGTTCATGGAGGTGGGCCTGAACACGGCCGGGGACTTCAAGGAAGGGCAGAAGTCCGTGCTTGGCAAGGTTTCGGGGATTGATGACGAAAGCGCGATTTTCGTCGTCGTTTCCCTGAAGGTGCTGGACTAGCGGAGGAAGGCCTCGGCGAGTCCGGCGTCGACCGGGATGACGGTTCCGGTGGTGCGGATGCTGCGGTCGCTGGCGAGGAAGATGATGGAGTCGGCGCAGTGATCGGGGAGGATGGGCTCCTTGAGCAGCGTGCGGCTGGCGTAGTAGTTGGCCAGGCGCGAGCGCAGGGTGTCGGTAGTCTCCTCCTCCTTGTAGGGCAGGTTGTATTTGGCGAGTGAGCTGATGACGCGCTCGCGGGGGAACATAGTGGAGCCTTCCACCACCGTTGCCGGGGCGATGCCGTTCACGCGCACCAGTGGGGCCATACCGACAGCCAGTTCGCCGATGAGGTGATTGACGGCGGCTTTGCTGACGTCGTAGGCTTCGCTTCCCTTCTTCGGCACGACCGCGTTGGCGGAGCCGGTGAGTACGATGTTCGCCGTCAGGCCCTGCGATGAAAAAACGTGGTGCGCTTCCTTGGCGAGGAAGTAGTTGCCGGTGACGTTGACGTCGAGCGTGATGCGCCAGTTGTCTTCGGAGATGCCGCCGTGCGAATCGGGTGGGATGAAGACCGCGGCGGTGTTGATGACCACGTCGAGCCCGCCGAATTGCATCACAGTGTGGCGGATGGCGGAGGTGATGGAGGCATGGTTGCGCAGATCCACTTTGCAGTAGGCCACGGCTTCACGGTCAAACTTCGTACACAGGCGGGCGGTGTCGTGGGCGGACTCCTCGTTGATGTCGGCGATCATCAGGTGCGCGCCATCGGCTGCGAGCTTGAGCGCCGTGGAGCGCCCGACACCGCTGCCGCCTCCGACGATGAGTACGATCTTGCGGGAGAACTCCTTCTCGGGGGGCATGCGGCGGAGCTTGGCCTCCTCGAGCTGCCAGTACTCGATGCGGAAGGCCTCGCGGCGCGGGAGGGCGACGTAGTTGTGGAAGCTGGTGAACTCGCCGGCGCGGGATGGGTCCTTGGCGTGCGGCAGCGGGTCGTCCGAGGCGGCGCCGTCCTCCATGCCGTTGGCTCCCATCATGACGCGGATGGCGTTGCGGTAGAACTCGCCGGTGATGCGGGCCTCTTTCTTGGAACGGCCAAAGGAGACCATGCCGACGCCGGGGATGAGGACCACAGTGGGATTCTGATCGCGCAAGGGAGGGGAGCCCGCTTCCTTGTGTGCTTCGTAATAGGCGACGTAGTCCTTGCGATACTGCCGCAAGCCGGCATCGAGGGCATGGTCAAATTCGGAAAGGTCCTTTGTTTGGGGATTCCAATCGACCACGAGCGGGCTGATGCGAGTGCGAAGGAAGTGATCGGGGCAGGAGGTTCCCAAAGCAGCAAGTTCGCGGGCCCAGTTGGAGTTGATGAATTCGAGCGTTTCGGGGGAACCGTCGAAATGGCCGATGCTGCGGCGGGAGGCTCCGACGCGGCCGCGGATTTTGGGGAGAATCCCCGCCGCGACGTGATGCGCATCGTGCCGGGTGGCGTAGCGCGGCCCGCCGAAGACGACCTTGCCGTTGCCGCTCTCCTGCACCAGTTCGCCCAGTTGGTCAATGATGGCGACGCTGTTGAGGTAGCATTCGCGCTGGGTGCTGCCCCAGGTGAAGAGACCGTGACTGCCGAGAACGATTCCGTCGCAGCCGGGGTTGTCATTTACGGCCTGGCGAAGCATGAGACCGAGTTCGAAACCGGGGCGCTGCCAGGGGAGCCACACGAGTTTGTGATGGTAGCGCTGGTTGAACTCCTCCATTTTCGACTTGCCGTTGCGGCTGGCGGCCATGGCGATGGCCCAATCGGGGTGGAGGTGATCGACGTGATTGAAGGGGAGGAATCCGTGGAGCGGCGTGTCGATGGAGGTGGCGACGGTGTTCCCGGCGAAGGCGCAGGAGGGATACATGCCGACCATGTCATCCTCGAACTGCTCGCCGCGGTAGACGTTTTCGAACTGGAGCAGGCGGTCCATGTAGAGCACGGCGAATCCGCCCCGGGTGATGCTGCCGAGGTCTCCGCCGCTGCCTTTCACGGCCATGACGCGCGTGGGCTTCCCAGTGAGCGGGTCGGTGACTTCGTATTTCGAACTGGTGTTGCCTCCTCCAAAATTCGTAATCCGCAGGTCTGCGCCAAGGAGATTGGAGCGGTAGCGCAACAACTCGAGCGGATCGTCGCCGAGCGCGGCGGCGTCTGAATCATTCCAAAGATCTTTCAGGTATTTGAGCATTCTTATCCCATTGTATTGACACGCTGGAGGGATGCGCCCACGAGGCGGGAGTCAGGCGGAGCTGAGGGCGCGTTTCAGCCACGCCTCGGCGAGCCGTTGCTCGCGGCTCACCTGCCAGGGGGGGATGGAGAGGATTTCGGCGATTTCGACGCCGGTGAGACCGCCGAAATAGCGAAGTTCGATGATCTGGGCGAGGCGCGGTTCTTCGGTGGCGAGCCGCGTCAGGACTTCGTCGAGCATGAGAAACTCTTCGGTGCGGCTCACCTCACCGGCGATGACGGCTTCGAAGGATTCGGGGGCGGCGCCCCCGCCGCGCTTGGCCGCCTTGCGCGCCCGCGCGCGATCGACCAGAAGCTGGCGCATCACTTTCGCGGCGAGCGCATAGAAGTGCTGGCGTCCGTTGTAGGTCGCGTTCTGGCCGGTGAGGCGGATGTAGGCCTCGTTCATCAATTCCGTGGGCTGGAGAGTGGCGTTCGGAAAACGGCGGAGGTAGCTTTCGGCGATCCGGTGCAATTCGGCGTGGATGAGCCTGGAGATTTTGGCGTAGGATTCCGCGTCGCCCTGCTGCCACTCATTCAGGAGACGGGTTACTGCTCCCTGCCCCTCAGGGTCATCCATCCCATCATGCTAGCAGAGAGCAGGATTCACGATTTCGGCGAGTGGGCGCGGGTATGCGCAGTGATCACTCTCCTGAGGCAACAGACGTTGTAGGACTCGTATTTCAGGAGTTGGTGGAAGGAATTTCCCGTCTGTGTCCAGGCTTCGAAGGCACGGGCTTCCGCAAGACGGAGATCCGGAGTCTCGTCGGGAAGGATGTTCTGCTGGAGCGCGGCGGCTTCGCTGCGCACGATGCGGCGAAGGAGCCAGAGGGAGACGCATAGCTCGTCGACGCGCGCGGCCTCCTCGGGGCTGGAAGGGAGAAACCGGTCATAGGCGGCACGGTGCATGTCGAGACACTGGTTCGCGGACTCACCGGGTTCCAAACGGATGGATTTGGCGGCAAGGCCGTGTTTCCATGCGTTCATGCAGGCGATGCGTTTCCCTTCGGCCGTGACAGGGCCTTTCGATTTGGCGCCGTTCTCCCGGGCGGCCTCGGCTTTGGTTTTCTTGGTAGTCATGGAAGTTCCTTTCCGGGGATAGAGTATTTGGATGACGGATGAGGCGGACCTTTACTGAGCACGCGCAAAACGGAGCCTTGCCGGGGCCGGCCGGGCCTGTGCAAGATTTGGGCGCGGTCCGCTTGATGGAGCGACGTTATTCGGGCATGGGAGCGGGCGGTTGCCCGGCGGGAGGCTCAGGGTGGCGGGTGAAAACCGAGAGCCAGGAGAAAAACTCGGGGAAGTAGAAGGTGAAGGACGGGAGTTCGGGCAGCGCGGCCGGTTCGGTCGGAAAATGGGTGCAATTGCGGCGCTTTTTGGAAGATTTGCGGGGGGAAGGGCGGAGGAACGCGAGCAGGGAGAGGAGGAAGGCAAGGATACGGGTGACCCAGCCGGCAGGGGACGCGGATGGATCCGGGGCCGGTTCATCGGGCGCTTCGGGCGCGGCGAGATCGGCAGGGGTGACGAAGAGCGTGGGCGCGATATCCGGGGCGTGGCGAAGGCGGCGGAGTTTCAAGAGTTGATCCATCGAGGAGCGGTAGAGCCGTTCGTAGCGGACCTCGTAGCGCTGGAGGATGTCGAGGGTTCCGGGGGCCATGTAATCGACGGAAGCCATGGCATCCATGGCGCGCATGGCGGGGTGGTGATTGGACCATGCTGCTTCGAACGCCTCTTTTTCGGTGAACATTTCCGAGTCAAAGAGGGCGGTTTCCATGGACCAGATGCGGCAGAGGCGCCAGTAGGAGTTGACCATGGCGGTGATGAGGTTGCTTTCGGTGAGGGAAGCGGGCCGCCACTCGGCGCGATAGGCGGAGAGGAGGCCGTCATAGGCTTCCTGGGATTCATTGGCAAGGACGACGCACTTGGAGGCGAGTCCGTGCGTGATGCCGTTGAGGGAGGAGCGTTTCTTGCCCTCCGGGGTAATAGGGCCCTTCGACTTTTTGCCGTTCTCCCGGGCGAGGTCGCGTTTCTTTTCAGGGTCGATCATGGAATACCTTGCTTTGCCGGCCAGTTGCCGATCACGATTTCACTTTACGATGCGCGGGGAAGGTTTTTTGGAGGAAGTGCGCGCGGAGAAGATGCATTGCTTTGATTTATAAGATGTTTCTTCTTCGCGTATTTTTGTGGATTTGTTGTGACCGGGGAAAACGGAGGGGTCTCGCAGAGCTTTGAGGTCAGCGCTTAATGGACTGATCCATACAGGAGAGAACTTCGTTTCGCGTGTAGACCGGTGCGCCAGGGTATGAGGAAGTTCTTCGTTCAGGCCGGTGAAGGAACGGCGGCCTCGATCATTTTCCGGCTCATCTTTCGGCGGTATGGAGCACCGGCGGCTTAGGCAGTTGCACGCGATGGCGCGAGGCCAGGAACGCGAGCAGGGAATTCAATTCCCCTTCCGTCAGCTCCCCGCGGTAGGAGGGCATATTCTCGGCCCCGCTGAAGATTCGCGTGGCCATTTGCGCCG
>JADLBD010000006.1 GCA_020847975.1 Bryobacterales bacterium | reverse complement strand
TCCAAACTGCGTCCAAACAGCAAACGCCTAAGTCCTTTCGAGTCAATGACCGCTGCCCGTAACTAATTGATCCGTCATCGCTGAAAAGGCTGGCGTCGGCGGTTCGATTCCGTCCCTGGCCACCACATTCCAAAACAAAGCACCTAATTTCAAACTGTCGCTTCACCCATAGTTTTGCCAGATTGGAAGCATAGCTTTGCCACCGCCAGTGGTTCCACCGGTGCCGAAGCGGAGCGCGCTGTGGCTTCGACTGGGATTTCCTCAAAAGCGCAAAGGGCACGTCCCGCGCCCCCAAAATACGAGGAACACGCGATGATTCGCGGCGCGGGCGGGCTCCGTTTTGCGCGTGTTCCTTAGAAGCTCGCACAGGGCCGCCGGCATTGGAAGGAGAGGCGGCGGGAACCATCCGTGGACAAGCGGTGTCAAACCCATTCGAGAGCGACGACGCCGGGGCCCCGGAACGTTCACTGACACGAACAAAAAGGAGAGGACATCATGTTCGAGCAAGCACTGCTTGCGGGGCCGAAGGGCGCCGTGCGAAGCGTCACATTCGCCGCATCGATGGGGGTACAGATGGCGGCGCTCTGCGCCGCGGTTGTTGTGCCGCTGTTTCTGGTGCGGGGGCCGTCGATTGTGCGGTTGAACTGGGCAGTCATGGCGCCTCCGGCGCCCCCTCCTCCGCCCGCTCCCATGAAGCTGGTGGATGTGCCGAAGAGGGTGCGCAGCATGTTCCAGAACGCCCGGTTATTTGCCTACACGCATATTCCGGACAAGATCAGCCGAATCATAGAGGCAAGTCTACCCGATGATTCCGCGCCCAGCCTCAGTTCGGGCCAGGGCGTGCCGGGAGGAACAGGTCTTCCGGAGAACGGAATAATTGGACGCATCGTCACGCAGGCGCCTCCACCCCCGGCGGAGAAAACGAGAGTTGCGAAGCAGGCGCCTGCTGAGAAGCCGGTCGCCCGGATCCGGACCAGCAGCGGGGTGCAGGCGGCAAAGATCGTCCACCGTGTGCTGCCGGTCTATCCGCCACTGGCCAAGGCGGCGCGCATTTCCGGAACCGTGAAATTGATGGGCATCATCAACCGGGAGGGGCGCATCATGCAGCTTCAGGTGATCAGCGGCCACCCCTTGCTGGTGGCGGCGGCGGTGGATGCGGTCCGGCAATGGGTATATCAGCCGACGCTGTTAAGCGGAGAGCCGGTGGAAGTGATCGCGCCGATCGAGGTGAACTTCACGCTCAGCCAGTGACTGCAACAGAGAGGATCGAGTGTCTGCCGCCACTCGAATAGCAGGTGCGCTACGACACGACGATCAAAGAATTGCTGCTCGACCGGCCCGAACTGCTGTTGCGACTCCTGGTGGGAGAACAGGTGAAGGTGAGCCGGGTACTGACCACGGAACTGCCGAAGGTGGAGAACCTGCGTCCCGATTTGCTGTTTGAACTGGTGGATGATCGGATTGTCCACCTCGAGTTGCAGGCTCAGCCAGTGATCTTCTTCGGCCATCGCATGCTTGGCTACCGGCAACGGATCTGGGAGGCTTACCGGCGCGTCCCGTTGCAGATTGTGCTGTGGCTCGGCAAGGGGCCGGTACGGGTAGCGGATGGGATTTCGGAACCCGGTTTGAACTACTCGTATCCTGTTGTCAACCTTCAGGAAGTGGATACGACTGTGTTGTTGGAGAGTCCGTTTCTCGAGGACAACCTGCTGGGAATGCTGGGAAAGCTGGTGGATTACCGGCCCGCACTGGCAAAGCTGCTGCGAAGAATCGCCGAAATGGAGCCACGCAAAAAGCAGAGTTGGCTGGCGAAGCTTGTGATACTATCCGGATTGAGAGGCTTGGTTCCGGCAGTCAAAGAGGAGATTGATCGCATGCCCATCGAAATCGACATCATGGAGAACGAGTGGTTGGCGGAGATCTTCCACCAGGGAGAAGCGAAAGGTCTCGAGCAGGGAATGGTCAAGGGGCGGACCGATTCGGCCAGGGGGATACTAGCCAGGCAACTGGAGAAGCGCTTCGGGCCCTTGCCTGCGGAGCTGACTCTTAAGATTGAGGCGGCGGATCTGGAGACCCTGGAACGGTGGAGCCTCCGCTTGATAGATTCCAAGACAGCCCAAGAGACCTTGGAGCAGAGCTGACGCAATACGCCTGATTCGATGGACGACGCGGTACTCGAGCTACGCCGAATCTCGAAGCACTATCCCGGCCACCGCGCCGTCGATGATGTATCCCTCCGGGTCCCGCGGGGCGCACTGTTCACGCTGGTGGGACCGTCGGGATGCGGGAAGACCACCACACTTCGGCTGATTGCAGGCTTCGAGCAGCCCACCAGCGGCGAACTCCTTCTGAACGGGTCGCGGATGGAACACCTCCGTCCCTATGAGCGAAACCTGAGCACGGTGTTCCAGAACTATGCGCTGTTCCCGCACCTTACGGTTCGTGGGAATATCGAGTTCGGCTTACGCCGGCGAGGCGGCCGCCACATGGAGCAGCCTGTGGGTAGGGTGCTGGAGTTGCTGCGGATTGCGGGAAAAGAATCCCGCTATCCTCATCAGCTTTCCGGCGGGGAACGGCAGCGTGTAGCCCTGGCGCGGTCGCTGGTGCTGGCGCCTGAAGTGCTGCTGCTTGACGAACCTCTTTCGGCGCTCGATCCGCAGCTTCGCAAGCAGGTGCGCGCCGAGTTGAAGAGCATCCAGCGGAGTGTGGGGATTACATTCCTGATGGTCACGCACGATCAGGAGGAGGCGCTCTCGCTCTCCGATCACATCGCCGTGATGAATGGCGGACGGCTCGAGCAGACGGGCGCCCCGCAGGAAATATATCTGCGCCCCGCCACACGGTTCGTCGCCGGCTTCCTGGGAGCGATCAACTGGATGGAAGGCATTGGGGTGCGGCCGGAATCGACGCGCGTATCGACAGGTCCGCCGCCGCCGGAAGCGAAGTCGCGCAGGGCCACGGTGCGGTCGGCTACTTTCCTGGGCGCCTGCTATCACGTGGAGGTTTCCTTCGACGGCGACGCACGTGCGGTTTGCGAAGTCCCCCGCAACTCTCACCTGTTTTCCCCAGGGCAGGATGTCCACCTGTGGTGGCGCGCGGAGGACGAAATGCAATTCCCGGCGACAGGCCAATGAATCGCCTCCGGATTTGGTGCCTGACGCCGGCGGGCGCGCTGCTGGGAGGACTTTTTCTGGTTCCTCTCGGCATCATCTTCGCTTACAGCCTGCTGACGCGCGGGCCCTATGGCGGCGTGTTTTCTCCCTTGACCTGGGAAAACTACTTGCGGCTGGCCGATCCGCTGTACGCGGCCATTCTGTGGCGCTCTCTGCTCTATGCGGTGATCGCGACCTCGGTCTGCCTGATTCTGGGATTCCCGCTGGCGCTGTTCATCGCACGGTCCGGGCGGCGCCGGAATCTGTACCTGGCGCTGGTGATTGTTCCTTTCTGGACCAGCTTCCTGGTGCGGACATACGCATGGATGTTCCTGCTGCGGGATACGGGGCTGATCAATTCGGCGCTGCTCGCTTCGGGTGTGATCCACGAGCCGCTCCCGCTGCTGTACACCCCGTTCGCGGTGATTCTCGGGCTCGTGTACGGATATCTGCCATTCATGGTGCTGCCGGTCTTCGCTACATTGGAGCGGCTGGACAAGTCACTGGTGGAGGCTTCCGCCGACCTTGGCGCCACTCCGGGAGCCACTCTGCGGCATGTGATCGTTCCCTTATCGAAACCAGGAATCCTGGCAGGCTCCATTCTCGTGTTCATCTCCTGCCTGGGCGCTTACCTCACGCCGGACCTGCTGGGGGGCGGGAAGACCATCATGATCGGCAACCTGGTGCAGAACCAGTTCACCACCGCACGGGACTGGCCTTTCGGAGCCGCGCTGTCGCTGATTCTCATGCTGGTGGTGATGGGGATGCTTGTCCCACTGCTGCGCCGGAGATCCGAGGGATTGCTATGAAAAACAGCCGGTGGCTCTCGGTCTATGCCGTGGCTGCCTACGGGTTTCTTCATCTTCCCCTGGCCGTGCTGGCCGTGTTCAGCTTCAACTCCTCGCGATTCACGCGGTGGGAAGGCTTTTCGCTCACCTGGTACAAGGCGGCATTCGCGGATACGCAGCTCGGGGAAGCCACGGTGAACAGTCTTCTGATCGCCTTGGCCGCCACGCTGCTGGCCACGGCTGCCGGAACGCTATGCGCCTATGGACTGTGGAAACGGAACTCCCCATGGATCACCACGTCGCTTTATCTTTCCCTGGTGACGCCGGAGATTGTGATGGGCGTCGCTCTACTGGCGCTCTACCAGTGGATTTTCCGCTACCTGGCAATACGGCTCGGGATGCACACGGTAATCCTGGCCCACGTGATGTTCTGTACGGCGTACGTGGTGACGGTTGTGTCGGCGCGGCTGCGAGCGTTCGACCACTCGCTCGAGGAGGCGGCGATGGACCTGGGCGCTACGGAGTGGCAGGCCTTCCTGAGGGTGACTTTGCCGCAGTTGGCTCCGGCGGTGGTGTCGGCCGCGCTACTGGTGTTCATTACTTCATTTGACGACTACGTCATTACAAGCCTGGTTGCGGGCGTGGATTCCGAAACACTGCCGATGGTGATCTACGCGATGGCGCGGAAGGGATTCAATCCGTCGGTAAACGCGATTTCGACGCTCATCGTGGCGGCGCTCGGCGGACTCATCCTGGTGAGCAACCGGCTCGAGAGAAGCGAGGAGGAGCGGTGAACCGGCGCGTGTTTCTGCTCTCGCTTCCCGGTATTGCGGGGTGCTCGCGCCCGGCCGGCAGACGGCTGAACGTGCTCAATTGGTCGGAGTACGTGGCTCCGGAGACGATTCCGAACTTCGAGCATGAGTTCGGAGTGAAGGTCCGCTACGGGGTATTTGAAAGCGCCGAGGAGATGCTGGCGCGGGTGATGAGCGGGAATTCGGGATGGGACGTGGTGTTTCCCACCAACTATTTCATCCGGCCGATGGTGGAAATGGGACTGCTGGCTCCGCTCGATCATTCACGTCTGCGGCGCATCGGAGTTCTGGACGGGCGCTTCCAGTCGCCGCCTTGGGATGAGGGGTTGCGGTACGCGATACCGTATATGTGGGGCGCCACGGGGATTCTCCACCAGAGCACTCTCGATCCCGCTGCTGGAGCATGGGCCGACCTGTGGGAGCCGGGATTCCGCGGCAGGATTACGATGCTCGATGATCCGGCCGAGGTGATCGGGGCTTGCCTCAAAAAGCTCGGCTACGGACTGAATTCGGAAGATCCGTCGCAACTCGCGCAAGCGGAGGCGGAAGCAGAACGGCAGAAGCCGATGCTGCGAGCCTATGTGAACGAGATTGTACGGGATCAACTGGTGGCGGGAGAGCTTCTGGCGGCTCAAGTGTGGCGCTCCACGGCGATGCGAGCCATGGAGACAGCAGGGGGCAAATTGCGATTCGTCTATCCGCGGGAGGGCTATCCGCTCTATGCGGACAATATTGCCATTCTCCGGGAATCGAAGCGAACCCAACTGGCGCACGACTTCATCGACTACCTGATGCGGCCTGAGGTGGCGGCCCGGATCGCGCTCACGAAACTGGAAAGCACATGCAACGCCTCGGCCCGGACGCTTTTGCCGGCGGGGATGCGGAATAACGATGTACTGTATCCGCCGGAAGAAACGCTGGCGCGCGGGGAGTGGTTTCAACCCTTGAGCGCGAAAGCGCAGCGGCTGCGCGACCGGATCTGGACCGAGATCAAGTCCTCATAATGGACTTGGAGTTACTGTGGAAGAAGGAACGGGTTCAGATGCAGCAGGATCAACTGCGGGAACTCGTGGCGCTCCACGGTGTTCGCTACGAGAGGTGGCCCGAGTACCACTACGTGGACGGGAAGAAGATCGCGGTCGGGTTCAGTGTCGAGCTATATGGAATCCGCGACCACGGTTCAGTCCATCTCTCCCCCGGCGACCGTGAATCCATGGAGACGTTCGAGGACCTGCGGAAGATTGCTGAATCTGTCCTCCCACGCGAGGACGGATCCACACGGTATGAGGTGGAGCCTTACGATCCATCGCTCTACATTGATCCGCGGCGCCCCGGGCGCGCGGAGGTCGTGCTGAAGGTGAAGATTTTTCACCGCCTCGGATTTTTTCATCCCGTGGATGAAGCCGAGGAACAGCACCTGGCGGAGATGGAGCGTGGACTGGAGGAACTGGGAGTCAGGCGGGGGAATTAGCTCTTCCTCGAGCGGACACCGAGGTCGAGGACGCGTTTGCAGTAATCGAGACTGCGCTCCATGTGATCCATCTGCTGCGCCTGGAGCGCTGCCAAGTAGCGCTCGCGCAGACCGGGCACGTCGGCGGTGAGGTGCGGTTTATCGTAGGGGCGGCCGCGTTTGGCGAGGGCGAGGAAGCGGGCGAGGTCGCGTGAGCGGGCGCGGGGGAACCATTTGTTCCAGAATTCGGCGGAATAAACCGGGATGACCACGGGAGGACGGGCCGTAATCGGTTTGCAGTAGATGGAAACGGGAGGTAGGATCTGGGAGGCCCGGGCAACGAGGGCTTTGAAATCGACGGTGCCCTCACCCAAAGGAACCCACTGCACGGCAATCCCATTCGGGTGTTCGTAGACCACCGAATCGCGGAGGTGGAAGGTCACGGCGTAGGGCCCGAGTTCCTCGACCGTGGTAAGGGGATCTTCAGCTACAAAGACCGGATTTCCCGTATCGAGATACGATCCGACGAACTCTTTGCCAGCGGTTTCGATGAGCCGGCGCGTTTCCCACGCCTGGAGTTCCTTGTGGTTCTCGATGCCGATTTTCAGTCCGGCATCCATCACCTGGCTGCGCACTTCACGGAGAATCTTCACCGCCGTCTCGATGTGGCGCTCGACGGAACCTTCGGGCAGGCTGTAGCGGTCACTGGCGAGGAGGGCGCGCACGATGGGAGAGCCCATGGCGGCGGCGCGCTCGATGTTCTTCCGCAGTGTCGCGATGATGTTTGGATAGTCCGCGGCTGTCTTGGGCAGAATCGCGCCGCCGCCTGTTTCCAAGTGGAGGCCCATGTCTTTTGACCAGGCCCGAGCCTCAGCCCAATGCTTCGGATCCATCACGCCGGCGTCGAGCGAATCCTGAAGAAAGATGGCATCCAGTTTGTGATCCGCGCAATACCCAAAGAGCCGCCGGTCGGTCCAACGTTGGAAGCGCAGGCAGTAGGTATTGATGCCAAGCGGCCACTGGCGGCCAGCCGGGGAGGCGAGTGGGGCTAAAGCAATAGGGGAAGAGAGGAAGACGCGCCGGGTCATCACCCTGAGTATACTTTTCCGGCCAGGCGCGCACGGAGGTCGAGTGTGGACTGTCGGTGGCAGCGCAGGCAAAGGGTGCGAATATTCTCGAGGTCGCATTCGCCGCCACCCTCGGCGACCGGAAGGATGTGGTCGGCATCCCAGAGAGAGGAGCGATGGAGCCGCGCCAGGCCCCAGTGCCGCAGCAGAGCCTTGCGGCGTTCCCCTCGCGACCGCTTCAACTGGCGGAACGCCTCGATTGTGTCCAATGCGCAGACGGCGCAGACGCCGCGGTCACGTTCGAAGACCATGCTTCGCAGATAGCCGGCGTCCGAACGGATTTTCCACTCCCGGACGCACCAGTCCGAACAGAACGTGCGGCGTCCCTTGGGGACCTCCAACCGGCACCATCTGCAAAGCGCCCGCCCATTGGGGCCTTGCGGGAGGTTGGAGGGATCGGCCCACCCGCCCGGCAGCTTGCGCTTCGTACTGCGCTCCCAGGGCTGCATGAATCACTTCTGATAGGCCGCGGCAACGTCCGTGAATCGCTCGAGACGGCCGCCGTGGCTGCGGATGAACTCAACGGCGTCACGCTCGTTTCGAAAGGCGATGAGGCTGGGCGAGCAGCGATCGAAATCCATGGAACTCGGCTGGTGATCGCGATCGAGCAGAACGTGGTCGTGAAGGCAGTGGTTGACGTTGCTCCCCTTCACGATGAAGGCGGCAGCGGGGTCGAGGGGCGTGTCCGTGGCGTAGTCGGTCAACTGGAGAATCCGGACTTTTTCCCGCAACTGGCGGTGTGCGGTGAGTGCGCAGGCGGGGCAGCAGAACGTTTTCTTCTTCCCGTCGAGCAGTCCGATCACCTTGCTTCTCTCATGCAGCGGACGGGCACAGAGTTCGCATCCGTCCGCATTGCTCGACCGCATGCGCCACCCGGCATATGCGGCCAGGGCGGCGATGGCGAACAGAACGGCGAGTCCGGCGATATTTCCTTTTCGGCTCATAGGCGCCTCTACACATCCCGCACGCAGCGGAAGCTGATGTTTGTGGTGGCGCTGTCGGGCGTATTGGAAGTACGCGCGGCAACGCGGTAGCGGTTGCAGTAGGAGCGGTGGCAGAGATAGGAGCCGCCCTTCATCAGGCGCTGTCTGCCATGCGGAGGACCCACGGGATTGGCGCGAGTGGCGGTGATGTGGTAGGCGGGATCAAACCAGTCGTTACACCACTCCCACGCATTGCCGGTGATGGTGTAGAGACCATAGCCGTTGGGCTGGAAGGCATCCGCCGGACAGGGAGCGGAGTAGCCGTCCTCGGCAAGGTCGATATCGGGGAACTCGCCCTGCCAGATGTTGCAGAGATGACGGCCGCCAGGGGTGAGTTCATCGCCCCAGGGAAAGGTTTTCTGTTCGAGCCCGCCGCGAGCCGCATACTCCCATTCGGCCTCGGTAGGCAGCCGCTTACCGGCCCAGGCAGCGTAGGCGGCGGCGTCATTCCAGGACATGTGTACCACAGGGTGATGCAGGCGCCCGTCAATGGAAGAATCCGGGCCTTCCGGATGTTTCCAGCAGGCTCCTTTCACCTTGCACCACCAGCGGACGCCGGGCGCGGTGCGGTCCACCAACTGCTCGTAGCGCTCGCGTGGAATGTGGCCTTGGAACACGAACGACCAGCCGAACACTTCCGCCTCGCTGCGATAGCCGGCGGCCTGGACAAATTCTGAGAACTGCTGGTTGGTGACGGGGTACTTGTCGATGAGGAACGGGGCGAGGGTCACTTCGCGAACAGGCCCCTCGCCATCGGCTGGAAATCCCTCTTTGTCCTCGGTGCCCATGAAGAAGCGCCCGCCATCCAGTTTCACCATGTCCATGGCTGAACCGGAGCGGATGATGGGACGTTGTTCCGAAGCCGAGCGGGATTGGACCAGAACTTCGGCCCGGTCACGGCTGGGGACACAGCAGGGGTGAGGCCGTCCCAGTCCAGCGAACAGTTGAAATTCCGGCTTCATGCCCCTTCTTCGACCTTAGCACTACTCATCAACCTGTCCAAGAACTGCTCGACGGCGCGCTGCCGTTTTTGTTCGAGGAGCATCCGCGAAATCTGGTCTCTAACCTCGTCGAGACCGCGCATGCCCTCGGGTTTCCGGGCGATCACCCTGGCGATGTGGAAGCCGAAAGGAGAACGGAAAATGCCGCTGCGCTTGCCGGCGTCGAGGGAGAAGACGACGTCTTCGAACTCTTCCACCATCTGCCCTCGAGGGAAGAAGCCGAGATCGCCGCCGCTGCCCGGACAATCGGAAACCCGGTCTGCCAGATCTTCGAATACGGCGCCGGCCTCGAGCTCACGCTCGGCTTCTTCAATCGCCGCGCGAGCCGCCGCTTCACCGGTGGATTCGTCCACGTTCTTGACGATATGGGCGGCGTGAATCATTTCCGGCGTCTGAAACTGCTCGCGGTTCTTCTTGTAATGGTCGGAGATTTCCTTGCTCTTGGGAGGGGTCACCTTTTCCGAAACCTTGGCCAGCAGGCGCTCGACGCGGAAGCGCATCTCGAGTTCGCGGCGCAACTCGTCGTCGTTGACTGGGGCTACGCATCCGGATTCGCCGGGAGACTGGGTGCGGACTTCCCTCAGCCGCTGTTCCACAATGTCTTCAGGGATTGGTTCCGGATCGCGAAGGGCTTCCTGCCGCAGAACCAGGCGCTCGATGATGTTTTCGCGAGCCCACTGGCGAACTCGCGCTTCCAGTTCCACAGGGTCTTCCCCCGACATCTCTTCGAGCATGCGTGGGCGGATGATCCGCGCCTCCTCGCGCACCGCCTCATCCGTCACAAGTTCGCCATTTACACGGAAAGCCATGAAGAGAACATGATACTAGAGGTCAGGAAGCTATCTCCCGGACGGCGAAAGTTCGCGTAGTTTGAGGTTGCGAAACTATACTTTGCCGCTATGGTGTTGGAGGGCGATCGCTGCCGGCTCCACCCGGTCGCGGCTCTCGACTGCGGCGGCCAGCGAACTGATGATGGATTCATCCGTGGCAGATGAAGGGTAAGGCTGGCTACATTCACATTGGCCAGTTGTAATTTTTGCACACTGTGTGGCGCTTTCCGCACTCTGCTGCCGGCAGACTTGATGAGCGACAACCCATGGGAAACCAAAGGCTTACGCGAAATTTTCCCCTTGCTCACGTGGCCGGATTTGGAGCAATGTGTCATACTGAAATGGAAGAAACTTCATTCAAGTCCAAGTCTATGACGCAGTTAAGCGAGGCAATTGCCCGCTACCACAAGATTCTCGAATCGGAGTCCTACCGGGATCTGGGGTGGGCGGAGGCGCTCCAGCAGCGAATGA
>JADLBD010000005.1 GCA_020847975.1 Bryobacterales bacterium | reverse complement strand
GAGCCTCCGCGACATCGAAGCCTGCCTGCGCTCGGTGCAGAGCAAGCTCTACCACATGGGCTTCCGCGGCAAAGTCTCGCGCTCCACGCTCGCCGACGCCAACGAGGCGCACGATTGGCGCATCTACGCCGACCTCGCGCAAGTGCTCATCCACATCGCCCGCCCGATGTACGCCGACGAACCGCTCGGCTTCGAACTCGACAATACGGTCTACGCGCTCGACTCGACCACCATCGATCTCTGCCTGTCGGTGTTTCCCTGGGCGCGGTTTCGCGCCCGCAAGGCGGCCATCAAGATGCACACCCTGCTCGACGTACGTGGCCCGATCCCCACGTTTATCGAGGTTTCCGACGGCAAACGGCACGACGTTAACGTCCTCGACGTGATCGTGCCCGAGCCCGCCGCGTTCTATGTCATGGACCGCGCCTACGTCGACTTCGCCCGTCTCCACGTCTTCCACTGCGCCGGCGCCTTCTTCGTCACCCGCGCCAAGCGCGGCGTCAGGTTTCGTCGCCGCTATTCTCACGAGGTCGATCGATCCACCGGCCTTCGTTCCGATCACACCGTCGTGCTGGCCTCAACGGCATCGAGCAAGAATTACCCCGACCCGCTGCGCCGGATTCACTTCTACGACACCGACAAGGACGACAAGGACCGTCACCTCAAGTTCATCACCAACAGCTTCGATCTGCCCGCGCTCACCATTTGCCTGCTCTACAAGTCACGCTGGGCGGTGGAACTCTTTTTCAAATGGGTTAAGACGAACCTTAGAATCAAGGCGTTTTACGGCTATAGCGAGAATGCGGTCAAAACTCAGATCTGGATTGCGGTGGCCGTCTACGTCCTTGTGGCCATCGTGAAGAAGCGGCTGGCCCTGCCGGCCAGTCTTCACGAAATCCTACAGGTCCTGAGCCTGACGCTCTTCGAGCAAGTGCCCATTCTGCAGGCCTTCGGCGAGGTGCAGTCCCAAGAAAAATCGGCGGCAATTTCTAACCAGTTGAATCTGTGGGACTTATAGCCGGACGCTAGTGACTGCGCACTTCACCAAAGCTGGATGGCTGACGGCCGGCCAAGGCGCCCGGACACTTGCCCGCTTGAGTTTCAGGTCTGCCGCCTTCAGAAACGCAATCACGTCAGCATCGAATTCGGAATCGCGGTCCAGGATCGCGTATCGGTACGTAGACTGGAGGTACAGACAGTCATCCTTCACAGCGGCCTCGCCTCCCGAAGGATCCTGTCGCGCACGAACCCAGTGGTGCAACTTCTCATTCACGCCCCGCCCGGACCTCTATTTCCCGCACATTCAACGCATTGCGGCGCCCCGCCTGCGCCTTCCCCACACCGCCGCCCTATCTTGGTACCGGAAAGGCGGCCCTATTATGCCCACTTCTTCACGTAAAATCGAGTCAAATCGCAGAAATGCCCAGCATTCCACCGGCCCCAAAACCCAGGCCATCCTCCTCCACAGCGAGTCCCCCGCCCTCCTCGCCAGCCTCCGGCAGTCCTTCCTCGACCACTTCCCGCCCGCCAACCCCGTCGAAGAGCAGCTCATCCTCGACCATTCCCGATGGCCCTGCCGAGGTACACTGAAGCCATGGCGTCAGGTGTGGAAATCGGGACCCTGATCGACCGGGATGCCGCGATACGAGGCGGACGACCCAAGATCGCCGGCATGGGGTTGATGGTCCGGCCTTGCGGTTGCCCTGTCTGAAGCTCGGGCGCCCGCTCCTACTGACGAATCCCGTCCACCCCGGTGGGTAGCCAAAACCCGATCGCAGCGCAGAGCGATGTTTCACATTGGGGGAAGTGGCCGCCGATCCCCGAGGGCGCCCCCAGGCCAGCCGCCCGGACAGACTGCACCATCGGTACTCCTGGCGGCACGCCGCGTAGGACCAGTCGTCCGCCGTTCTGCTCTCCTGGGGGCCGAATCGCCGGCCACGGGCGCCGGGCTCCAGTTCTGGCCGAGGGATGCGGCCCAAGAACGCACGCGAACTCAATCGTGATTCCGTGCCGCGCCTGGGTGGAGGCGCAACCCGGTTGGGATCGCCCCACCGCCCGCCGCTCCCCTACGCCACAAACCCGATGTTCTTCACCGCGAAGTTCCCCAAGTTCGGAAATACCGCCGCCATGTTCTCCGGACGCACCCCGAACCACGCGGCCAGCGTCGCTCCATACTGGTCGAGCGACAGCGTCGGAATCCATGCCCCCCGGCTGCCCGCGTCGTCCGGCCCGCCGAGCGCCAGCGTCGGCATTGTGCCGTAAACGTCGCCGCGCACCGCGCCGCCCATCACCAGCATGTGGCTGCCCCAGGCGTGATCCGTGCCCGCGGCCACGCCCCCGCTCGGCTGGAACGTGCGCCCGAACTCGCTCTCGAGGAACGTGGTCACATTTGTCGCCACGCCCATCTCGCCGGTGGCGTTGTAGAAGGCCGCCATCGCCTGGCTCAGTTGCAGGAACAGGTTGTCCTGGTCCGGCAACTGGTTGGTGTGCGTGTCGTAGCCGCCCGCCGACACGAAGAAGATCTGCCGCCGCATCCCGAGTGCGTTGCGCATCTGGATCACCCGCGCCACCTGCGCCAACTGCTGGCCCAGCCCCGTCTGCGGGAACTGCGTCGTCAGCGGCGTGGTCTGTGCCGTGCCGTTCAGAATCGACGCGATCCGCAGCCCTTCCCGGGTCGAGTTGCTCAGCGACTGCACCAGCGAGAAGCCGGTGTCGAACGTCAGCAGATCGGCCAGCGCCTTGTCGCGCGCCACCATCGCCGGATTGTCCGGATTCGATCCCTGCAACCCGCCGTTCGTGCCGGGAATCACCGTGGCCGGCTTGGTCGTCTGGCCGTTCAATAACAGCGAGCCGCCCGCCACCGACACCCCCAGCGGAAACGCCGACGCGCCGTTGACGCCCTGCGCCGTCAGCAGATCCGACGCGCGACCCGCCCAGCCCGTGCCCGGATTCGTCAGCGGCGAGGCGTTCTGCCATTGCTGCTGCTGGTCCGAATGCGAATAGAGGTTGCCCGGCACCGGAGCCGCGTTGCGGCGGTATTCATCGCGCGTCAGCGGACGCACCAGCATGCCGACGTTCAGCACCGCCGCCAGTCTCCGCTGCGCCCACAGCGGGTGGATGTCCACGAACCGCGGATGCAGCCCGTAGAGCGTGCCGTTCACCGCCGGCGCGGGGAGCAGCGTGGCCTGCGGAAGCGCCACCGTCTGGCGCACTCCCTGATAGGCCGCGTAGGCCGCCGGCGCGAGCGGCACCACCATGTTGTTGGCGTCGTTGCCGCCGAACAGAAAGACACAGACCAGCGCCTTGTAGTCCGGCGCCGTTTGCGCATAGGCGTTCATCAGCCCCAGCCGGGCGAGGCTCCCGCCCAACGCCAGTCTCGACAGCGAGCAGCATCCCACCCGCAGCAGTTCCCGTCGCGTCACGTTCTTCATGGCTTGTCTCCTTTCCTCGCTTCCGGCTTAGTGCAGCACCTGGTGTTGGGAAGAACTCCCCACCAGGAACAACGCGTTGCGCGACTTGGTGCGCAGGTCCGTGGCCGCGTCCATCGCCGTCTGAATCGTCTGCCGGACCTGCGCGCTCATCGTGCCGTCGAGCAGCGCGCGGTTCAGCACCTCGAGCAGAACGCCGGTCTCGGCCAGCCGCTCGAACTCCGTCAGGTCGAGCTGAATCGCGCTGCCCAACGCGCCGCGGGTCAGATTGTAGGCGAAGTTCGCCCGCACCATGGCGACGCTGGGGGTGGTGATCTGAAACTCCGGAGCCACGAATGGCGTGCCCGGAATCCGGTAGCCGGGCGAGAAGTAGTTGAACACGCTGGGCGCGTAGAACAACCGCTGTCCCATGTTGGTGGCCTGGTCGTGCAGGCGGCTGGCTTCGGTCACCGTGCCGCCCAGGTTCTTGAGCAGCGCGATGGTGAACAGCACCGGCTCGCTCAGCTTGCCCTGATTGCCGCCGGATATGCCCGCCTCCGGATCGAGCAGGATCTGCCGCACCACGGCGCGCAGGTCGCCGCGGACGCCGCCGTTGCCATTGAACCGCGCGGCCACCCGTCCGACGTAAGCCGGGCTGGGGCTCGACGTGGTCAGCCGCTGGATCAGCCGCAGAGCGATGAACGGCCCCACGTTCGGATGCTGGAAGATGTTCTGGAGCGCGAGGTCCATGTCCTCGCGCGCCGTCCGCCCCTGCGGCGTCACCAGACCGTTCAACAGCCGCTTGGTCGACTTGTCGTGCCGGTCGTCCCACGCCTCCATTGGCCCGTAGTAATAAGACGGGTTGCGCCAGCGCGGCGTCGCCCCCGGCTTGGTCGGGTACGTCCAGCCGGTGAACGCTAGCGTGAACTGCTTCACCGTCTCCTCGTCGTACGGCGGCGGTGCGCCGGGCACGGGCGTGCCATCCGGATTCAGCGTGGCGAGCCCGATCGAGAAGAGCTGCAACACCTCGCGGGCGTAGTTCTCGTTCGGCAGGATGTTCCGCCGCGTATCCGGCGGCTCATTGTTCACCATGTCGAGGAAACGTCCCATGGTGGGGTGGAGCGTCACGTTGCGCAGCAGGTCCAGGTAGTTGCCGAACGCGCCCTGATGCAGCATGCGCATGTAGGGCAGCAACTGGTGGATCGAGCCGGTCTTGGTCCCCGACACCACGAAGATCTGGCTCAGGGCGAAGGCCACGCGCTGCCGCAGTTGATCCTCGCCGTGGAAGGCGTTGTAGACGAACCGCTGCTGAAGCGGCGTCGAGCTCGACATGTCCTCCGGCGCGTCCGGATACGTGGACACCGGCGCGTTGAACTGCTCCTCGATCCATGCTTCCTTGCCGGTCTCCTGTAGACGCGCCACCAGTTTCGGCGAGCCGCCCCAGGCCGCCATCCGCAGGAAGCGCGAGGCCGCCTCCGCGGTCAT
This sequence comes from Bryobacterales bacterium, assembly GCA_020847975.1. Classification (GTDB taxonomy): domain Bacteria; phylum Acidobacteriota; class Terriglobia; order Bryobacterales; family Bryobacteraceae; genus CADEFT01. Next base: position 28,542 of record JADLBD010000005.1, on the reverse strand, counting down.
CACCTGGCGCGCCGGACCCACCTGCACCACACGGGCGTTCGACGCCACCGCGCCGGGGTCGGGGTTCCACACCGTGACCGTGGCCATGCCGCCCACCGCCGCCTCGATGTTCCCCGACGCCAGCAGTTGATTGGGCGAGATGTACTGCACCGCAAACTCGCGCCCCCCCATCCGCACCCGCGACGTGGGAAGGAAGCCGTTCCCGGTCACCAGCATTTTGCCCTGGCCCAAGGGGAGCGTCGCCGGGACGAGGCCGGTCAACTCCGGCCGCGGGTTCAGGACATTGGTCATGGCCGTGGCGCTCAACTGCGGATTGGCCACGCTGACCACCTTGATGTCGATGGTGTTCGGTCCTCGCACGAAAGTCGTGGGGGAGCTCCCCGCCGCCGCTGTGGGCGCCGGTAGGGGGCCTCCCGCCCCGGGCACGACCGCGGGCGGCGTGTAAAGCCCCGCCGCGCTGATCGTGCCGGCTTGCACGTTGCCGCCCTCCACCCCGTTCACATACCACTTGACGGTGCGGTTGACCGCATTCTGCACGCTCGCGTAGAACTGCCGCGTTTCGCCCACGCGTACCGTCGAGGTCTCCGGACGTAACGAGATACTCATCGGCGGCATGATGTTCAGCTCTTTGTAGTTCGAGACCGCCGCGCCTGGATTGGGATTCGCCACCGTGATACAGACCTTGTCGGGCGATTGCGTGCTGTTGCCGCTCACCCGCAGCTCGGTGGCGGAGACGTAGGTGGTCTGGGCCGGCGCGTCGTTGATCCGCGCCACCGACGTGGGGATAAAGCCCCGGCCCGTCAAGGTGACGGTCCACGCTCCCACGTTCACCGCCGAGGGCGTCATGCCGGTCAACACCGGCTCGGGGTTCAGTACCGTAGCGTTGGCAGTGTCCGCCGCCGTGGCCGCCGCCAGGCTCACCGCCCGGACCACCACGATGTTCGGCGTCGGGGCCATCGCCGGGGCGCGGTAGACCCCGTTGCTATCGATGGTTCCGACGGTGGCGTTGCCTCCCGCCACCCCGTTCACGCTCCAGGCCACCGCGCGGTTGGTCGTGCCCGAGACCGACGCGTAAAAAGTCCGCGACGCGCCACCCCGGAGCGTGGCCGTCTCCGGCGTCACCGACACAACGACAGTCTGCCCCAGGACCGGCGCGGCCAGCGCCAGCAGGAGTACACTGCACCCCGTTACGCCCTGCATAGGGAAACCTCTCCTTCCTTGGTACTAGTGGGGAACTGCGAACGAGTTTAGCAGAGAATGGCGACAATTAGGAGCGGAAAAATCCCCTATTGCTCACACTCCGGCTCAGACCTTACTACTCTCGCCCTTTCCTCAGCGGCGAACCGCAGCACGATTCGGGCCAGTCTCCACGCCTGACGATCATGGATGCGCCTCTGGCGGAAGGCGGTCGAGGACAGCTTGCACGGCCCGGCGCGCCGATTCGATTGCCGCTGCTGCCTCCGCGGCATCCGGCCGGTATGGCGCCCCTGGATACCGGAACCGGGAAGCGTAGGCGCTGAGACTGCGCACGCCGGGAAGCTGAGCCAGGACTTCACGTCCTGGATGCGTCGAGCGTCAGCGGCCATAGAGGAGCTTCCCTTCCCTCACGACAGTTGAGGGCAAAGAGGCCTTCAAATGGAGCCGGTCCGTGAAATCCCCGTTCAGCCAGACCAGGACGTCCTTCGCAATACCCAACCCGCTCAGGGCCTCATACCCGGTTCGCGGATCGAGACGCCGGCGCGGCGCGTCATCCGGAACAACCACCAGGAAGTCGTAGTCGCTGTCCGGCCCGGCGTCCCCGCGCGCCGCCGAGCCGAACAGGTAGATCTTCAACGGGCGGTATGCATCCACCAGTCTGCGGACAACTTCCCCCAGAACGGCATCCTCCGCCGATGGCGGTCGAAACGTGCCCATGTGGCGTTTCCTGCCGGTACTTCTTTCCGGCCTAAGGAGATTTTACCGCCCTTCCGCCGCGGGCGCCGAGTCCGGCGTTGCGCCGCGACCGGCTGATCCTCCACAATCATAACGGCGTCACTGGCGCCAGGGAGAGGATTCATGAAAACGTCCAGAAGGTCCCTGCTCAAGAAAGCGGCCGCCGCTCCGGCCGCGGCGGCTGTAGGCTCGGCGGGAGCCATGGCCCCGCAACCGCCATACGTCGCCTGGAACCGGCGCGTGCCGGTCCGCTATGAAGCCGACATCGCCGTGTTGGGCGGCGGCATCGCCGGCGTTTCGGCCGCCTGCGCGGCGGCCCGCTCCGGCGCGAGCGTCATCCTGGTCGAGCGGTTCGCCATTACCGGCGGCGTGCTCACCACCGGCGGCGTCGCCAACTTCTGCGGCGATCCCGACGGCGTGGGCGAAGTATTCGACGCTATTCTGCGCACGCTGCGGGAATTCAAGGCTATCCACCGCCGGAAACCCGAGGATCCCAACTCCCCCGAGAGCGTGTTCCACTACGAGATCCTCGCCATTATCCTCCAGGAAATGCTCCTCCAGCGGAAAGTGAAGCTGCTGCTCCACACCCGGCTGGCGGACGTGAATGTCTCGAAGGGCGTCATCACCGAGTGCCTGGTGGCGGGCAAGTCGGGACTCGAGGCGATCCGCGCCAGGCAGTTCATCGACTGCACCGGCGACGGGGACGTGGCGCGCCTGGCCGGTTTCGCCACCCACAAGGGCCGCGTGAAGGACGGACTCCAACTCCCGATGTCGCTGATGTACTTCGTGCGCCACGTCGAGGAGCGGGACGCCGCCGTCCAACTCCCCGCCGGGTGGTTCCAGCCGGTGCGCGCCAAGGACGAGCTGCCCATGGTCAGCATCTGGCCCGACGGCCCGCGCAGCAACGCGATCAAGCTGAAGATCCCGATGTTCGACTCGACCTCGACCGAAGGGCTGACCGCCGCCGAGATCCGCGCCCGGCGCCGCATGCTGGAAATCCTCCACTATTTCCAGGCGGTGGAGAAGCGGCCGTGGTTGCTCGACCACTGCTCGCCCATCATCGTCATCCGCGAAGGCTGCCGCATCGTGGGCGATTACATTTTGAAAGTGGACGATCTGCGCGCCGGACGCGTCTTCGACGACGGCGTGGCCCGCGGGACTTTCTACCTTGACGCGCACACGGTGGACGAGGAGAAGCGGACCTACCTGCTGCCCACCGATCAGTTGAAGGTGCCGCCGTACCAGATTCCGCTGCGCAGCCTGATCGCCCGCGACGGGAAGAACCTCCTGATGGCCGGGCGGTGCTTTTCGGCGGATCAACTGGCGCTGTCGTCGGCCCGCGTGTCCACCAGCGGGTCGATGATGGGGCAGGCGGCGGGAATCGCCGCCGCGCTCAGCGTGAAGAAGAAGTGCCAGCCGCGCGAGTGCGACCCGGCCGAGGTGAAGAAGATCGTGCTCGAGCGCGGCGCGAACCTGGCGTGCGGGGAGCCGCCGAAGCGGTTTTGGCCCTGAACGGCGCCGCCTGCCTGCCGCCCCGGTTGGTGATCCGGCGAATTCTGACGACTCGATGGTTCCCGCCCGTCTTCGCGCTGGCGCATACGCTACGCCACGCTGGAGTGCTGGCATACGGATACTGGACTACCAGCCAATCCGAGAGGAATTTCGACGCTTGGATGTTCATCCGGCGGGATCTCGTGCAGTCGATCTTCGAACCGTTCGCCTTCTGCGGAGCTTGGGTTCCCCAGGGCTTTGGCCAATCGGCGGTTCTTGTTGTCGATTTCCCGGTCTACGGAATGGCGGCGCTTCTTCACTCCGCAGTCCAGTCCCGTGTGGTTCGTTGCAGCGCGCCGCCTGCCTGGCTGCCGCCCCCGCGACGCCGCATCGCGGTTTGCAGGGAACGTGGGACCGGCGATTCAGGCGAAAGTCGAGCCTGTTCTTGGAAAAGGTTTGAAGGAATGGTGGCCAGGGACGGAATCGAACCGCCGACGCCAGCCTTTTCAGGGCTGCGCTCTACCAACTGAGCTACCTGGCCATGGCGAACTCCCAGTTTAGCAGAACGTACCTCCGATGGCACGTTTCCGTTCCTGTCTTTCCGTTCCTGTCCTCCACGCCATGGCCTCTGCAGAGCCGCAAAGCGTTCAATAGATCTGTAGGCTATCCACCTCGAGTATGACGCCCTTCACTTGGCCGTTGACGGTAACGGATAACTTGCCGGCCTTGGCAGTTGCCCTCAGTTCCTTTTGCGCCATGGCATTGCCTGCCGCATCAAAGACATAGACCTTGTCGCCCAGAAGGATGCCGAACCGGACCGTGGTGGATGAGACCTGACAGGCTGCGGACTTCGATGAGGGATTGCAATCAGCCCCCACCAGGGCGCCGGTATAGCTCTTGAGGGGAGAAGGAGCAGCCTGCGCGGGGAAAGCGACTGCCACTGCGGCCGGAAGCCCATGAAGCAGGCCGCAGAAAAGAACAGCGGAAGCGAGTTTCAGCACTTCGTAGCACCTCCAGGAAGCCCGCAGTGCACGGACCGGGCCACTGCCCGCGCGGCATCGCCGACCCGGCCCGGCGAGCGGGAATCAGCCCATTCCCTCCAGCAACTTAGCCGGAACGCCACTCGCGATGCGTAAAATTCATGACAATTGAACAGGAAATGGTAAGTTTTGCCGTGCCCGGCCGCTCCCCATTTGCCCAAATCAGAAGTGTCTTCAACCAGTTGAGCCGGCTTCGGACGGCAGGCAAGCAGCGCGTAAGAATTACCGCCATCCACGCCCTCTTGCGGGTCTGCAAGCAGTTCCCCTTGCCGCAACTGGTTCACATCATGCGCCTTGGCTCTTTGGCATGATTCCTGCTCGAATCCCTTCATCTCGCCGGTACGGGGGACGATGCTTCAGGCAAAGGAGCACATGGAACTGAGTAATGACCATTGCCATCCCAGAGTATTGTTGGCCATTGATGGATCTGCGGGCTCGGCCGCAGCGGTGCAATCCGTGGCGGAGGGAGTGTGGCCGGCAGGCACCGTTGTACGCTTGTTCTCCGCCTACGAAGATGTCGCAGGAAGCATCCCGAGCGAGGTCATGGACTTGATGGCCGAGGCGGTGGATATCCTGGGCGAAGCAGGAATTGTCACGGAGGTGGGAATGCGTGCAGGCAATGCGGGCAGCGCCATCCTCGCCGAGGCAGACCGGTGGCATGCCGATTGGATCATTCTTGGCGCTAACGGCAATGACCATGGGTGCGAGCGCGCAGGCAGTGTGACTCTCTCGGTGGTGAGGCGCGCCCGTTGTTCGGTGCAGGTGATTCGCCGAAAGAACGACGAAACCTTCGAGAGCGAAGTCCCGCTGTACGGCTATGAACCGCTTGACGAGGAGCGCGGTATAGACTCCGGACGGGTGGTAGCGCGCAGCCTTAGACTTGCTCGGGCACCACGTAGGGTTTGCGGTAGTCGCGTGTGATCATCTTGTCGGCTTCGGCATCGTTGCGGAATTGCATCCGCGCGGGATCGAAGCGCAACTCGCGGTTGAGGCGGTAAGCGATGTTGCCAAGGTGGCAATGGGCCGTCGAGAGGGCGGTTTCCTCGATTTCGGCATGCAGCAGTTTGGGATCGCGGGCGCGAATGGCGTCGGCGAAGTTTCCGAAGTGGGAGAGGTTCGGCGGACACTCGGGCTCGGGTTCCGGCGACTTGTTCCGGCCCATGGTGATCTGGAAGCGGCCGTCGGCCATCATGTGCATGTGGCCTTTGGAGCCGAAGAAGTCCCAGGACATGGGCTCGGCGGTGTAGAGCCCGCGGAGCTGGCCCACCATCATCGAGCCATCTTCATAGACCCAGGTGACGTTCTGCGTGTTGGGCGTCTGCGCCTGGTCCTTGTAGCCGAAGCGGCCGCCGGTGCACTGGACCCGCACCGGAAGCCGCTTGCCCATGGCCCAGCGGCAAACGTCGAGCAGGTGGATGCCGTTGTTGCCGAGTTCGCCGTTTCCGAAATCCCAGAACCAGTGCCAGTTATAGTGGACGAGGTTCTCGTGGTAAGGCTGCATGGGGGCGGGTCCCACCCAGAGGTCCCAGTTGAGCCATGCGGGCGGTTCCTTGGGCTCCTTGAATCCGATGGAATCGCGATGTCCGGGGAAGAAGAAGTTCGACTGGTAGATGTCGCCGATGGCGCCGTTGTGGATCATCTCCACGGCTTTGCGCCAGCGGCCCCACCAGCGGCGCTGCGTACCGCCGCAGGCGATGCGGTTGTATTTGCGCGCGCATTCCACCAGCTTGATGCCCTCGAAGATGTTATGCGAGACGGGCTTTTCCACATACACATCCTTGCCGGCCTGCATGGCCCAGACGGCTGTGAGCGTGTGCCAGTGGTTGGTGGTGGCGATGGTTACCGCGTCAATGGATTTGTCCTCGAAGACGCGGCGCATGTCGGTTTCGATCTTGGGGCGCTTGCCTGTTTTCTGAAAGATGGTGGAGGCGGCGGCTTCCGTGCGCCGGCCGTCCACATCCACCACGGCGCCGATCTCGACGTTGGCAACAGGAAGGATCTCCTTGATATGCGCCGATCCGCGTGAGCCGACTCCGATGATGGCGAGCCGTACGCGATCATTGGCTCCGGCCCAGGCCTGGGAAGCGGCGGCGGACGCCGCGACGAGGAATTGACGTCGTTGCATGACATCAATCATAATCCACGCTTGACGGCGCGTGAAAACTTCAGGCGATGGTGGACTTGACATCGAAGTCGAAGCCGCCTACTTTGGAGCGCAGCAGCTTCGATCTGGCTTTGAATTGGTACATGCGTTTGTCGGCTTCGGCCAGCAGTTGCTCGGCGTCGGCGCCATCAGCGGGGAAGTACGCTTCGCCGACGCTGAAGCCGATGATGTCCTCAGCGAGCACCTCGCGGCCCGCTGTCTTCACTGTTTCGCGCAGCCGGGGAACCATGGACTTGACCACCTCCGGCGTGAGGCCCGGCAACACGAGGACAAACTCGTCGCCTCCCATACGCGCCACGCAATCATATTCGCGGCAGCTCTCCTTGAGTTTGTGCGCCACGCGCTGCAGCAGCTTGTTGCCTTCCAGATGGCCAAAGCGGTCGTTCACCTGTTTGAAGCCGTCGAGGTCGCTGACCAGCACGGCGAGCGGGGCTTCCAATCGCCGGCAGCGTGCCAGTTCGCTGTCCAGGTGGAGGAAAAGCGATCGCGCATTGAACAGTCCGGTGAGATAATCGGTGGACGCGGAGCTCTCGGCTTGCCGGTACTTGAGGGCATTCTCGATGGACAGCGCGGTTTTCGTGCTGATCGCTTGCAGCAGGCGCAGATGGTCTTTGCTGAAGTTGTCCCTCTCGGTGCTGTACAACGTAAGAACGCCCACCACGCCGTTGGCCCCTTCGAGAGGAACGGCGAGAGCGGATCGCAGGGAAGCGGAGCGGCCCTGCTCTTCCTTGTAGCCGGCTTCGAGCCATGGGTTGCCATTGAGAATCGCTTTGCGGTTCTCGGCTACCCACCCCGACAGGCCCGATCCAATGGGAACTTCCAAAGCCGCGAAGGCGCGCACGTTCTCCCCGCTCACGTATTCCGGGCGCAAGTGCGACTCCCGGCGGACGTAGACGGCAATCGCATCAAAGGGAACCGCACGCCGCAAACGGACCGCAAAGACGGAGAGGGTCTCGTCCAGGCTCAGCGAGTTGCCCAATTCCTGCGCCAACTCGAACAATGCCTGAGCCTCCTGCCGGGCGGCGGCGATGGAGGCCAGAAAACCCGTCTGCCCTCTCTCCGTGCGCGGACGGGAATCCGGAGTGAAACTCTTGCCCTCTTTGAAAACAAACTCGGTGGTGAGTTTGGTGCGGTCCGAGACATGATCGAGCGCCAGTTGTTCCAGGTGTTGGTGACGCTTTTCCAAGACCTCGACCACGCGCGGGTCAAACGAGATTCCCGACTCGGCCGCGATATAAGCCGCAGCTTCCGCGGAGGTCATGGCGCGTTCCCGGGACTGGCCGGACGTGAGCGCTTCGAACATCTCCGCTACCGCCAGCACGCGAGCGCCGAGGGGGATCTGTTCCCCCGCCAGTCCATCCGGATAGCCGCCCCCGTTCCACTTTTCGTGGTGATGGCGAACGATGGGAACAACAGGATAGGGAAACTTGACCCGCTCGAGGATTTCCGCTCCCACCAGAGGATGGATCTTCAACTTCTCGAACTCTTCGCGGGTTAGTTTTCCAGGCTTGGAAATGATATGCTCCGGCACAGCCAGCTTGCCGATGTCGTGAAGGAGGGAAGCGGCCCGGAGCGCTTCCAGATCCGGCCCGGTGATTCCAAGGTTCTCGCCGAGAGCGATGGCGAACTGCTGGATGCGGTCGAGGTGGTTGTGGGAAGTGTGGTCCTTGGCCTCAATGGCCAGAGCAAGCGCCTCGATGGTGCGTATGTGCAGTCCTGCCATTTCGCCGGAATGCTTCTTTTCCGCCTCCAACTGGCCGACGTAGAGGCGGTAGTGCCGGTAGAGAAGGTAAATGAACGGGATGATCAGCATCAGCATCGGCCAGCCGATGGTTTGCTTGAGGAAACTGAAAGCTCCCGCGGCAATCGCTCCCACCAGGTAATAGGGCAGACTCCAGGTGTTACACTCGCGCCAGGCGGCGGCCATCGTCTTGTGCTCGGTGAAGCTGATGGCCGCGGCCACGGGAAAGCCGTTCACCACGAAATAGACAGAGGTGGCCAGCAGCAGGCGCAGCGGCATGTCGATCGACAGGTCCGGAAAGCGCCACGACACATAGACCGAATAGCTGGCCATGACAGAAGTGGCGATATTGGCCAGGTTGAAGGCCAGTTGCAGGCCCGTGAGCTTGCGCTCCGGCCGCCAAACGCATTGGATGAATGTGACCAGAACAGCCAGGAGCATCGTCTCGGAACGGCTGAGGGCAATGATGCCGATGAGGGTGAAGATGAAGTTGATGGAAAGCGTACCCCGCACGGTGGGCATACTGAGCCGGATGCCGGAGGCGAGGACGGCGGCGGTGAGAAAGACGGCGTAGCGGAGTGGATTTTCCGAGACAAACGGATACAACCCGGCGGCGAAGCTGAGGGCTCCCAGGGTGATGACGATGTAGAAGAAGAATTTCGCCGGGCGTTCCATGCACGATCGTTGGCGCAAGACGTGCAGTTCCTGCGCGCACAGTCTTCACCGCATGATCCTTTAATCGGCACTTGGTCAGGATTAAATAGGGAGAAGGTTGAAGTCGGGGCAAATTCAGTACAATCTGTAGTTACGGACTAGTGATGAAGTTCTTGCGGCAACTCGCGCTCAGCGCATTTCTTCTCTTTTTCTTCGCCTGCGGCAGGCAGAAGCCGACCGAGGCGAAAAAGGATTCCGGACCCGTCGAGGTCCGCGTCGCCAATGTCCACCCCAAACAGATCATTCGCATGGTGGAATCGGTAGGAACGCTCTTCCCCTATGATGAAGTCCTGGTATCCGCTGAGATTGAAGGCAAGGTAGACCAGGTAAACGTGGACTTGGGAGACACCGTGAGCCATGGGCAGGTTCTGGTTCACATCTCCGATGAAGAACAGCGCTACCTGCTGGCGCAGAATGAAGCGCAACTGCGCCAATCGCTCGAGCGGCTGGGCCTGACTTCGGAAAAGGACCGCCTGGCCGATGTGCGGCAGGCTCCCGATGTGCGGAGGGCGGCGGCGGACCTGCTGGAAGCGCGGCAACGCTTCGATCGGTTGAAAAGCCTGGTGGAGCAGGGAATCGGCGCCAAGAGCGACCTCGACCAGGCCTCGGCAAGGTTGCAGGCCATGCAGGCTGCCTACGATTCCACTATCAACCAGACGCGTAATCTTCAGCAGGAAGTCGAGCGGTTCAAGGCCCAGTTGGACTTGCAGCGGAAGAAACTGCGCGACACCACTGTCCGCGCTCCCTATGCGGCCTCAGTCAAGGACCGGCAGGTAACCGTGGGCCAATATGTCCGGCCGAATGCTCCGCTCCTGACGCTGGTGAAGACAGACCCAATCCGCCTGCGGATCGAGGTGCCGGAGCGGATGGCTCCCTGGGTGAAGACGGGCCAACAAACAAAGGTATCCGTGGAAGCGTTTGCGGATCGAACGTTTGAAGGGAAGATCTGGAGAATTTCTCCCACCGTGGACCAATCCAAGCGGACATTTGTTGTCGAGGCTTTGATTGGCAATTCCAAGAGCGAACTGAAACCCGGATCGTACGCGCGTGCGCGGATCCTGACGGACAAGACGGAGCGTATCCTGGTGGTTCCCGCCACCGCGGTCAGTTACGTCCTGGGTTCCAACAAGACGTACGTGGTGAACTCGGGCGTCATCGAAGCGCGCGACGTGAAGCTGGGTGATCGCTTCGATCACGAAGTGGAAATCATGGAAGGCTTGCAGAACGGAGAAACCGTGGCCACCTCGAGTTTGGCGCGGCTCGATACCGGCGTAAAAGTGGTGGTATCCGGACAGGAGGACGCTTTGCCCCAGGCCGAGCGCCGGGCTTCCGAATGAGGGCACAAGAGGCTCTGGGATGAAACGCCTGGCCGCCATCCTGCTTGGCTCCGCGCTCCTGGCGCAGGGAGCGCTGCGCATCCTGGTCACCGTGGCGGAACAGAAGACCGGGGAGCCCGTATTGGGCTTGGAGGCGAAGGACTTCACCGTTATTGAAGACAAGACCGAACGCCGCGTGGATGCCTCCGAGTTCAGCCGCAAGCCGGTGGATGTCATGCTGCTGGTGGATTCGAGCGCGGTGGGCGAAATGGTGCAGCCGGTGGCTTCGAGCTTCGTCAGCCAGTTGGAGGAAAAGGAGCAAATGGCCGTGGTCTCGTTTGACACCTCCACGGAAATGATTCAGGATTTCACCTCGAGCAAACAACTCCTCTCCGCCGCGTTGTCCAAGATCCGCTACGGCAACAGCCCGAACGTGCTCGATGCTCTATTTGTTGCGCTGGACCAGGGCTTCGAACACGCCGTATTCCGCAAGGTGATCCTGCTGGTCACCACCGGGCTCGAGGGTCACAGCCGCGCCGGCGAGCGCGAAGTGGCGCGCCTGGCGCGGAAGAAGTCGATATCGATCTATCCGGTTTACGTGGCGGGCTCCGGAAAATCGATGTTCGAAAAGCTGGCGCAGCAGACCGGCGGCGCCTCTTTCCAACTGCGCGACTTCCGCAAATCCGGCAAAGCGCCGCCGGCGAAGATTTTCGATGTCGTGCGTGGCTACTATACGCTCACGTTACCTGGAAACCTCGGGCTGATGGAGAAGGTGAAGGTGCAAGTGAAGGGACGCGAGAAGTTGCAAGTATCCGCTTTGCCCCTTGACTGAACGGTAACGCTTATCGGGCCGTGGTCACTTTCGGCGTCGCCAGATAGCCCACAATAAGATCCTTCTTCACTTCGTTCACCACAATCTCATACGGGATCTTGGCCTTCGAGGTGTAGAACTGGACAGGTTCGTTGATGTTCTTGTCCTTCTTCTCGGTCTTCTTGTCGTCCGCCCAAACGTCAAGGGTGAAGCGGTTCCTCTTCTGATCGGTCTTCTTCAACTGCATGGAGATGTCCCCTACCTTCTGCGGAGACTTCGTCTTTGGCAGCTTGAACTCGAAGTAATTGCGCTCGCCGAGCGCTCTGAGGGCGGAAAGTTCCTTCCCGTTGGTGGCAATGAGGCCGCTCTGCACTCCCATGTCCCCGCGCACGCTCTTGAGTTCGGCGATCGTCTTGTCCAACTCCGATTTGGTGGAGGCGACATCGCCCTTGACTACTCCCACTTCCTTGTTGACATCCTCCACTTTGCCTTTCACTTCGGAGGCGTCCTTCTTCACCTCCGTGATTTCACTCTTGAGGGCCTGTTGCGCCTGCGCGGACTTCTGGCGCTCCGCCTCGATCCGCTTATGCAAGTCGGCCACTTTCGCTTCCGCGTCGGTTTTGGCCTGCCCCACTGCCATCGCCGCCTGACGGCGGGCGGTTTCCAACTCGTCGCGCAGGCTTTCGGCGGCTTTGCGATTGGTCTGTGCGGTTACCGAGGAGGCTTCGCGCAGGTTGGCGATCTCCGTTTGCAGCGACTCCTTCATCTGGGTCATGTCCGTGCGGACATGGTCCAGTTGAAGGAATAAATACACGTTGGCGGCGAGCAAAGCGAGGACAGCGCCGAACAGAATGGCGACTTTCACGTTCGACCCGCCGGAGGGTGCTCCATAGTTCATCGTGCCATGCTCACTCACGGTTCACTCCTTGGTTGCTGAAATGGGGAAACAACTTCCTCATTGTAATCAATTCGGTAGACGGCAGTTCTCAACCCCCGGTTACGCTTTTTCACGGAGCAGGGGACGGGCGAAATCGAGATACTCCTGTTTCGGGATGCCCGGCTCGAAGCATCTCCGGCAGCGGGCTTCATAGATTCCGGCCGCGCCCACGACAATGAGGTCGTCGTTTTCCACCAGCCGCTGCGTGTGCTTGGCGGGATTGCCGCAGCGCATACAGATCGCCAGAGTCTTCGTAATCGACTCGGCCATGCAAAGCAGGTCCGGCATGGGATGGAACGGCCTCCCCATGTAGTCGGTGTCGAGTCCGCCGATGATGACCTGTTTGCCGCTGTCGGCCAACTGGCTGGCGACGTCCACCAGATCTTTGCCGAAAAAATTCGATTCATCGATGCCGATTACCTGCGTGCGCCAGTCCATGCGCTCGAGGATCTCCCTGGCGCTCGAAACCACCTCCGCTTTCAATCGCGAATCGGCGTGCGAGACGATCTCGTCCTCAGAGTAGCGTGTGTCCACCACCGGCTTGAAAGCCTGCACGCGCTTTCTGGCGATCATGGCGCGCCGCAGCCGCCGGATCAGCTCTTCACTCTTGCCTGAAAACATCGGACCGCATACTACTTCGATCCATCCGAGGTTACCCGTAACTACATCCACTCGGGGCATCTTAACATAGCTGTTATGGGTATCCGCAGGATTCAAGCGGAATTTCTGGATACCGCGGGCGACGAGGAGGCGGGGGGCAATCTCGAGGACCTGCGACACATCAATCGCCGGCTGGGCGGTTATGCGATTCTCCGCCGGCTGATGAGGCAGTGGTACACTCCAGCCGATGCCTTCACAATGCTCGATGTAGGCGCCGCTTCCGGCGACATGGGGCGGGCGCTGCTCGAAACTTTTCCCCGTGCCGTGGTAGTCTCGATCGACCGGAATGCCCGCAACCTGCGCGACGCCGGTTCGCCCAAACTGCTTGCCGATGCCTTTCACCTGCCGTTCGGCCCCGCGAGCTTTGACGTCGTGTTTTCCAGTCTGTTCCTGCATCACTTCGAGGACGACGCGGTGGTGGAGCTGCTCGGCGGGATGCATGCCGCTGCCCGGAAAGCGGTCGTGGCGGTGGATCTGGAACGTCATCCCCTGGCCAAAGCCTTCCTGCCCGCAACCCGCTGGCTGTTCGGCTGGCATGAGATCACGCTGCATGACGGGCCTGTGTCGGTGGCGGCGGGATTTCGCAAAGAAGAACTGGCCGCGCTGGCGCGGAGAGCCGGGTTGCGGGGGCCGCGCGTGCGGCTTCACCCGCCGTGGTTCCGGCTCTCGCTGGTTGAAGAAAGCTAGCGCCGCACCGGATCTCCGGCTTCGGGGTCAATTCCGAGATCGAGGATGGCCTGCCGGGCCTTGGCGGCGTCGAACTTGCCCTCGCGCGCGAGCCTGGACAAGGTAGCCGAGGTGATGGAAGCCGCATCCACTTCAAAGAATTTCCGCAGGTGGGCGCGGTCTTCGCTGCGCCCGAAGCCGTCAGTGCCGAGGGTGACGAGCCGCGAGCCGAGCCACGGCGACAGTTGATCGGGAACGATCTTCATGTAGTCCGAGGCGGCAATGATGGGCCCTTTTGTTGCATCCAGGGCCTTGGTCACGTACGGAGTGCGGGGCGCCTCGGCCGGGTGAAGCCGGTTCCAGCGGTCGCACTCGAGGGCATCGCGCCGCAGTTCGTTGTAGCTGGTCACGCTCCAGACGTCCACCTGCACGTTGTATTTTTCCGCCAGCAGCTTTTGCGCCGCCAGCGCCTCGTTGAGTATGGATCCGCTGCCGAACAGATGAGCGGCCGGCTTGCCGCTGGCCGATGCCTGGAAACGGTAGATGCCGCGGATGATACCCTCTTCCACTCCCGCCGGCATCGGCGGCTGCACGTAGTTTTCGTTGCCGATGGTGAGGTAATAAAAGCGCGCCTCTCCCTTTTCGTACATCCGCTCGATGCCGTCCTGAATAATGACGGCGATCTCGTAGGCGTAGGCGGGATCGTAAGCGGCGCAGGTGGGGATGGTGCTGGCCAGCACGTGGCTGTGGCCGTCCTGGTGCTGGAGACCTTCCCCGGCAAGCGTGGTCCTGCCCGCGGTTCCGCCCACCAGGAATCCCCTCCCTCGCGAATCGCCGAACGCCCAGGCGAGATCACCGAATCGCTGGAAGCCGAACATCGAGTAATAGGTGAAGAAGGGAATTACCGGGACGCCGTAGTTGGCATAGGCAGTCCCGGCTGCCGTGAAACTGGCCATGGACCCGGCTTCGGTAATGCCTTCCTCCAAAATCTGCCCGTCCTGGGCTTCCTTGTAATAGAGGAAGTTGTCGCTGTCCACCGGCGTGTAGAGCTGTCCCTGGCTGGCGTAGATGCCATACTGGCGGAACAGCGATTCCATTCCGAAGGTGCGCGCTTCGTCGGGGACGATGGGCACGATGTACTTGCCGACTTCGGGAGACTTCAGCAGATTACGCAGTACGGCGACGAAGGCCATGGTGGTGGATACTTCGCGCCCCGCCGACCCGCCCAGCGAGTCCTTGAACGTATCGAGCGGCGGCGTCTTGATGGCGGCCGGTTTCGGATGGCGCGACGGCATGTACCCGCCCAGCCCTTCGCGGCGCGCCTTGAGATAGCGCATTTCCTCGCTGTTTTCCTCCGGCTTGTAGAAGGAAAGCGTGTGCACCTGTTCGTCGCTGATGGGGATATCGAAGCGCGAGCGGAAATAGACCATCTCCTGCTCGTTGAGCTTCTTCTGCTGGTGCGTCACGTTGCGGCCTTCGCCGGCTTCGCCCAGGCCGTAGCCTTTGACCGTCTTCGCCAGGATGACCGTCGGCTGGCCCGTGTGTCTGGCGGCCTGGAGGTAGGCATTGTAAACCTTCTTCGGATCGTGCCCCCCGCGTTTCAGCTTGAAGATCTCCTCGTCGCTCATGTCCGCGACCAGTTCTCTCAGTTCCGGATATTTGCCGAAGAAATTCTCGCGGGCGTAGGCGCCGCCGTGCGCCTTGAAATTCTGATACTCGCCATCGACGCATTCGTTCATGCGCTTGATGAGCAGGCCGCTCGTGTCTTTGGCGAAGAGGCGATCCCATTCCGAGCCCCACAGCACTTTGATTACATTCCAGCCGGCGCCCCGGAAAGCGGCCTCGAGTTCCTGGATGATGCTGCTGTTTCCGCGCACCGGACCGTCCAGCCTCTGGAGATTGCAGTTCACGACCCAAATCAGGTTGTCGAGCTTTTCCCGCGGAGGCAGGGTGATCGCTCCCAGCGTTTCCGGCTCATCGGTTTCGCCATCGCCCACGAAGGTCCAGATCTTGCGGTCGGTCTTCGCAATGATGCCCCGGTTCTCCAGATAGCGCATGAAGCGGGCGTGATAGATGGAATTGATGGGCCCCAGTCCCATCGAAACCGTGGGAAATTGCCAGAAATCCGGCATCAGCCACGGGTGGGGATATGAGGAAAGCCCCGGTTCGTCGCGCAACTCGTGCCGGAAGTTCTCCAGGTGCTTTGCCGTCAGGCGCCCTTCCAGAAACGCCCGTGAATACACGCCCGGGGAGGCGTGCCCCTGGAAATACACAAAATCGCCCGGTTCTTTGCCGATCCTGGCGCGGAAGAAGTGGTTGTATCCGACCTCGAGCAAAGTCGCCAGGCTGGCATAGGTCGAAATATGCCCGCCGATGCCGTTGTCATACTTGTTGGCCCGGACCACCATGGCCATGGCATTCCAGCGGATGATGCTCTTGATCCTCCGCTCGAGATGACGGTCCCCGGGATAGGGGACTTCATCCTCGGGCGGGATGGTATTGATGTAGGGGGTATTGGGGCGGGCCGGCGCCGCCAGTCCGAGATCGGCGGCCCGTTCCCTCAACTTTTCGAGCAGAAATCGGGCCCGTTCCGGGCCGGCTTCGTCAATCACCTGGTCAAGCGCTTCTATCCATTCCGAAGTTTCCACGGAGTCGGTGTCGGGTAAGACGCCGGAGCCGGATACAGCAGGGTCCTCGGTAATCACCATACGTGTAGTAGACATGGTTATAAGGGTCTCTATTCAAAATAACATGCTCCTCTCATAGAGCCTTGAGCACGCGGACCGTGACGATGGCCTCTCCGACGTGGCGTTGCGTGTGCTCCGCAATATGGATGAGGAGCCCGGTGACGGTCGTGGGGAGTTGCTTTCTCCCGACCCCTCTCGATTCCTGGAGCGCGGCGGGGTCGAGTGCGCGGAGTTGTTCGCTGACGCGGCCGAGGACGCGCCCGAGCTCATCGAGCAACTCCTCGCGCGAGGCTCCGGCGTCCATTTCCGCGGCGAGAGCGGACATTTGCGCTTCGTCGAGGAGGCGTCCCTGGGCATAGGTGAAGAGGCGGTCGATGCTCCGCGCGGCGTGACGGATATGGAATCCGGCGGGTCCGAGGCCGAAGGGGCGCGCCCAGAGTTGCTCGGGGGAGAGGCCCTCGGTCCAGTGGGCGAGGTCGGCGCGGGCTTGTTCGAAGCAATGCAGCACGGCCCGCGGGACGGGGTGGAGATGGGTGAGGCTTCCGGACAACCAGGGTTCTGTCATTTATCCAAGGTAGCAACAGAATCCAGTTCACAGTTCGCGGAACACCTCCGATATGCAGCAATAGTAGGGCCGGAAGCGTGTGATTCTCATCACCCACTCCCGATGGCCCTGGGCGGTGAGAGGGGCGGCGCGGGGAAAAAGTTACCGAAAGGAGTCGTATGGAAGCGACACTACTCGAGCGCGAGCCCGGGGCCTCCAGGGTTGAGGACCGCGCCGGCAAGTATCTGGTCTTTCAACTCGGCCGGGAAGAATTCGGAATTCGGGTTCTGAAGGTCCGGGAAATCATGGGCATCCAGGACATTACGGCCGTGCCGCAGACGCCGGCCCACGTCAAAGGTGTGATTAATCTCCGCGGCAAAGTAATTCCCGTAGTGGACTTGCGGCTGAAGTTCGGTCTGGCGGAGCAGGATTATACGCAGCGCACCTGCATCATTGTGGTTCAGGTGCGTTCGGAGAGCCAGCAGGCCGCAACCATGCTCACCGGCATCGTGGTGGATGGCGTGGCGGAGGTATTGAATGTTTCAGGGGCCGACATCGAAGACATGCCGGACTTCGGTGACGGAACGGCGACGCCGTATTTGTTGGGCGTGGCAAAAGTGAAGGGCAAAGTAAAAATCCTCCTCGAGATCGACCAGGTGCTGTCGAGTCAGGACCTGCACTCGCTGAACGCGCTGGTGCGCTGAGGAGCAAGAGGGAGAACACGAATCATGTCGCAAATGACAATCAGCAAGAAACTGCTTCTCAGCCTGGGAGCGCTCGTTGCCTTCGTGCTGGGGCTGAGCTACGTCTCGCTCAGCGGATTGAGCAGCCTCAACGACGCGCTGGAATCGGCTTATAAGAAAGAAGCGAGGAAGATCGCTCTGGCGGGACAGCTAAATACCAGTGTCTCGGAAATGCTGGCCATGGAAAATGCCGTACTGGTGCGCACCTACACAAAGGACCGCGAAAAGCAGGCGGAAAACTTAAAGGCATACGAAAGAGCGAAGGCGGCCGTTGCAAAGGCGATCTCGGAGGTCAAGCCGTTGATTTACGTCGAGGAAGCCAGGCAGGCAGTGGAGGCAATCGAGCGCGCGGACGCGGCCTGGACGCCGCAACACGAGGCGATGATGCGCCACATCGAGTCGGGCCAGATGGAGTTGGCGATGAAGGTTCACGACGATCGGATCTTGCCACTGACCGATGAACAGAAGAAAGCCGCCGAGAATTTGACGGCGGTCCAGTTCCGGATCGCCAAGGCATCCGAGGAACGCGCCGCCGCAACGCAGGGCACAGCCCGATGGCTGGTGGTGCTGTTCATCAGCCTTTCCCTGCTTGTGGCTGCAATCGCGTTGTTCGTGGTGCGCATGATCGACAAGAACCTCACGCAGGCGGTTTCCGAGCTTTCCGAAGGGGCGGAGCAGGTGGCCAGCGCCGCGGCGCAAGTCTCGGCCTCGAGCCAGTCCCTGGCGCAGGGTTCCTCCGAGCAGGCCGCCTCGCTCGAGGAGACTTCGGCATCGAGCGAGGAGATCAACTCGATGGCGCGCAAGAACAGCGAAAACTCGCGCGGCGCCGCGGACCTCATGACGCAATCGCAGAGCAAGTTCGTTCAGGCCAACGTGTCGCTCGACCACTCCGTGGTGGCGATGGCGGAGATCAACACGCAGAGCGACAAGATCTCGAAGATCATCAAGGTGATTGATGAAATTGCCTTCCAGACGAACATACTCGCGTTGAACGCGGCGGTGGAAGCGGCGCGCGCCGGCGAGGCGGGGATGGGCTTTGCGGTAGTGGCCGACGAGGTGCGGAACCTCGCCCAGCGCTGCGCCCAGGCGGCCAAGGACACCGCATCGCTGATAGAAGAGTCCATCACGAAGTCGAATGACGGCAAAGCCAAAGTGGACCAGGTGGCCACCATGATCCGCGCCATCACGGAGGAGGCCTCCAAGGTGAAAACCCTCGTCGACGAAGTGAACCTCGGAAGCCAGGAACAGGCCCGGGGCATCGAGCAGATCGGCAAGGCGATCATCCAGATGGAACAGGTGACCCAGAAGACCGCGGCCAACGCCGAAGAAAGCGCTTCCGCGGCTGAAGAGTTGAACGCGCAGTCCGAGACATTGAAGGATGTCGTCGAAAAACTCGCGGCCATGGTGGGGGGCGCGGCCGGCGCCGGCGCGCAGAGACTCCATCGCCGCGCGGGCGGGCCGGGCGCAAGACCGGGGCAACGGCACGGGGAACCGGGCGCAAATTCCACGGCGCGCAAGGCAGTGGCTCCGGTTCGCAGCTTCGCGGCAAGCGAACCGGCTCACGCCGGCGCCTCCCCGAAGGATCATCCATTTCCCCTGGATGAGCAATTCAAGGAGTTCTAATCCTCATCATCCGCCGGGGTGGGAGGTCGATTCCCGCCCCAAGGTTCTTTACATCAGGCCTGACCTATGCCAAATCCGGAAGCAGAATCCCTACTGAGGGAGCGTATTGATGAACTCACCACCCGGCTGCTGATCAGTAATGCCGCGGGGGTGGAAAGCGGTTCGGACCAGTTCTTCGCCTTGCTGGCGGAGCTTACCCTCCAGGCGCGGGAGGCCGGCTACGGGGAGGTAGCCGATGTAGCGCGCCAACTGCATTCCACCGGCGAGGAAAAGGAGGGCCTCGCGGATCGCCTTCGGGATGGGCTGGCACGCATCCAGCAAGCTTTGGAGGATGCGCAGTTCGCGGCTCCCGCGCCTGCTTCGGAGCCGGAGCGGCCGCCTGTCAACTCGCTCGCGCACGATCCGGAGATCATCGCCGATTTTATTCTCGAGTCGCGCGAGCATCTATCCTCGATCGAGCAGCGCCTGCTCACCCTCGAGCGGGACCCCGCGAACGCGGAGGCCATTCATTCCATTTTTCGCGGATTCCACACCATCAAGGGTGTGGCGGGATTCCTGGAATTTCCCGCCATTCAGGAAGTGGCGCACGAGGTGGAAACCGCCCTCAACCTGGCGCGGGATGGGAAGCTTGCGGTAACTCCCGCCGTCATTGACGTGATTCTCGAAAGCGTGGATTCCCTCAGTAAGGGGATCGCCGCGGTGGAATCGAGCGGGAACTGCCAGCGGCGCGAAGGACATGATCGTCTGCTCGGGAAGGTGCGGGCTTTGATGGCGGAGCCCTCCGCTGCCGCTGCGGCGGCTCCGGCGGAACCTTCCCCGGCCGAGCCGGCCGCCGCGCCGCCGCCGGAGGACAAGGCGAAGCGCCAGGGGGCGGATGTCTTTCGTGTCCGCGTGGACACCGCCAAACTCGATTACCTCGTGGACATGGTGGGAGAGATGGTGATCGCCCAGTCCATCCTCCGCCACAACCAGGCGCTGGCCGCCATTGCCGATCCATGTCTGCACCGCGATTTCGCGCAACTCGAGCGAATCACCAGCGAAGTGCAGAAGACCGCCATGGCGATGCGCATGGTTCCCGTGGGGCAGCTCTTCCAGCGCACCGCCCGGCTCATTCGCGATCTGTCACGCAAGACGGGCAAGCAGGTGGAACTTGTCACGCGCGGCGGCGATATCGAACTGGACAAGACCATTGCCGAGGAACTGGCCGATCCGCTGATGCACATGGTGCGCAACTCCATCGACCACGGCGTGGAGACACCCGGAGAGCGGGAGGCGGCCGGCAAGAATGCCAAGGCCAGGATCACGCTTGCTGCCTATCACCAGGCGGGGCAAATCGCCGTCGAGGTGGCTGACGACGGCAAGGGGCTGAACAAGGAGAAAATCCTCGCCAAGGCCCGGCAGCGGGCGTTGATTGAGGATGGCGGTCATCTTTCGGAAGCCGATATTTTCCGGCTGATCATGGAACCCGGTTTCTCGACGGCTGACGCGGTCACCGATATTTCCGGACGCGGCGTGGGGATGGATGTGGTTCGCAAACAAGTGGAGAAACTCCGCGGGCGGATCGAGATCCATTCGCGCGCCGGGGAAGGGACTACGTTCCTGATGAAGCTGCCGCTGACCCTGGCCATCATTGACGGGCTGGTGGTGACGGTGGGCCGGCACCGCTACATCGTGCCGCTGTTCGCCGTGCGGGAGATGTTCCGCCCGGCTTCGGACTCGATCTTCACCGTCCAGGACCGCCAGGAAATGGCGCTCGTGCGCGGGCGGCTGCTGCCTGTCGTGCGGCTGTACAAGAGGTTCGGCATCGTTCCCCGCACGAAGGACCCCTGCCAGGCTCTGCTCATTGTCGCGGAAACCGAGGGTCAGGCGTTTTGTCTGATGGTGGATGATCTGGTGGGGAAACAGGAAGTGGTCATCAAGAGTCTGGGGGAAGGGATTGGCGAAGTACGCGGCATCGCCGGCGGAGCCATTCTTGGCGACGGCCGGGTGGGCCTGATCCTCGACATGGAGGGAGTCTGGGGGACGAATGCCGCCGCTTGACAATGTTGCCTGCCGCCCGCTCCGGAGCAGCGAGTTCGCCAAAATCCGCAAGCTGGCCTACGACACCTTCGGCCTCGATCTGAAAGCGGGAAAGGAAACGCTGGTATCCGCGAGGCTCGCCCGGCAGATCCGTCAATCCGGATGCGCAACCTTCGAGGAATACTACCGGCAGGTGGTGGAAGACCGGACAGGCGAGTCTCTCATCAATCTCATTGACGCTCTCACCACGAACCACACGGCGTTCTTTCGGGAACCGGCGCACTTCGATTTCCTGCGAAAGAGATTCCTGCCCGAGCACGCCGGGCGCGGCAACATCGATATCTGGAGCGCGGCCTGTTCGAGCGGCGAGGAGCCCTATTCCATCGCCATGTGTCTGCTCGAGGAACTTGGGACCGCCTCGAAGCAACGGGTTCGCATCCTGGCGACGGACATCTCGACCCGAGTGCTTGCCAAGGCGGCCCAGGGTGTCTATCCGGCCGAGCGCTTCGAGGGAATGGCGCCGCTGCAACTCCGCAGGCACTTTCTGCGTGGCGAAGAACAATGGAATGGGTGGTGTCGCGTAAAAAAGGACGTTCGGGATCTGGTGGAATTTCGCCGCCTCAATCTTTTGGAACCGCTGTCGCAGGTTGGATGTTTCGGGCTGATCTTCTGCCGCAATGTGATGATCTATTTCGACAAGCCAACCCAGCAGCAGGTGGTGCAGCGGCTCTCGGGTTGCCTGATGCCCGGCGGCTATTTGTTCACCGGCCATTCCGAGAGTCTCACCGGCATCGAACATCGCCTCCGCTACATCCAGCCGGCCGTCTACCAGAAACCTCCGCTCGAGAACCTGGAGCGCGGATGGTAAGACTGGTGACAGTGGGAGTGGGAGATTGCGAAGTGAGCGGTAATCCCGCGGCAACGCTCGCGACCTATGCGCTTGGCTCCTGCATCGCCGTGGCGATCCATGATCCGGTGGCGGTTGTAGCCGGCCTGCTCCATTTCATGCTGCCGGAATCATCGCTGAATCCGCACAAGGCCGCTCAGCGTCCGTTCCTTTTCGCCGACACCGGCATCCCGCTGTTGTTTCAAACGGCCTACCAGTTGGGCGCCGAAAAGCGCCGCTTGCTGGTGCGGGTGGCCGGCGGCGCGCAGGTGATGGACGAGGATGGAATTTTCAACATCGGCAAACGGAATTACCTCGCGCTGCGCGATATTTTGTGGCGGTCCGGTGTCATGATTCACGGGGAGGAAGTAGGTGGGATGATCTCACGAACAGTGCGGCTGGAGGTTTCGACGGGGCGGTTTTGGATCCGCGAACCCGGGATGCCGGATCGCGAATTGTAAAGCAAGGCTGCCAGGAGGGAGTGGATGGACGTAATGATTGTGGACGATTCGCCGGCCATGCGGGCCTT
Source organism: Bryobacterales bacterium (assembly GCA_020847975.1). Taxonomy (GTDB): domain Bacteria; phylum Acidobacteriota; class Terriglobia; order Bryobacterales; family Bryobacteraceae; genus CADEFT01. Next base: position 6,039 of record JADLBD010000005.1, on the reverse strand, counting down.
CATCCACCGCGTGCTGCTGATGTCGTCGCTCGCGGTGGGCCGCTGCCTCGAGGCGGCAAACGGCGAAGAAGCCTTGCACCTGCTCGAAGGCAACTGGTTGGATGTGGTGCTCACCGACATCCACATGCCGCGGATGGACGGAGAGGAGTTGCTGCGGTGCATGCTCCGGCACGAGGTATGGAAACTGATTCCCGTGGTGGTCCTGTCAGCCGACCAGACACGCGACCGGGCGCGCCGGATGCTCGAGTTGGGCGCGAAGGGTTACGTTTCGAAGCCCTTCACGCCGGAGAAATTGCGAAGGGAACTGGAAAAAAGCCTTGGGGTGGACCGTGCAAGCTTCTAATGAACCCGCTCGCACAACGGAGCCTCGCCGGCCGGAGGATACGCGAGTTTCTTCCGACGCCGGCGGGCCGGCGGGCCCTGTGCGAGCTTCTAATGAACTCGCTCGCACAACGGAGCCTCGCCAGCCGGTGGACTCGCGAGTTCCTTCCCGTGCTGGTGGGCCGGCGGGCCCTGTGCGAGCTTTTGAGGAACACGCGCAAAACGGCGCCCGCCCGCGCGAATCATCGCGGTGTTCCTCGTGCTTTGGGGGCGTGGGACGTGCCCTTTGCGCTTTTGAGATCCACACCGTCTTGTTGTCGGCGGTGGAGGTGGTCCTCGAGACGGCGTGCTGTGCCGGCGTCTTCGAGAGCCGGGAAGAAGGACCGGCGGCGCCCGGCGAAGCGACGATCACCGCCCATGTGCCTTTTGAAGGGAAACCCTCGGGCGAGTTTTCCCTCAATGTTCCGGAGAGCCTGGCGCTGTCATTGGCGGCCCGTTTTCTGGGGCAGGACGAGTGGGAAGTCTCCGCCAATCAGGCCGAAGAGGTGGCGTGCGAACTGGCGAACATGATTTGCGGCTCCGTGCTCAGCAACCTGTGCGCGGACGCCACGTTCCACATGACGCACCCGCACCTCACGAAAGGAGACGGCGGTACGGATTGCGGCGGCGCCGTTTGCCGCTGGTTTGACTTGGGTGACGGGTCTCTGACCGCGTGCCTGACGCTTCGGGAAGCCATATGAGCAAGACGAGGATTCTGATCGTCGACGATTCCGCCATCGTACGCAAATTGCTGGCGGAGTGCCTGTCCGGGGAGAAGGACATGGAAGTGGTGGGCACCGCTCCTGATCCGTTCGTAGCCCGGGACAAGATTCTGACTCTCAAGCCGGATGTGTTGACGCTCGACATCGAGATGCCCCGCATGGACGGGCTGACGTTTCTCAAGAAACTGATGCATTACCAGCCGATGCCGGTGGTGGTGATCAGTTCGCTCGGGCAGGCGGGATGCCAGGCATCGCTCGAGGCGTTGCGGCTGGGAGCCGTGGAGGTCCTGGCCAAGCCCGGAGGCCCTTATTCGGTGGGTGAGCTGAGGGTGGATCTGGCGGCGAAGATTCGCGCGGCCGCGGCGGCTCGAGTGCGGCGAGGGGCTCCCCCCGCGACGCCCGCGTCCCCGGAGCCGCCGCCTAAACCCGCACTGGAGGCCCCGCGGTTCACCGCGACGGCTGAGGCGGGCGGTGTTGTGGCCATCGGAGCCTCCACCGGAGGCACTGAGGCGATTGAGAGCGTACTCAGGCAACTGCCGGCGGACGGCCTTGGAATCGTGATCACGCAGCACATTCCTCCCATGTTCTCCCAGGCCTTCGCCAACCGGCTCAACTCGATTTGTCCCATGGAGGTGAAGGAAGCGCGGGACGGGGATTCCGTGGTGCGCGGCCTTGCCCTGATTGCTCCCGGCAACTTCCACATGCTGCTGCGCAAGTCCCCGGGAGGCGGATTCCGCGTAACCATCCAGGACGGCCCGCGGGTGTGCTACCAGCGGCCTTCGGTGGACGTGATGTTCTGCTCCGTCGCCGAGGCGGCAGGCGCAAATGCGATGGGAGTTCTGCTCACCGGGATGGGGGCCGACGGAGCCAAGGGCCTGCTGAAGATGAAGCAATCCGGCGCGCGCACCATCGCGCAGGATGAAGCAAGCTGCGTCGTCTTCGGCATGCCGAAGGAAGCAATCCGCCTGGGCGCCGCCGATCAGGTGACTCCGCTCAGCCGGATCCCCGCCGCTATCTCGGGTTTCATGAGCCGCATCGGGCGATAGCGCGCCGCGGTGTACTATTCTGGAATCCTCATGACAGGCCCCACGCGGCGCACCCTGCTGGCCTCGCTGGCGGCGGGGGCTTGCGTCTCCGCTCCGGCATCGCCGCGGCCCAATATTCTCTTCATCCTTCCCGATCAGGTCCGGCCGCGGGACCTCTCCATCAACGGCGGAGACAACGTGGCGACGCCCCACATTGACCGCCTGGCGAAAGAAGGCGTTTCCTTCACTAATGCGCTCTCCACCTGTCCGCTGTGCACGCCGTATCGCGCCATGATGCTTTCCGGCAGATATCCGACGCACACGGGAATGGTCATCAACTGGCTGGAATCGAATCCGGCCGATCCATCCATTGCCGGCGCGCTGCAATCAGCCGGCTATGGCACTGGCTATATCGGCAAATGGCACTTGAACGCCGGCAAGATGAAGCGTGACGGATTGTTCATGAGCCAGGAGGCGCGCGAACTCGAGGCGGCTGCCAATTACGCGGTGCGGCCCAAGGTGGAGCAGGACTATGTGAAGTCCAACCCCGAACCCGAATTTGTCCCCCCGGGTCCCGCGCGCCGCGGCTTCGATTTCTGGGCCGCCTACAATTTCCATACTGAATTCCGGCATTCCTACTATTACCGCGACACATCCGAGCGCCTGTACTATCCGGGCTATGAAACCATGGGGCAGGCCGAGGTGGCCATCGAGTACATGCGCGGGCGCATGGCGGCGCGCCAGCCGTTCTTTGCCGTGGTTTCCCCTCATCCGCCGCACCAGCCCTGGACGGAAGCGGCTTCCCCGCCGGGCTATCTCGACCGCGTCCGGCGGCAATTGTCGCGTTCTCCGAACGTGCCGTCCTCCGGCCCCCGGGAACGCGGGGATCTGCGCTATTACTACGCTATGCTGGCGAGCGTCGACGATGCCGTGGGCCGGATGCTCGGCTTTCTCCACTCCTCCGGCCTCGAGGAGAACACCATTGTAGTGTTCACCTCCGATCACGGGGAGATGATGGGCAGCCACGGCAAGTGGGAGAAGATGGCGCCCTATGAGGAGGCGGTGCGGGTCCCGCTGTTTGTGCGCTGGCCCGGGCGAATCCGGCCCGGCAGCCGCTCCGGTGCGCTCTTCACGCCCATGGACCACCTGCCCACTCTGCTCTCGCTTGCCGGCGTACGCTCTCCGTATTCGGAAATCGATGGCATGGATTTGAGCGGCGCGGCGCTGGGGCGGCCGGCGCCCGAGCGCGACGCCGTCCTGATGATGAACTACTCCTCGCACTGGGACTATTTCCATTCGGAATGGCCTTGGCCGGAATGGCGCGCCGCGCGGACCGGACAGCACACGTACGTGAAATGGTATTCCGGCGAGGAGCAACTGTTCGACAACCTGGCCGATCCCTACCAGATGAGGGATTTGTCGAAGACCGCCGCGCCCCTGTTGAAGCAATTGCGGAGCCGCCTGGCTGCTCTTTTGAAAGAGGCCCACGACGACTTTCGTCCGGGACACGGCTACGCCGAGTGGTTCGACGCGGAGCGCAATGTGCGCAAGACCGGTTGGGGGGCGGTTCGCGGTTGAGCCGAGCGGGTGACGCCAATCCTTTTGGGCAGTGGGCGGGTTCACTTCGAAATTGATTTCACCTGGCCGTCGAGCAGTTCCTCGAGCAGCGGCGATTCCGGATACGGATGTCCTTTGTAGCGCCGGAAGCCCTCTCCGAAGCCGATTCCCGCGCGCCGTCCGCAAGTCCGCGTCCACGTCTCCATCATTTCCAGGTAGTTGTCCATTCCATGGTGCTGCTTGAGCCACCGCCGCTGGCTTTCGTGTTCGGCCAGCATGTCGCGCTTGGTGTCGAATACCCCGGAAACATCCACGACGAAGTCGGGCAGAATCGGATTGCCTTCCCGGTCTGTTCCGCCGATGGCGTCCATGAAGTAGAGATGCGGGATGGCGTCGAGCGCCGCCTCGGGATGCTCCGCCAGCGTATGGTAGTTCGGCGCGGGAGCGGCAAAGCAGGCGTCGCGCACCAGCACGCTGGTGGCTTCGTGATCGCACAGGTAGTCCACCGGCGAAGAGGTAAGCACGATGTCCGGCCGGGCCGCGCGCAGCATCTCGACCACGCGGCGGCGCGAGGGTTCGTCGTTGAAGATGGCCAGGTCGCGAAATTCGGCGCAGCGGTATTGCGCGCCGATCAGTTCCGCCGCCCGCTGGGCCTCCTTGCGCCGCACGCACGCGATCTCGTCGGGCGTCAATTCGCGAGAACCCTTGTCGCCCGGAGTCATCGTGACGATCGTAACGTGATGCCGCCGGGCCGCAAGCAGCGCCAGGGTGCCGCCCGCCAGGATCTCCGCATCATCCGGATGCGCATGAATGGAAACGACGCGCATGCTCATGACAGCTTCGAGCGCACCTTATCGCTCATTGCCTTGCCGTCCACGCGCCTGCCCGTCAGTTTCGCCTGCGCCGCCTTCATCACAACGCCCATCTGCTTCAGGCTCGAGATGCCGGTTTCCGCCATTGCGGCGGCAATGGCCTCCTCGATCTCTTCATCGCTCGCCGGGGCGGGCATGTATCCTTCAATCAGCTTCAACTCCGCCTCTTCCTTCAGGGCCTGCTCCTCGCGGCCTCCCTTGCGGAACATATCCGCGGACTCTTTCCGCTGCTTGATGAGGGAGTTGAGAATCTTCATTTCGTCGGATTCATCCGCCTCCTTCATCGTGTCCGCCTTGTGTTTCATCAGCGCGGCCTTAATCATGCGGATCGCGTTGAGCCGAAGTTCATCCTTCGCTTTCATCGCGGTCACCATGTCCTTCTGGACTCGTTCGAGAAGACTCATATTGATTTGCTATTCTAAAGACTTCGATACCACAACGCCACTTTCGAGCGTATTCTTAGTACCAAAATGCACATTAAGAAACAACGTCTTTTGACTCCCGGCCCGACGCCTCTGCTGCCCAAGGCTCTGCACGCGATGATGGCCTCCGACATGCACCATCGCACGCAGGACTTCCAGAAGCTCTACCGCCAGGTGCTTGCTGATTTGAAGGAAGTGTTCGGCACGTCGAACGATGTCCTCCCGCTGGTCTCCTCCGGTTCGGGCGCGATGGAAGCGTCCATCTCGAATCTCTTCCGCCGCGGCGACAAGGTGATTGTTTGCACCGCCGGAAAGTTCGGCGAGCGCTGGGTGGCGATGACCAGGGCTTTCGGCCTCAATTCAGTGGTCCTCGAAGAGCCGTACGGCGATACCGTCAGCCCGGCGCGTGTCGCGGAAGCCCTCGCGGCCAATCCGGACGCGCGCGGGGTCTTCATTCAGGCTTCGGAAACCTCGACCGGCGCGGCGCACGACATTCGCGCCATGGGCGAGATCATCAGGAAGACTGCCGCGATTTTCGTCATCGACGCCATCACCGGTCTCGGCACCATGCCGCTCGATATCGACAACTGGGGGCTCGACGTCCTCATCGGCGGCTCGCAGAAGGCGTTCATGATTCCCCCGGGACTAGGTTTCATTTCGGTGAGCCCCAAGGCGTGGGAACTCAGCAAGACCTGCGATCTGCCGCACTTCTACTTCGATCTGAAGAAGGAACTCAAGTCCGCGCAGAACGGCGAATCGTCCTGGACGCCCGCCGTTTCCCTCATCATCTCGCTCGCCGAGGCGCTGAAGTACGTGAAGGAACTCGGCATGAACAAGCTCATCGAAAACGCCCAGCTTCTGGCCAAGGCCACTCGCGCCGCGGTCACGTCCATGGGCCTCGAACTGTTCAGCCCCGCCTCTCCCGCCGCCTCGGTCACCGCGGTGAAGGCGCCCGCGGGCATGGATTCCGGCGTCATCGTCAAGGGATTCCGCAACGAGTTCGGCATGATCATCGCCAACGGCCAGGGCAGCATGAAGGGACAGATCTTCCGCATCGCCCACCTTGGCTACTTCGATTTCG
>JADLBD010000004.1 GCA_020847975.1 Bryobacterales bacterium | reverse complement strand
TGAGTTCAGTCTCCCGAGGGCCGCAAGGCATTGGCGCGCGATTCTGTTCGACCAAGCACGTGTGCCAGTCGGGTTCCTATGGAAACAAACAGCTTACGTCAGGAATTTTGCGCCGGAAAGTAGCTAAGCTAGGCCAGGACTCGGTCCTGCCCCCGTCATGAGAACAGAACCGAGTAAGCGCCGCTCTCGGGCACCCTACGAAGCTGGCTTCGCTCGGAAGAGAGTTGCGAAGGCCGTCACCGCAGCACGTTCTCAACTTCGCGGAGCAGTTCTTCCGCGGTTACCCCCTCGTACTTCGAACGTAACCGATCCACTTTGCGGGCACTTGTGCGCACCCTTCCTTCCTGAAATCGAAAGAGTCCAGACCAAATCCCCGTGATCAAGTAGCGACTGAACCCCGCGACCTCTGGAATATTCGGTCGGTTATCATTCGTTAGAAACAGCAAATAGCTCTCGCCTGGTGTCATCAAAGCATATTGAACCGGCATCACGACCAAGTTGCCCCGGCTCCCACCCCGCTGTGATACCACGACCTCGCGAAGGTTACTCGGCCCTTTTAGAGCCCTCTTGATCGTGAGTACGGCGTCCGTCTCCAATGCGCGCGGCCCTGTCTCCCGTGATGGCAATACCGCTTTCACAGTGGCCTCGACAATTAGCAGTGAGGAATCAGATAGTTCCTTCAGCGAACTTGGAATTTGGCCGGGCATCGGAGTGATGTGAAGCTGTGCAACCCCCGCGCTCGGCGGCGAATCGCCCAATCGGACCCGGCCCTCCTGGGCCCAACCACCCGCGGTGGTGAATAGCACTAGTGCAATGAATGTAAATAATCTCATCTATGAATCTCTCCTTCGAGTCTCCTCGGATAGTCAGCCAGCCAAGATCTCAATTGCTGCAACTGGTGGTTGTGCAAGGTCCACACGAGTTTACGGAAACCGTACTCCAGCCAGAGTATATAGCAGACACTGCGCTGCCGTCGCACGATGTTGGAGCGGATAGAGAACAATAGAAATGGTCATTGATCGACATGATCGTCGGGTCCGTGCAGTTCGTGGGAGCGTCGTAGTTTTCGAGCCAGAAGATATGGCCGATTTCGTGCCCTACGTTCCCCTTTACTAGAAAATCGATCGCATCCTGCCCGGCTAGGCCCCAATAGGATGCCCACTGCGTAGCCACATAACCGATGTTATTATTATTCATCCGGATGTCAGCGTAGTAAACACGGCTCGTGTTAAAACAGATGTTAGTGCACACGCTTCGCTTTAAATAGCAAGCGCTCCCACCGTTGCCGTAATTATACACTTGGGTTTCCGCTAGCCCAGTGACAGCACTGCTATCGCTGATAGAAATATCATTCCAGCCAGTGCTGGCCTGGACAGTGGTGAATGACTGGCGAGTGTTCCAATTGCTCGCGCCGGCAGCAATCGCTGACGTTGAGAGACCTCCAGAGACGTCCATTCAAGTGTAGTCCAAGTCCAGCGCTGAGGAGACGAGCCGGCGATGTTCGGGCAAGCGGCGAAGGCGCCCCCAGTTATTAAGAGAAAGCCAGCCATAGCCAAGAATCCAAAAACCAGCCTTGTTCGTTTCGCCTGCCCACGTGAAACTGGGCTCCGTTTAGTGTAGGACATATTGGTTCGTAACGTTCCTTTCATCGTGTTCTTTGTGGTGACCCCGTGCCCTTGTATGAGCACTCCGCGTGCCAAATATGTAAACGATCTAAATGCACGCTGCATGCGAAATATGTAAACGCCGTAAATTCAATGCGGTAGGAATTGCTAAGGGCGCTGTTTTGGAAAACATTTCCGTCTGCGCGAAGGCGGGTATGGAAAGTTTTACCGCCCGCGGTCCGGCGCGAAAGAACCTGCAACGGTGCGCCGTGGAACGCGCGTCTGTTACCAGGAAAGGAGGATTTCGCAAAGTGACAAAAAGAGTCATTTATGTTTCCATGTTTCTGCTGGCCTCGGTTGCGCTGGCGAAGGAGATTCCCGCCGGAGCCGCGGTCACGGTTCGCATGATTGACAGCGTGGACAGCCGGAGCAATTCGGTGGGTCAGATGTTTCGCGGTAGTCTCGATGAACCGGTCATGTTGGACGGCAAGACCGTTCTGCCGCGCGGCTCCGATGTACAGATGAAACTATCGGAAGTGAAACAGGCGGGCAAACTCACGGGCAAGCCCGAGTTGTCCCTGACGCTGGTGTCCATCGGCCATGATGGCAAGACATACACGGCCAGTTCTTCGGATGTGACCACTGAAGGCAAGTCCAAAACGAAGAAGAGCGGCGCTGTTGTCGGCGGGGCGGCTGCTCTGGGGGCTGTGATAGGCGCGCTGGCTGGAGGCGGCAAGGGCGCCGCCATCGGAGCCTTGAGCGGAGCCGGCGCCGGTGGAGCTTATCAGGTGCTGACCAAAGGCGATGCGGTGAAGATCCCTTCAGAAACGCGCCTCACCTTCACGCTGGCGCAGCCCATCGCGATTTAGGTTCTCCGGGCGCAGGAGTGTTGTTTGCCGAAGGGCGAACCGGGGTGGAAACCTGCTTCACCCCGGCTCGCTTCCCTCGGGCGGATGCCTGTAGAGGCTGAAATGGCCTGCTTTCGCGGATCACCGCCACGAACGATGTCCGCGGCGGCTTGCAGATCAGCGGCGCAGAGCCCGCAGCAGAAGTAGTGTTCTTCAAAGGCGTCCCGTTCCAACGGATTCAACTCGTGGAGCAGGTATCTTCCACCATGCCCGCTGCCGCCGCCTCTTCATGCCTCATGGCGTTAAAAAAGTAGTGCCTTGCGGGCAACAATCGTTACAGTGCCGATTGGCCGGAAATATGCTCAGGCCTGGTAGACGATTTCTCCGGAAAGCCAGGTACGAAGAACGTGAATTTTGTGAGATTCGGCATCAAATTCGAATTCCACGACGTCGGCGCGTTCTCCGGCAGCGAGGCCCCGCTGCCGGTTGGCAATGCGGGCCACCCGCGCCGGATTGCGGGAAGCCATGGTGAGCGCATCGGCGAGTGAAACCCCCGCCATGCGAACCGTGTTCCCGATCGCGGTGTCCATGCGGAGCGCGGAACCCGCCAGGCGCATTCCTCCCTTCATTACGACGCGCCCTTCCGGAAGCAACTCGACCTCGACCTCTCCCAGACGGTAATCGCCCGGGGGGCATTCGGCGGGCGAGACAGCGTCCGTCACCAGGATGGAACGCTCGACGCCTTTGGCGCGGATGGCGCACTTGAGAAAACTCGCGGGGAGATGGAAGCCGTCTGCAATGAAGCCGGCCGCAAGCTGGTCATTGGCCAGTTGGTCCCAGATGTAGTTGGGATGCCGCGGGAGGACCGAGTGGGCGCCGTTGCCGAGGTGTGTGGACTTGGTTGCCCCCGCGCGGACGGCGTCCTCAATCTGCGCGCTGGTGGCTTTGGTATGACCGATGCTGAGAATGATGCCCTCTTTCACCAGGGCTTCGATATAGCGCGGCGCTTCCGGCCATTCCGGAGAGACGGTAACCAGGCGGATATAGCCGCGCGCGGCCTCCTGCCAGCGGTGAAATTCGTCGACATCGGGCGGACGCACCCAGCGCGCCGGGTGTGCGCCGCGCGGCCCGTCCTCGGGGGAAATATGCGGACCTTCCACATGGAAGCCTTCGATGGCATGGCCATGCGGGAGACGCTCCCTAGCCTCGGCCAGATTGCGAAGGGAGCCGGTAATTTCGCGTTCGCCGCCGGTGATGATAGTGGCGAGCAGACGCGTGACGCCGGTGGCGAACTGAGTTCGAAGGGAACGGTCAATATCCTCGAGGGAGCACTGCGGATCGCAGTAGTCCGCTCCCGCAAAGCCGTTTACCTGCAACTCCACCCAACCGGGGGCGAGGAGAGGCAATTTTCCCTCGGGGCGGGCCAGCAGCGGATCGACTCCGGTGATTGCCTTCTCAAAGCGTACTTCGACCGCCTCGCGGGTGAAGGCGTCAATGCCATGAATGTTCATAACTGGGATACAAATCCTTCCGCGGATGTTTTATTCACAGGATACCCACAGCGGGGGTGGGCTAAACAACTGATGGTACAGCAAAAAGAAGTTGTGGAAAGGGGCAGGGAAGACTGCGATTCCTGTAGACGCGCAATGAGGGGCGCTGGTAGAAAAGATGAAGATCCTCTGCGGGTGTTCGGGAGATGGGTGATCTCGGGGGAGGTGGCCGTCTTCCGAGCGCCCGCGGGATTGATGCGATTCCTTCCAAACACACCCATCCCCACAGTGATCGAAATACGCCGGAAATCGGGCGGCGTTGTTCGCAGAGGTATTGATCGGGCCTGGAGATTCCTCAGGCGGTAACAGGTTGACCCACGGGAATGCGCGTGAGCCATCCATGGCGGTCCGGTACTGTCCCGTTGATGATCGAGAAAAACTCCTTCTGGAGTTTTTCCGTGATCGGCCCGCAGCTGCCGCTGCCTACCTGGATGCGATCCACGGAGCGGATGGGCGTAATCTCCGCCGCCGTGCCCGTGAAGAATACCTCGTCGGCAATGTACAGCATTTCGCGGGGAATAATCGTCTCGACCAGGGGGATGCCCGCTTCCTGGGCGAGTTTGATGACGGAGTCTCGCGTGATGCCCGGCAGAACAGAGGCGCCCAGGGGAGGCGTGTGGATTTTGCCGTCGCGAATCACAAATATGTTCTCGCCGGACCCTTCGCTGACGTATCCCGCCTCGTCCAACGCGATTCCTTCCGCATAGCCGTTGGTGTGCGCCTCCATGCGGATCAACTGCGAGTTCATGTAGTTGCAGGCAGCCTTGGCGAGCGCGGGAAGCGTGTTCGGGGCAATCCGCTTCCAGGAGGAGATGCACACATCCACGCCTTGCGCCAGTGCCTCACTGCCGAGGTATTGGCCCCATTCCCAGCAAGCGATGTAAACTTCGGTAGGGTTCTTGATGCCGAGAACGCCCATTTCGCCATAACCACGCAAGGCGATGGGACGCAGGTAACAGGATTCGAGCTTATTCACGCGCACCAGTTCCACCATCGCGTCAGCCAGCGTATCGATGGGGAAGGGAATATCCATCCGGTAAACCTTGGCGGAATCTACCATCCGCCGTACGTGCTCCCGAAGCCGGAAAACGGCGGGGCCGGACGGCGTGTGATAGCAACGGATGCCTTCAAATACCGCGCTCGCATAACTGACGGTATGCGAAAGGACGTGGATTTTCGCCTCGTCCCACGGAATGAAGGACCCGTTGTGCCAGATTTTTTCGGTGGGCTTCAACATGAAGCTATTATACTGAAGACATACGGGGCTGTAGGGTTTGAAGGCCTGTAACAAGGATCTGACCCTGATCTGTGAGGTTTGCGAAGGAGGTCAGGCGCAATGCGCAAACGTAGTATCATTACCTGTTTGCTGGTTCTGGCGACAGGGTTGGCCTACGCCCAGAAGCAGCGGGTGCTGAAGCCCGGGTGGAACCTGTTCTCCCCGCAACAGGATGTCCAACTGGGGAAGGAAGCGGCTGCGGAAGTGGAGAAGCAGGTCGCTATTGTAGATAATCGCGAACTGACGGATTACATCAGCGGCATCGGAAAGAAGCTGGCCTCACAGCCCGAAGCAGGCCAGTTCCCCTACTCTTTCAAGGTTGTTTACGACAAGTCCATCAACGCGTTCGCCCTCCCCGGGGGACCCGCGTTTGTGCATACCGGTCTGATCTCCTCAGCCGAGAATGAGGCGCAAATGGCCGGCGTGTTGGCTCACGAGATCTCCCACGTGGCATTGCGCCACGGGACTTCTCAGGTGACCAAGGCGCAGGCTGTTCAATTGATGTTCGGCTTGGGAGGTTCATTGCTGGGGGGCGGCTTGTTGGGGCAGCTCGCTCAGCTAGGCGCGGGTCTGGGCGCCAACTCCCTTCTGCTGAAGTTTTCGCGAAATGCCGAGAGCGAAGCCGATCTGCTCGGCACGCGGATCATGGCGAAATCCGGATACGATCCGGTGGAGATGGCCCGCTTCTTCGAGAAACTCGAGGCGGAAGAGAAGAGTTCCGGACGCTCCATCCCCCAGTTTCTTTCCGACCATCCGAGTCCAGGGAACCGCGTGAAGGCGGTGGAGGCGGAGATCAAGCTGATGCCGGCGCGAGAGTATTCGAAGGGCGATACCGCCCGATTGCATCGCGAGCAGGCCATCGTGAAATCCCTCCCCGTGCCGAAGAAAGCGAATATCGACTTCCGCAACGCAGGGAACCCGGCTACCGCCAGACCTTCGACACAGACCAAGCAGTACCGCAGCGGCGGACTCGCCTTTTCCTACCCGGCCAATTGGGAGATCTTTCAGCAGGGGCAGTCGAATGAGATCACCGTGGCTTCCCGCGAGGGCATTGTGCAGTCGAACGGCAATGCCGAGATCGGGTATGGGGCTATCATCGGCGTCCGGCAGGCGTCCAATTCCGGAAACCTCGAACAAAGCACGAGGGATTACATCAACCAGGTCTTGCAAAGCAACAAGACTATGCAGCAGAGCGGCGAGAGGCAAAGAAATTTTCAACTCTCCGGCGTGCCCGCGCTGCTCAACGTTCTCTACTCCCAATCCTCGTATCAGGGGCAACGAGAAGTGGATGCCATTATTACGGCGCAGCATCCCCAGGGACTGTTCTACATGATCCTCATTTCTCCGGAAGCGGAGTATTCCCATGCCCAGGCCGCTTTTGACCAGATGATCCAGTCCGTTCAGTTTGCGCGGTAGCGGATGGCAGAGTCCTACGAAGCCGTACTGTTCGATTTCGACGGAGTTCTGGTCGACAGCGAGCCCATTCATTTCGCCTGCTGGCGGGAGGTTCTTCACCCCCTCGGCATTTGCCTCGAGTGGGAGCATTACCACCGGCACTATATCGGGATTTCCGACAGGAAGATGGCGGAGGACCTGGTGACGCGCGCCAGCCGTCCCGTGACCGTGGAACAGATCTACGCGCGCTATGACGCCAAGACGGAGTTGTTTCGCGAAGAGATCCGGCGGCAGTTGCCTTTCGCTCCCGGCGTGGTGGAGTTTGTCCGGTCTTTGGATGGGTACCGCGTGGGGGTTGTCTCCTCCAGCCGCGGTTCGGAGGTGCGGCCCGTACTCGAAGCCGGAGGATTGATGGACCATCTTTCCGTCGTCGTGTTCGGGGAGGACGTCACGCGTCACAAACCGGATCCGGAGCCGTATTGGAAAGCGGCGGCGATGCTCGGCATTCGCCATGCTTTGGTGGTGGAAGACAGCGAGGCAGGCGTGGCCAGCGGCAGGGCCGCGGGCTTTGATGTCCTGCGCATCCCTGAACCTGCCCGCACCGTGGAACTCGTACAAATCCGCCTCGGAATGAGCTCCGAATGCTGAGGCGAGCCGCCCTTTCTGGCGCGCTTCTGATTGTGCCGGCGCTGTCCCTTCTCGCGCAGCAGGCGCCGCTTCCACTGACCACGGAGCAAAAACTCAAGCTGTACCTGGTTACATCGTATGGCCCCCAGCCTGTCCTGTTTTCCGCGGCGTCGGCGGGATTTCACCAGTGGCTGGATATTCCTCATGAGTGGAGGCAGGGCATGCAGGGGTATGGCCGGCGCTGTGCTTCCCGCTTTGCGCAAAACGCTATCGAAGAAACAGCGCGAATGGGAATCGGGCTGGCTCTGCACGAAGATCCGCGTTACTTCGCTTCCGGGCGCACGGAGTTGTGGGCGCGAATCGGGCACGCCGTGAAATACACGTTCCTTGTGCGCAGAGACGATGGCAGCCGCACCATCGCGGTGGGGCGGATTGGCGGTGTGCTGGCCGGCGGCTTGTTGTCCCGCGCCTGGCAACCGGATTCCACCAGCGGATACGGCCAGGGTCTCCAGGCGGCAGGCTATTCTTTCGCCGCGGACATCGGCGGCAGCGTATTCAATGAATTCTGGCCGGACATCCGTCGCCGCCTCTTCCGCAGGCGTTAGGCTGCTGGTTGCGGAGGCGGAATCCTACCGCGCATGTCTGCTGAGCAGTTCCAGGAGCAGAGAGTGTGGTACGTTCACCCTATGCGTTGGCTGCTCATTCTTCTTCCTTTCTGCCTTTTCGCCCAGTCCGGGGACGATGTTCGCAAGTGGCTGGAACGTCCGCTGCTCGATGCGAAACAGCCGCTCGATGAAGTCCAGGTTTACACTGCGTCCCGTGTGCCCGTGGTTCCCACATTCTCCTCCGCGCTCGAGTGGGACCGCTACGCCGCCACACTCCGCGCACAGATGCTGGACAAAGTGGTTTTTCGCGGCGAAGCCCGGCAATGGCGTAGGGCGGAGCGCAAAGTGGAATGGCTCGAAACCCTGCCCGGCCAGGGCTACCGTGTGAAGAAGTTCCGGTTTGAAGTGGTACCCGGACTGTGGGTTCCCGGGCTGCTCTATGAGCCGGAGCAGATGACGGGGAAAGTTCCGGTGGTGATGAATGTCAACGGCCACGAAAAGGAAGGAATTTCCACGCCATACATCCAGGTGCGCTGCGTGAACCTGGCGCGCCGCGGGATGTTGGCCGTCAATGTGGAATGGCTTGGCCGCGGACAGCTTTCCTGGGAGGATTTCAACCACTTCCGCATGAATCAGATCGACCTCACGGGCACGAGCGGGCTGGCCGTCTTCTACCTCGAGATGGAGCGCACGCTCGATATCATTCTCGGGCAAGAGCATGCGGACTTGAGCCGTGTCGCGGTAACGGGCCTCTCCGGCGGCGGTTGGCAAACGACTTTCATCAGCGCGCTCGATACCCGCGTCAAGCTCTCAGTCCCCGTGGCCGGTCATTCGAGTTTCGTCACCCGCGCGCAGTGGCCGCAGCTCGACATGGGGGATAGCGAACAGACTCCCACCGATATGGCCACGGTGGCGGACTACCTGCATCTTTCGGACATGGTGGCGCCGCGTCCGTTGATGTTCATCAACAACGCCAAGGATAATTGTTGCTTTCGCGCGGATTATGCCGTGGGGCCGCTGCTGCAATCCACACGCAACATCTACGCGCTCTACGGCGCGCCGGACAGATTGCGCTACTTCATCAACTTCAGCGAGGGGCACAACTACGATCAATCGAGCCGCGAGGAACTCTATCGCTTCCTGCGGGACCAGTTCTTTCCCGGCAATCAGGATTACTCTTTGAAAGAGATCCCCGTGGACTCCGAAGTACGAACCGCGGCGCAGTTGGCTTCGCCGCTGCCGGAGAACAATGCGACGTTTCACTCGTTGGCCACGAAGCTGGCGCAAGACCTGCCGCGCGGGCAGGGGACGCGCGATGAGTTGGCGCAGGTGGTACGCGCGCAGCATCTGGCGATGGATGCTCGGGAGGTGGGGCGGGAGACGTCCAGCGGTACGGAAATCACGTGGTGGCGTTTCCGCCTGGGCGGCTCCTGGACAGTACCCGGTGTGGAAGCGGGGCCCGCCGGGGCAAGCGATACCGTCATTCTCCTGGCCGACAACGGGCGGCAGTCTGTGGCTGATCGCACGGCGGCTCTGGTGAGCGGGGGAAAGCGTGTCCTCGCCATCGATCCGTTCTATGTGGGCGAATCCCGCATTGCCCAGCGCGACGCGCTGTTCGCCATGCAGATTGCGGCGCTGGGAGAACGGCCGCTTGGTTTGCAGGCGAGCCAGATCACGGCCATCGCGCGCTGGCTGAAGGGCCGCGGCATGCGCGTGACCGTCGAATCCCACGGCCGGCGTACCAGCCTGATGAGCATTGTCGCGGCCGCTCTGGAGCCTTCCATTCAAGGCGCCGCGCTGCACGATTCCCTGCGCAGTCTCAAGCAGATTCTTGAGGAGGACCTCACCGCGGAGAAGTGGCCGGAGTTTTTCTGTTTCGGGTTGCTCGAGAAGTTCGATATTCCGCGCATTGCCGCGTTGGGCAACAATGTCGAGTTACGGGAAGGGAACTGAACGTCATCGCGCGTCCTGCGATTTGGAGCCGAACCGGTAACGGGCTCCGTTCGACGGGCCACCGATTCCCCACACCGACACAGCGGCATAGAGCAGCGCCAGCGCCAGGGATGCGGCGCATAGCCCGCGCAGCCGCGGAAATCGTCCTTCTTCCGGCTGCCTGTCTTCAGCGCGCGGCGCCACCAGCACCAGTACGGAGGCGAGACAGGCATTCACGTGGATGACCCCTTCGGTGATCAGGCGGCGCGGGTCGAACGGCAGGTAGCGTGACAGGTTGCCAACGACAATCCACCATAGGAACAGCAGGAACAAAGCCTGGCCGCGTCCGAGCCACGTTTGCGGAACCACAGCCAGTGGCTCCTTCCGGTGGCGGAGCGTGAGGAACACCACGGCCGCGGCCACCGCGATGTAGGCAAAGCGGAACCACCACAGCAGCGGAATGCCGTGCATGATCTGCGGAATCACGCCATTCGGCAGCCAGATGGTGTGGATGTTTTTCACGATGTTGATGTACGTCACCACGAGCAGCAAAAAGCAGAAGGCGAAGGGCTCCGCCCACGGCCGCACCGCCGGTTCCTCTGTCTGCCGCGGAGCGCGGCGCGCCAGCCATGCCAGCCCGACGGCGATGCCCACGCCGCTGATGAAGCCGAACGTCTGTTCGAGAACGCTGTGCCAGTTCTCGCGGATGGGCGAGGCGAAGCCCGCCACACGAATCAATTGCCCCGTAGTGAACCCGATGCCGGAAACAATGCCCGAAAGCATCGCCACCCAGATCAAAGGCCGCAGATTGTGGCGCGCAAAGAAGAAGACCATCGCAACTACCATCCCGAGGCATCCGGCCCAATTGTCGCCGCGCGGCGGGGTCATACGCAGACCGAGTCCCGCCACCAGGATCAGCACGCCGGCCCACCATCCCGCGGCCATCCACAGGATCAGCCGGTCGGCTTCCGTGATCTTACGGCGAATCGCAATCGAGGCGAGCACGGCCGCCAGCAAAACCAGCACCCCCGCCCAGTCCGTGTCGTACCAATCCGCGGGATGCGCGGCAAGCGGATACTCCCAAACAAACCAGGCGGCAAATGTTGCGATCAGCGGCGGATAGAAATCCGTGAGTCGCTTCCGGTCGAGCATGCCGGCGAGCCCGGCTCCCGCTCCCCCCATCGCGCCCCAAAGAAACCCGATCACGTAGAGCATCGCGTAACCGTAGAAGACATCGGGCGCGCTACCGGTGTGCGTGTAGCCCTGCACCAGGCCGTAGGACATCGACCCGCCGAACGACCAGCCCATTGCTCCGAAGAAAGCGAAATGCACCACGCGCCGCCGCCAGTCTTCGCGGCCGGATACCAGACACGCGGCAATGGCGGACAACGCGCCGGGGATCATTGCGCCATATTCATGGCCCCAATTCCCGCGGATGCCCCATCCGATGGAATGCGCCAGGACGCAAAGGAGGATGGCGCCAGCGGTAAGCCGTCCGGAAAGCATGGTTCGCTATTTTACACGGTCCACTGAGACTATTGGCAAGCGGCCAGCGTCAACCGAAAACCAGAACCTCGTGATCCAGAATGGCGTCCAACGCCACCACCGCCTCGCCTCCAACCATCTGAACCGCCCTCTCCCCGCCAGAAACGAGCAGGCGCACCTTGCCACTCCCCGGTCTCACCAGCCGGACCCGCACCTTGATGGGGCCGACCGGAATCAGTTCGTCCACGGGCGCGCGCCACGTGTTGGCGCTGGTCAGGTTCACCAGGTGAAGGATGGTGCGGTTGCCCTGATGGTAGAGGTGGCAATCGATCCACCCCGGTCCTTGCACCGCCAGTGGGATACCCCCGCCGCAGGCCCAGCGGACGATGTTCGCCAGCAGGTTGCCGTGGTCCGGTAGATGCTCCGCCGCATAGCGGCGATCGAGGTCCGCCGGCATGTACGCAATGCGCGACCTGCCCCGCTCGGACAGCACGAGACCGGGGATGTCCGTCTTCGGCTGCCGCATCCACGCGGTCTCCGGCGGATAGACGGGGAACGGCGGAATGAACGTGAGCGGAACCACTGTCCCGGCGTCCAGGCGCAGCGGCGAGAGGGTCCCACCGTATGGAAGAATGTCGGTCTCCTCGAAGCCTTTGAGCACCGCGTGCCGCTGTCCGGTCGCCGGCGGTTCATCGCCCGCCTTCGGGCCATCCACTTTCGCGCGCCACTCGGGGCTCAGGCGCAGATAGGTGTGGACGTCGGGCGCGAAGCGGTCCCGCTGGCGGCGCGAAGCCGGCACCGGCTGCAAGGCAGGCGCCGCTCCCGTGGTGTGCGCCCGGAACAGATCGGCCAGTCCGAAATCCGGCCGCGGATCGCCCCATTCGTTGTACAGGCTGGTGGCTCCGGTGGCGAACAGAGACCCGCCGCGCTCGACGAACTTGCGAATCGCGGCGCACTGCGCATCTGAAAGTCCCCCCACGTTGGGCAGGATCAGCAGCCGCGGATCGGCCCGTTCTATGTCGTCCACATGCACCGGCAGATACGGGATATGGCCGTGCACCAGCGTGTGCATGAACCCCGTGTAAGGGGCGTCCACGCGTTGCGCCGCCTCATCGCGCCCGTAGAAGTCCGTATTGCGCTGCGACCACACCACTCCCACCGTGGCCACCGGCTGGCGATTCACCAGGTACTCCGCATTTTCCTTGCACCACTTCATGACAGGTTCGGCCGTATGGTACATCCGGCGGTCTTCCTGATACGCCGAGATGTAGTGCCACCATGGCTGAATGCCTCCCGCGATGCCGTCGATCATCCACATCCGCGCCTCGGGAGCAGGCTTGCTCGCCAGCCGGTAATATCCTGGCCCTGATTGATACATCGCCATGCTCTCCGGAGCCAGCTTGTCCCACCCGAGCAGGCCGTGGACGCGCTTGCCGGTGTCGCCGTTCTGTTGGAATCCGGTATCGTCGTCGCGCCGCTGATGATCGAGCATCATGATGTGGGCGCGTTTGCAGATCTCCCGCAAATCGCGGAACGATCGCGATTGCGCGGTAACCGAACCGCTGTTCATCCCGGACCAGATACAATCCTTGCTGCCGGCTCCCTGTGTCGTCCGGTTGTTCAACTCCCAGATTTCGATGCGGCGTTCGTAGCTCCACAAGATCCACTGCCGGTACGCCGGATCGTCCCAATCGGCGCGGCCAGGTAGTGTCTTGCCCGTCTTGGCTTTGAACTTCGTCTTGCAGTTGTCGCAATAACAGATGTTCTCGCGGCCCATGCCCGCCCAACTGTTGTCGGTGAAGCCGTCCGGATGCGAGCGCTCGATGATTTCGCCGAGCACACCGGGTAGGTACTCGTCATAGTAAGGGCTGTGGATGCAGGTGATGTACTTGTCCGCCGCGCGGTACGGGTTCCCTTCGGCGTCGCGCGTGAACCAGTCCGGATGAGCACGGAAGAAATCCTCGGCCGTCCGGTTCGAGTCCATGCGCGCCATCACGAAGATGCCGTCCTGGTGCGCCGCCTTGGTGAGCTCGCCAAACAGGTCCCGTCCGTGTAGAAACTCCGCGCGGTGATGCAGCGGGAATCTGCTCGGATAGTAGGCGACTATGCCGCCGGCGTTGATGATTACGGCTTGCACTTCCGTGCGCTTCCAGTGCAGCCGCCACCATTCGATGTCGTAGCGCACTGGATCCTTTTCGGTAATGTTGGTCTGTCCCCAGCGATACGCTCGCCGGTACCACGGAACAGCGCCTTGCGCGCTGCCTTGCGAAGATGCGGCTAGCGCCGCGGCCGCACCGAGATTCCTCCTGAGGAATCCCCGGCGCGTCGATGACGAACAGATTGTCGTGAACATTGCTCCAATGCACTATGAATATACTTCAATGCGCTGCGGGCTGAGACTCCATCCGGACTACGGTGCGGAAAGCACCGGTCCCGTCGTACGTTGGATAAGGACTTGCCATGATCACTCGCAGAGATTTGCTTTCCGCCACCGCGCTGATGCCCGCGGCCGCTTCCGGCGATGAATCCGAATGGTTCGACCGCCCCATGCGATGGGCGCAGTTGAACAGCACTGAGGACGACGTGGCCGGGATGGACATCGGCTTTTGGATGGACTACTTCCAGCGCATCCACGCCGATGCTCTCTGTATCACCGCCGGCGGTGTCGTCGCCTTCTATCCGACCAAGATCAAACATCACCGTCCCAGCCGTTGGCTTTCCAAACGTCCTGACTACCTTCATCAGGTGATCGACGGCTCGAAGAAACTCGGCATGGTCGTGCTGGCGCGGACCGATCCGCACGCCACCTATGACGACGTCTACCAGGCCCATCCCGATTGGATCGCCGTCGATGCCGCGGGCGCCCGGCGGCGGCACTGGGAGAGCCCGGAAATGTGGGTCACCTGCGCGCTCGGGCCCTACAACTTCGAGTTCATGACCGAAGTCACGCGCGAAATCGTCTCGACATTTCCCGTCGATGGCGTCTTCGCCAATCGCTGGGAAGGTTCGGGCATGTGCTACTGCGAGCACTGCGTGCGCAACTTTCGCAACTATTGCGGCCTCGACCTCCCGCGCACTAATGATCCGCACGACCCCGCCCGCCGGAACTACATCATCTGGCGCGAAAAGCGGCTGTTCGACCTGTGGCGTCTCTGGGACTCCGAGATCCGCAAGATCCGCCCCCACGCCCGCTACATCGCCAACTCCGGGGGAGCCAACAGCGGACTGGACATGAAAACAGTGGGCGACCTGGCGCCCACGCTTTTCGCTGACCGGCAGGGGCGGAGCGGCGTCATGGCGCCCTGGGCCAACGGGAAGAACGGCAAGGAGTATCGCTCCACCCTCGGCCGCAAGCCCATCGGCGGCATCTTCCACATGGGCGTCGTATCGCCGTACCGCTGGCCGGATTCCGTGCAGAACCCCCACGAAACCCGCATCTGGGTGCTCGACGCCATCGCCAACGGCATGCGTCCGTGGTTCAACAAGGTGGGCGCGAGCCTGCACGACAGGCGCTGGCTCAAGACCGTGGAGGATCTCTACGTCTGGCACTGGAAGAATGAGCGCTACCTGCGCAACGAGCACCCCATCGCCCGCGTCGCGCTCGTCTACTCGCAGCAAACCACCATCTGGTACGGCGGTCCGCGGGCGCGCCAGAAGTTGGAGGACTTTTCTCTTGGCATGTATCACGCCATGATCGAAGCGCGAATTCCCTTCGAGATGCTGCACGATCAGACTCTCGATTCGGCCGGGCGCTTCAAACTGCTGTTGCTGCCCAACATCGCCGCATTGTCCGAATCGCAGTGCGCCGCCATCCGGAAGTTCGTGCGCGGCGGCGGAAGCGTGGTCGCCACGTACGAAACCTCGCTCTATGACGAGAACGGTCGCCGCCGCGGCGATTTCGGACTCGCGGATCTGTTTGGAGTTTCGTGGCGGAAAACTCTCGACGGGCCTATCCCCAACTCCTATCTGCGCGTCGAGAAAACCACCGCCGCACACCCGCTCCTTCACGGATTGGAAGATGCCGAACTGCTCATCCACGGCACCTATCAATTGGAGGTGCGGCCTGTCGCCGCATTCGACCCGCCCATCCTGACCGCCGTGCCGCAGTATCCAAGCCTACCCATGGAGAAAAACATCTGGAAGGCGCCGAAGACGAGCACGCCGGGAGTCTTCCTACGCAGCTACGGAAAAGGCCGCGTGGTCTACTTCCCTTGGGACATCGATCGCGTCTACTGGGAGGTGATGGTGGATGATCACGGGCGGCTACTGCGCAACGCCATCCTTTGGGCGCTCGACGAAGAGCCTCCGGTTACGGTGGAAGGCCCCGGCGTTCTCGACGTCACCGTTTGGAGGCAAAAGAACTCTATCACGGTGCACCTTGTGAATCTGACGAACCCGATGATGATGCGTCCCAGTTTCCGCGAGTCGATTCCCTCGCCGCCGCAGCAGGTCAAACTCCGTCTCCCCGCCGGTGTGCGCCCCGCCCGCGTGCACCTGCTGGTGAGCGGAACCCCGGTTTCCGTCACAACCGAGGGCGGCGCCATCCGCCTGACGATTCCATCCATCGGGGATCATGAAGTGATCGCCGTCGACCTCGCTTGACCAGGTGGCTCAGAAGCTCGCCCAGGGCCCGCCGGCCCGCCGGAATAGGAAGGATCTCGCGAATCCACCGGCCGGCGAGGCTCCGTTGTGCGAACGGTTCCTCAAGAGCGCAAAGGGCACGTCCCGCGCCCCCAAAGTACGAGGAACACCGCGATGATTCGCGGCGCGGACGGGCTCCGTTGTGCGCGTGGTCCTCAAAAGCGCAAAGGGCACGTCCCGCGCCCCCAAAGTACGAGGAACACCGCGATGATTCGCGGCGCGGGCGGGCTCCGTTTTGCGCGTGTTCCTTAGAAGGTCTTCCAGTACTCCCGCAGGCTCTCGCGGTCCGGAATCGGGAGCCGTCGCTCCACAGGCAGCAGGGCGGGGAAGGGCGCATGCGGCTCGCTCTGATACCAGTACGCGGTGGAGGAATAGTCGGAAGCGTGCACATTGCCGTGTCCATGCTCGATGGTCACTTTGATCGACTTCTCGAACATCACCGGGTCCTCGATGTGGAAACGGTACATTGTCCACTTGCCCGAGTACGGAGCGGGACCGTCGGTGGGTCCGCCCGCGTAGGAGACGCCGTGATACGGCATCGGGTTGAACCCCCCCGGATAGCCCCAGGCCGCGCAGAAATAATCCTCGGTGCCCGTTCCTACCAGCGAGGGTGTCGTCTCCCCATCGATGAAAATCATATCGTCGCCTTCCCCGAACCAGCCGAAATTGGGGATGGGGTTCGTGTGGTCGATGGAGAGATTGCAGCCCACGTAGTGCCCGCGCCCTTTGGCTTCGAACAGGACGTAGTTGTTCGCTCCGGTAAGGTTGACGACTTCATTCGCACGAGCGGCGTTGGCGCGATCGGCGAGGTTCAGCGAGACATTGTGGGCTGGATTCTCGCGCCGCCACATCGCGTGGAACCGCAGCGCTTCGCCGGGCAGCGAAGCATGCTCTTCGTAATCCACGTAGTAGTAGAGGGACCCGATAGGTTGTTGACCCTGGTTCTCGATCTCGAGTCGCGCGCCTCGTGCGAACGGCATGGGGAAGAAACAGTTCATTGCCGCCTGCGCTCGTACCGCCGCGTTGCCGCCCGTCACCATGTTCAGCGGCAGGGACCAGTAGTTCGACACACGGGCATGGCCCACGCCGAAGAAATCGCCGACGGGCGTCTCGATGCTCGGCGCGGATTCGCCATCCCACCACGCGCGCAACACGACGCGCCGAAGGTAATCGGGCTCGGTGTCCGAGATCGTGATCCAGATGTGGTGGATGCACCCCGCGCCTTGGATATCAGCGATCACGGCGCTCTTGCCGGGCTCCACAGCGACGCGGTCGGCGTTCTTACCCGTGCGGTTCCAACTGGAAGAGCGGCGGCGTTTGCCCATGCGCGCCCAGTAGATCTGGCTCAGCCCCCCGGCAGGAACCGGCGTGCGGCCGGGCGCGGATGCCTGCTGCGCAAACGAAGCCGGCGCGGCGCCGATTCCGAGCGCACCGGCGAGAAAACTGCGGCGAGGATTATTTCGTGACATGGGTTATGCATAGCATAATCTCTTTGGGCGGTATCGCATCAGAAGCCGTCAATGACGCCGCCCTGGCGCTCCCAGCCAGTCAGCGACGGCCCCCAGTTCGAGCCGTCCCACCACTTGTGGTACAGCGCCCGGTCCGTCCCCACCACAAACAGATCGATGCGGTTCGGCCCCCAGCATACGGCTCGCGGCGGGCTCATGCACACTCCGCCCATCCGCTCCCAGCCGGTCACCGACGGCCCCCATGCCGACCCGTTCCACCACTTGTGGTACACCGCCAGGTCCGTCCCCAGCACGAAGATGTCCAGCCGGTTGGGCCCCCAGGAGACCACCGCCGGTTCCCCCGTGCACACTCCTCCCAATCTCTCCCAGCCTGTCAGCGACGGCAGCCACGCCGAACCGTTCCAAGCCTTGTGGTAGAGCGCCTGATCGGTGCCGTAGACGAACAGGTCGATGCGGTTGGGACCCCAGCAGACAGCCTTCGGAGCGCTGGTACATACGCCGCCCTGGCGTTCATAGCCGGTCAGCGACGGACCCCAGGCCGAACCGTTCCACCACTTGTGATAGACGGCGGAATCGGTTCCGAGGACGAAGACATCCAGCCGGTTGGGCCCCCAGGAAACCACCTCGGGATCGCCGATGATGACGCCGCCCTGGCGTTCGAAGCCGGTGAGGGAGGGCCCCCAGGCCGAGCCGTCCCACCACTTGTGATAGAGGGCCGAGTCAGTGCCGGTGACGAAGACATCGAGGCGGTTGGGTCCCCAGGCGACGGCGCGGGGGCGGGAAACGCAGACCCCACCCTGGCGTTCGTATCCTGTGAGAGAGGGACCCCAGGCCGAGCCGTTCCACCACTTGTGGTAGAGCGCGCGGTCTGTGCCGAGGACGAACACATCGAGCCGGTTGGGTCCCCAGGAGGCGACTTCGGCATTGGAGGGAATGATACCGCCCTGGGCTTCGTAGCCGGTGAGGGAAGGTCCCCATGCCGAGCCGTTCCACCACTTGTGATAGAGGGCGCGGTCGGTGCCGATGACGAAGACATCGAGGCGGTTGGCGCCCCAGGAGACCACCGGGCCGGAAGTCCGGGACGCAAGCGCTCCCGCTGCCGCGACACCCAGCGCTTCAGCCGCAACGGCGACATTCATCCGCATGATGTCGATCGCCAAAGGATAGTGAATATGGTCCAGTGTGTCGCCGGCAGTGTGAATGTTTGTATTGGCGCTGTCGGTGCCTTCAATCGTGAGAACCGCCGGCATCAACGCGTTGAGGAAAGGCACGTGATCGCTGGCAAAGGGATGGAGTGAGGTTTCCACGCCCAGCGTCGTGTACGTGGTTGCGGCGGCAGCAAGCTGGTTCATCAGACCTTGGGAAACCGTGGCGCCTTCCAGCAGCACTGTGGGAGTCGCGCTGTTGAGCGTCGCAATCATATCCATGTTGATGACGGCGCGAATGCGAGCCCGCTCCGCGGCCGGCAGGCTGGCTACATATTGCTGGCTTCCATGCAGACCCTGCTCCTCGCCTCCAAAGAGAATGCAGCGCAGGTCATGTTGGGTGGATGCCGCCGCCAGTACGCGGGCCATCTCCAGAACCGCCGCGGCGCCGCTTCCGTTGTCATCCGCTCCCGGTGCGGGAGCCGCGGCCCCGCCGGGTTGGTTGATCGAATCGAGGTGAGCAGTGATCAGGATCACGTCTCTGGGACCGCCGCCCTGGCCCGCCTTGTCCGCTACCACGTTGAGGCTCGTTCCACTCCCAACCGTGATGCTGCGCAGCGAGGCTTGATACCCCAACCCCTGGAATTGCCCCAGCGCCCAGTTGGCTGCATCCGCGAACTGAGTACTCAACGAGTGGCGAGTCCGCAGCGATGCCAGCCATGTGAGACTCGCCTGGAAAGCCGTTTGACTCACCGCATCCACCAGTGCCTGGATCTCAGGCTGTGGAGCGCGGCCGGAGATGCGCAGCGAATCCACAATCACCGCACCGGCAGGCAATGGCCGCACCGTCCAGCACGTCTCGCAACGCTGCGTAACAAGCGGCAGTTCTCCCGGCGTCAAATCGGCCACCAGATGACGCCCTTTGTTCAGAACGATCTTTACTTCCGGATGCGCCCGCTCGAATGTCGCCCCAACCTGGATCACCAGATACAACTGGCCATCAGACTCCCGGCTCTCCATTCGACCGTCAAGTCCCGCCCGGTTCCACAACGCCTCGGGAGCCCAGAGAACGGTCTGTTTGCCGATATGTGCCCAGCAAACCTCCTCCGCTTCCGCTGCGCGGGTCCCCGCATCCGCGCCCGTGAGCACACAGTACTTCATGGAACGGCCTCCTGCTTTCTAATGCTGTCTTGCTGTTCTGATTCGTTAGGCCGGGTGCTGGCGTATCTTGAGCACCTGGTCATCGCACGCGACGATCTCGATCACGCGCGCGGGCTGTACCGCGGTGGGAAACGAGATGCGGATGATACCGGACCCCTGGTATTCCCATCTGCCGGCCAGCCGAACATGCGCATCCGCCGGTCCAATCCGCAGGTCGGTGAACGTGCCGTCGGCTTGGAATTCGATTCCCGCGCGCCCGCGGGCCGCCGGGAACGGGTATTCCCTCGGACGGTACACGGTGGTTCCGCCGGAATCTTCTTCGAAAGAATGGCCCCATGACCGGATGAACGGAAATTGGGATGGGGCCATCTCTTTCACAACGATCTCCTGGAAACTTCCATTTCGATCTTAGACACAATGATGGACTTGCTGTACAGCCACCCTGCTGTGCATCTCACCTTAGAAGTCGGTGATCACGCCGCCCTGGCGCTCCCAACCGGTCAGCGACGGGCCCCAGTTCGAGCCGTCCCACCACTTGTGGTACAGCGCCCGGTCCGTCCCCACCACAAACAGATCGATGCGGTTCGGCCCCCAGCATACGGCTCGCGGCGGGCTCATGCACACTCCGCCCATCCGTTCCCAGCCGGTCACCGACGGCCCCCATGCCGACCCGTTCCACCACTTGTGGTACACCGCCAGGTCCGTCCCCAGCACGAAGATGTCCAGCCGGTTGGGCCCCCAGGAGACCACCGCCGGTTCCCCTGTGCACACTCCTCCCAACCTCTCCCAGCCTGTCAGCGACGGCAGCCACGCCGAACCGTTCCAGGCCTTGTGGTAGAGCGCCTGATCAGTGCCGTAGACGAACAGGTCGATGCGGTTGGGACCCCAGCAGACAGCCTTCGGAGCGCTGGTACACACGCCGCCCTGGCGTTCATAGCCGGTCAGCGACGGACCCCAGGCCGAACCGTTCCACCACTTGTGATAGACGGCGGAATCGGTGCCGAGGACGAAGACATCCAGCCGGTTGGGCCCCCAGGAAACCACCTCCGGATCGCCGATGATGATGCCGCCCTGGCGCTCGAAGCCGGTGAGGGAGGGCCCCCATGCCGAGCCGTTCCACCATTTGTGATAGAGGGCCGAGTCTGTGCCGGTGACGAAGACGTCGAGGCGGTTGGGTCCCCAGGCGACGGCGCGGGGGCGGGAAACGCAGACGCCGCCCTGGCGTTCGTAGCCGGTGAGCGACGGACCCCATGCCGAGCCGTTCCACCACTTGTGGTAGAGAGCGCGATCTGTGCCGAGGACGAAGACATCGAGGCGGTTGGGTCCCCAGGAGGCGACTTCAGCATTGGACGGGATGATACCACCCTGGGCTTCGTATCCGGTGAGCGAAGGCCCCCAGGCCGAGCCGTTCCACCACTTGTGGTAGAGAGCGCGGTCGGTGCCGATGACGAACACATCGAGCCGGTTGGCGCCCCAGGACACAACCGGACCGGAAGCAGGGGTCCCCGCCGCCGCGGTGAGGAACGAAGAACGTGGACCTTCCAGGCAAGCCCGCATTCGCGCAACTTGCCCGTTGCTGAACATGAACATGGCGTCGTCATCCACGTAGTCCATGTAGTTCATGAACATGTCGCCGTTGGGGCCGTTACTGCAAGTCACATGCGGAAACGCCGGCTTGCCCGTATTGGCTCCCGCCTGGTTCGGTGTATCGTCGACGAAGTCCGATCCGCTGCAACCCGTTCCGTCATCACCCCAGATATGGCGCAGATTGAGCCAGTGGCCGATTTCGTGTGTGGCCGTCCTTCCCAGGTGGAACGGCGGACTAGCTGTGCCCACGGTCCCGAAGCCTGTGTGCGTGATGACGACCCCGTCCGTGTTTGCGGCTCCTCCCGGAAACTGCGCGTATCCTAGAAGCCCGCCTCCCAGGTTGCAGACCCAGAGGTTCAAGTACTTGTCGGCAGGCCATGCATCACTCCCGCCGCGCGAATCGAACTTCACTGCATCGTCATCGGAAAAAGATGTCACTGATGTGCTCCGCCGGGTGACGCCTGTCGTGGGATTACCCGCTGGGTCCGTGGTGGCAAGAAAAAACTCCACTTCCGCATCGCCACGCAGGGGTTGGAAGGGTCCTGGAACACTGCCGGTATCCGTGTTGCGCATCCGAAAATCCCGATTCAGCACATCCATCTGGCTGCTGATCTGCGCATCGGAGATGTTCTGGGCAGTCGTGTTCCACACAACGTGCACCACCACTGGAATTCGCGCGACGCCCGCTCTGGCCCCTCGTACCCCGCGCGCGTACTCGAGAGTAAGGTTCTCAATCTCAGAAAGAGCGCGCGCATAGCTCGGGTCTTCGCGGAGCAGCCGGTTGTGGACATCCATCGTGCCGCACTTGCGTCCCGCGGGAGGCTCGGCCGGGATCTCTTGTCCCGAGTCTCCTCCCATTCCCCCGCCATCCGGCATTCCCGAGTCTTCTCCTTTGGCTGCCGCTTCCTCGCCGCCGGACATGCCGCCGCCCGGCATGTCATGGCCTCCCGCGCCTGCCTCCGCCGCGGGCTCGGCGCCGCCGGAAGCCATTGCTCCACCTGGCATTTGTGTTTCTTCTACGTCTTCTTCCGCCATCCTGCCGCCCGGCATTTCAAATTCGCCGGATGCGGGAGAGCTTCTGCTTCCGCCCGGCATTTCGTGCTCTTTCTGTTTCTTTTTCTTTGTCGAATTCATGGGTCCTCCTGCTAGTGATGAGTTAATAGATCTCGATTTTCATGCCCGGCTCCTCGCTTGAAGTTGGGAGAACAAGGGAAGCACCGCCGCGAACGTCTCCGGGCGCAATCCTCCACATGCCTGGCCGTCCGGGCGGCAGTGGAAGACTCGCTTCGCCGCCGCACGGGAGGCCCCATGGAACCTGCCGGGAGCCTGCAACTCCCGTCAAATTATGTGATTTGGATTATTGTGCTGGAACCGCCGCGGCCAGGTTCTGATACATTCGCCCTCCACGCACATCGAACCGAGATCGCTCGGGAGCTGATTGGCCGGCCGTCTTGCAGCCGCCTGTTATTCCTTTGGGTTGATAAGCTGATTTAACAGACTGAATCCACCCTGATTGGAACAACCCGTGTCCTTGGCAGATTCAAATAAAAACGCCGGTTCCAGAGCCGGCTTTGACTTCACTATGATCTCAATCGATTCATTGTGTCAAGTAAAAAAAGATTAAACGCTCAGTTTTTTTTCCAGTACCTGGATCCGGCGCACCGCGCGTAATCGGGCTCGTTGTCCGAGATCCGTGATCCAGACATGTGAATGCACTCCCAGCTAGCCGGGCTCCACGGCGTCGCCGTCCACGTTCTCACCCGTGCGGTTCCAACTTGATGAGCGGCGGCGTTTGTCCGCAAACGCCGATAGGGCTGCCGGCACTTGC
Organism: Bryobacterales bacterium; assembly: GCA_020847975.1. Taxonomy (GTDB): domain Bacteria; phylum Acidobacteriota; class Terriglobia; order Bryobacterales; family Bryobacteraceae; genus CADEFT01. The sequence continues at coordinate 65,165 of JADLBD010000004.1, read as the reverse complement.
GCGGTATCGCTCATCAGAGGCAGACGGGTCACCGTAATGAAGAGCGGGCGCGGCCGCGGAAATGGCCTGACAAAAGGTCATTTCAACGTCAGGTTCCGCATCACCCACAACTCGTTGTAGCTCTCGCCCGCCGAAAAGAGGATTCGCTTGCCATCGGCATCGGCGCCGAAGCGTGCGGCATGTGAATACCCATGGGCTGCGGCGCGCCGCCTTCGACGGGGACCCAGTACATCTCGTTTTCCGTTCCCGGTCCATCCGTACGCTTGACCTCGCGAGTGTACATCAGGCGCTTGCTGTCAGGAGTCCAGACCGCGCCTGGACCAGCCTGCGAATCGAGCATCCGGAACTGCCCTCCGGCAGCCGGCAATACGAGCAGTCCGGCCTTCTTTTCGCCCTCCGGTATACCGTAAAGTGCCAGCCAGCGGCCGTCTGGCGATACGCGGGGAGTAATCGCCCACTCGCCGCGATCAGTGAGAACATCCGTCTGCTTCCCCGTTTCGACGTCTATCCGAAAAATTCTGCGCTGCCTAGCCCCGTTGACGTAAGAGGAGGCGTAGGCCGAGTTGCAGTCCGAGGTGTAGCCCAACTGATAAGGTGGCGTCAATCCGTTGATCCGCTTGGGAGGCTCCGCGTCACCGGTTCGCGCATCAAAAAGTTCCCGGGTAAAACAATTTGGCGTACACCAAACGACGAGTCGCTCGCCGCCGTTGCACCACTGAGGCGGATGGTTGTGTATGATCGGATCCCTTGCTACCGTTTCAGGGGTACCGGGACGATGCACGACGAGATGCTGGCCGCGGTTTGGTTCACGCTCTGAGTAATACGCGAAGGAATCGCCCAACGGCGACCAAACCGGAGTCATGTTGTGGCCGATGTAGCTTTCCACGAAGCGCCTGGGCGTGTCTTGCACCCGTAATGTCTGAGGATCGACAGTCGCGGTGTACACGTCCGATGACTTGTACGAGATGTCGTAAAAGACCGAGCCCTCACGGCTGACTCCAACCGGCGTAAAATCCCCCACGTCCGGCTTCACCAACACCGGGTCGCCGGTTGTCTGGCCGTCCTTGAATCCGGCCGTCCAGATACCTTCTTTGCCGGTGCGGTCGCTGCGAAAGATGAATTTGTCCGTACCAGGCACCCACACCGGGCTGCGGTCGGAAGCGATGCCCTTCAGAATCGCGCTTTTCTGGCCGGTTTCGAGATCTAAGGCGAACATATCCCAGTTGACATCGTGGCCGGTGAGCGGTTGTGCGAACAAAAGCCAACGGCCATCCGGTGACAGGGCCACAGGATTGTCCGGCCTATAGATGCCGGAGAAGCGTCGCTCTTCACCCGTCGCGAGATCGACGATCACCAATCCGACCCAGGTCTGCTCACGGGTGGCCCCCGGCACGACGGCGTGGACGAGAATGCGCTTTCCATCCGGAAACCAATCCAGAAGCGCATAACGACTTCCGGGCTTGAGCCATGGCCCCGTCCGATGTGCGCCGCTTCCGTCCGTGTTGATCACGCGGATCTCCAGCTGACTCGCCGTCGGGCTCATGGCGGACGGCAAGTACCAAAGGAAAGCGATCTGCTTACCATCACGGGATGGAATGGGCGTGTGTCCATGAGCATCGCCCAAATTGGTTCCAGTCCCCTCATTGGTCAGGCGCTTCACAGCGCCGGTCTTCAGATCGTGCACGGCGACATTGCCGCTATCCTGGTCGACAAATACGTACAGTCGGCCATCCGCCGTGACACGGCCTTCCGGATCGACCTCCGGTCCGCGTGCGACAAGTTGTGCGGTGATGCTCCCGGTTTGCATCGCAGGCGCCATCGCGGAAAGCCGGGCGCGGGCCTCGTGCGCCGCGGGTTGATCGGCGAACTCACTCACCAGCCGCTCGTAAGCTTTGCGTGCCTCTGCGCTCCCTTGCTTCTCATAGCACTCCCCGAGCGCCAGCAGCGCCTTGGCTGCTGCCGCGCGATTCTTCCCGGCGGCGGCCGCCACTTTCTTGTACAGTTCGATGGCGCCCTTCAGATCGCCTTCAACCCTCTCTTTGCGGATGGCGCGCTGGAGCACGACATCCACATCGGCCGTCTGGCCGGCCAGCACGGCCGCGGCGGCAAGAACGAGAATCAGATTTTGAGCTTTCAACTTCACCCTCCTGCCGCTCAGGATATGTTCGCTTTGCTAAGAGCGATCGAGCGCATTGTGAGATTTCGGTGAGATCTTACTCATCGAATCTGTATCCCATGCCCCGGACACTCACGATGTGACGCGGTTCACTATTGCCGGGCTCAATCTTGCGCCGCAAATTGACGATGTGCGCATCCACGGCCCGTTCGGTGACATACGTGTCACGGCCCCAAGCCAGGTCGATCAACTGGTCGCGGCTCAGCACGCGCCCCCGGTTCCTGGTGAACGCCAAGAGAAGCTTGAACTCCATGGGTGTAAGGTCCACCAGTTGCCCGCGCAGACGGACTTCAGCGCGCTGCGGCTGCACTTCCACCTCACCGAACCGGACGCTGCCGGCATAATCGCCCTCGATGCGCCGCAAGAGCGCGCGTATGCGCGCCCGCAGTTCACGTGGATTGAATGGCTTGGTGACGTAGTCGTCGGCGCCGAGATCCAGCCCCATGATCTTCTCGGCTTCGTGCGACTTGGCCGTCAACAGGATAATCGGCGTGCGCACCCCCACTTTGCGCAGCTCGCGGCAGACTTCAAAACCGTCCTTTTTTGGCAGCATCACGTCGAGGACGATCAGGTCCCACGCTCCCTCGCGGCCGAGGCCACTCGCCTTCCCACCGTCACTTACCACAAAGACTTCGTGGCCTTCGAGGCGAAGATCGTCGGCCAGCAGCATGGCAATATCGGCTTCGTCTTCCACCACCAGAATCCGGGCCATCTCGTCTAGTCCTCCAAGGGAAGATACATCGTGAAAGTGCTTCCCGCGCCGGGTTGGCTTTCGAGCGTAACCCGTCCGTGGTGGGCCCGCACGATGTGCCGCACCATTGAGAGGCCGATGCCGCTACCCCGGGTGTTGCTCTCGCGCGCCGCTGCGCCGCGAAAGAATTTTCGAAAGATGTCGCGCTGTTCACCGCGCGGAATGCCAATGCCCCGGTCGATGACGCTTAAAGCCGCTTCCTTGCCATTGCGGAAAAGCCGCACCCAAGCCTCCCGGCTCCCGCCAGAATATTTGAAGGCGTTCTCCATCAGGTTCCACAGTGCGCGCCTGAGGGCTTCCGCATCGCCCGTGATGGCGACCTCTTCAGACGGAACATCCGTATGCAGTGTGAAGCCGCCACTGGCCGTTTCCGTTTCAAAATCGGCAACCGCGCGGGATGTGAGCGCGGAAAGATCAATGGACTCCATGCGGAACGGCATCGCCTGGGATTCCATTCTGGAGAAATCAAGCAGGGTTTCCACCAGCCCGTGGAGCCGGGCCGTGGCGCGTGACAGGGCATCGTAGTACATCTGCCTCCGTGCGTCGCCCGAGACACGGCCTTCGCTAAGCGCTGCCGAGATCTGCCGCATGGATGTGAGCGGGGTGCGGAACTCGTGCGAGACAGCCGCCAGGATATCGCTCTGCATCCGGGTCAACGCCAGTTCGCGCTGGACGAGACGCCATGCCAGATAGCTTGCGCCGGTGCCAAGCGCCGTCACCAACGCCAACAGCGACACCAACAATTCCCGCCGAACCGCAAATGAGGTCAGTTCTTTTTGGGAATCTGTGAGAGCGATGGCAAGACTCCACGGCAGACCCGTCTCTTCAGCGCGGCGCAGGCTCTCACCTGGCGCGGCCTGAGTAGCGAACCTGACCTGCACCGCGCTGGAAGGCAACATCCGCGCCGCGTGACCTGGAGCCAGCAGTACCGTGCGATTCTCTACCGTAATCCAGGTGATCCACTGCCCACGAAACTGGGCTGCGCCCGTCCCCGCGGGTCGCGAGCTAGCCGCGTCGGCAAGAGCCTCGCTGACAACTGGACGAGGCTGACCGCTCCAGCGCGATGCGTCCTCGGCATATGCTTCGTACACGTCACGGCTGAGCACGGATCGGTTGGAGTCAAGCAAGCGGCGAAGTACTTCGCCCTCCGTCTTCAACTGCTGCAACCGGCGAGTCTCCTGGCAAATCAAGCAGATGATCCATTGGCCGGCGACAGGAGCGGGCGCGCCGCCGGCGGCCGAGTCGGGAATCCCGCACAGTTGCCGGCCAGCCTGCACGGCCTCCTCGAGCATTCCAAGCTTACGGTAGGTCCGCGCAATGCGTAGCCACGCGCCGGCGCGGATCGCGGCGCTCGTGGACGCGGTCAGCTTCTTGTAGGCCGCAATGGCCTCGCCGGACCGGCCAAGCCGAAACTCTTCCTGCTCACCGCTGGAAAAGACCTCGGCCGGAGCCTCTGGCAAGAGTCGCGGTTGCGCCGCGAATGCCGGCGGTTCGTCCAGCGGCAGGATGCTGCCAGGCGGCAGAGTTAAGGCTTGCTTCTAGCGTCGCCAAAACGCTCGATAGTTTGTGGACCACTTCGTCGGATCGGCGCTCGCGAATGTCGCGCAGTTGCTCGTTAGCGATGATCCGATCCTGGTCCAGCAATCTCCAGGCGAGCCAAGCGGCCAGTCCAGCCGGTACGATCGCCGCCACCAGAAGGACCACGAGCAATTGCCGGTGTGCCGGCTTTAGGGACTGAATCGTTGCCATGGTCGGGGTCCGCGCGGTGCTGCCGCGGCAAGCAGTCTAGCATATGCACGCGGACCTTGTGCCTCCGGAGACACTGCCGGTTGTCCTCACGCATGATGCGGCTCGCACGCCGATGGCCGGCAACAACCGCGCCTTCGCGTTCAATACAATGTCAGGCGTGACTCTCCGTTTGCTCGCCATTCTCACGCCCGTTCTTCTGCCGGCGGCTCTTGTGCGGATCGATGTTTCCGAACGATCTCCAATTCTCAATGGGCAGTCCTTCGGCAACGCCGGATCCTACGAGCGCATGATCGGCAAAGCCTACTTCGCCGTGGACCCGATGGCCGCCGCCAACCGCGATGTCGTCAACCTCAAGCTCGCTCCGCGCAACGCGAAAGGGCAGGTGGAGTTCTACGCCGATTTCGTTCTCTTTGTCCCCACCCACCCGAACAAAGGCAACGGTACATTGTTGTTTGAAGTATCCAACCGCGGGCGCAAAGGGCTGCTGCACACCTTCAGCCTGGGGAAAGCCTCGAACGACCCGCGCACCGCCGCCGAATTTGGTGATGCGCTGCTGTTGAAGCAGGGTTTCACGTTGGCCTGGCTCGGATGGCAGTTCGACATCCCGCGCGAGCCTCCGTTGATGAGCGTCACCGTGCCCATTGCGAGAAATCCCGATGGCTCGACGATTCAGGGCATCGTCCGCTCCGATTTTGTCCCCGATGAGGCGATCGCTTCCTTTTCTCTGGGTGACCGGCTCTTCTTTCCCTATCGTGTTGCCGACCCCAAGGACCCTTCGGCCGCGCTTACCGAACGCAGTTTGGCGAACGGGCCGCGGCGCGTGATTCCGCGCGGCCAATGGAGTTTTACCGAGGATCGCGGCGCAGTGCGGAAGCCTTCGGGGTTCGAGTCCGGCAAGATCTATGAAGTGGTATACCGCTCCCAGGATCCGCCGGTCGTGGGCCTGGGAATGGCCGGCATCCGAGACTTCATTTCCGCGCTGAAGGCAGGCTCGGCTCCGGCGCCGCTGGCGGCGCTGGCTCCCGGCGCGCGGCGCTCTCTCGCATTTGGGAGTTCCCAAAGCGGCCGCTTCCTGCGCACCTTCCTCTACCAGGGCTTCAATCGCGACGAGCAGGGGCGCCGCGTTTTTGACGGCGTCTGGGCGAATGTCGCCGGGGCCGGACGCGGCAACTTCAACCACCAGTTCGCGCAACCTTCGCGCGACGCACGGCCATTCTTCAACTTTTACTACGCCACCGATATCTTCCCCTTCACCGACTTAAAGGAATCCGACCCGGTGACTGGCTTGGAGGGCGCCATCCTTTTGCGCGCCGAACAGGATCACGTGGTCCCGAAGATCTTCTACACCAACTCCGCCTACGAATATTACGGACGCGCTGCATCGCTGATACACACCACGCTGGATGGCTCGGCCGACGTGCCATTAGCGCCCAACACGCGGCTGTACGTGATGGCCGGCGGCAATCACGGGCCGGGTTCCATTCCGCCTGCCCGGAGCCACAATACTCGTTACCTGAATAACGGCAATGACTATCAATGGATCATGCGCGGTTTGCTGATAGCAATCGAGCGGTGGATTGCCGGCGACATAGCGCCTCCGCCCTCGGTCTACCCGCGCGTCGACCGCCGTGAACTGGCCACCATCGATCACATCCGCTTTCCCGCACTGCCCGGCGTCGTCACTCCCAAGCGGATCCACGAGGTGTACCGCCTGGATTTTGGTCCGGAGTTCCGCTCTCGCGGCATTGTCACCATCGAACCTCCCAAGATGGGGCAGCCGTTCACCATTCTGCTTCCGCAGGTAGACGCCGACGGAAACGACATTGGCGGGCTGAAGACGCCGCAGGTAGCGGTTCCGCTGGCGGCGCATACGGGATGGAATCTCCGCAATCCGGCCATCGGAGCGCCGGAGGAACTCTTCAGCATGGTCGGGTCTTATTTTCCCTTTCCGCAGCGCGTCGTCATCGAACGCTACCACGACCGCACGGCTTACCTCGGCAGGATTCGCGCCGCGGCGCGCAAGTTAGTGGAGGGCGGCTATCTGCTCGAAAGCGATCTGCCGTCACTCGAAAAGCTTTCTAGCGGCGAGTGGGATTTTGTGATGCGACAACCGGCGGCGTCTTCCGGAAGCGTCCGGTAACCTCCCATTCTGGAGGAAGCTCCTGCTGCCACCCTTGTCGTCAGGCGAGTAACTCCAAGGTGGCAGCAGGAAGGATGGATCAGTTCAAGCGCTGAATTGGCGGACAGTTGACAATGAATTGACTGTCGCCGAACTTCGCGCCACCCGGCCCGGTGAGGATCCCATCCTGAACGTAGGTGAGAATCTGGAACTCTTCCCGGAGTTGTCCGCGGTAGCCGCGATTGACGGCTTCCGGCGTCCATTCATATAGGTTGCCGTTCCACAAGGGACTGTAATCAGGAGCGATGGTGGGAATACCTCCGAACACGTTATTCGGCCGGTAGCCGTCGGTCAATGCCGCATAGAGGCCCTGGCGCATGGGATTGTTGCAGCCCCCCTCGGACGGCCCATTCACGGCGATAAACAAGCGCTCCACCGGACTGCTGAAACTATCGTCGCGGCCCGTCACCAGGCTGTGCAGAAGAGGAGCATAGGTCGCTCCCTCGATAGCGGCAACATCGGGCAGGCTGGCCTCGGTGGAGATGTACCAGAGCGGCCGGCCGAAGGAGAATCCGTTCACCATCTGCAGCGTAACGGTCATCTCGTTCGTGTCGATGGCGACCACCTCGTCGTGTACCTTGCTGTAATCGGCGTTCCCATTGGGGAAGTTGATGTCTCCGGCTTCGACATCGTAGGCCACCACGGGGGCGTTATAGATGACGTTGCCGATGCGGACCAGCGGACTGTAGGAAGCATCGCCGACGGAACCGGGTTGGGCGGCCGCGGGGGGAAAGGGCGCAGAGGGCGGTCCGGCACTGACACTCCGGACGGGCTTGAAGTCGACGGTTCCCCTTTCGAAAACGACGTTGTTGTTCTCATCGAAAGAGGCATTCCGCACACCATTGCCGGCGAAGTTGAGTTTTGCCGAATAGTTGAGGCCGAGCAGCGAAGCGACCTCCGGATCATTGACATCGGTGAGAATGAACCATACAGCCTTCTTGCTGCCCTGCATCGATCCGCGGTAGAGCGGCAGGGTGACCACACCCTTCCTGTCATCCACCTGCCCGGCCTTTATAAGTTGCACGGGCCCGACAAGGCTCGGATTCGTGCTCGAAGGCGGAGGTCCGAAATAGGACAAGCCGACTGTTGCGCCCACCGAAGCCGGCGCGGGAAATATGTTGCAGCCGGGCCCTGGACCGAAAACTCCGGGACTGGGCTGGGCAAGGCAGAGCGCGGGTAAAGCGCCGAACACAACAACCGCGGCCAGCGTCTGCCTGAGCGGACGCGCCGGCCGTCTGGATCTCGAACGGATGAAAAACATCTCGCGGAACTTCCTTTGACTTGGATTGAATCTACATTCGTAAGTGCGAGGCGGCACAAGCGAAATCGACGAGCATGTGCTGCCACGCGTGCTCTTATCCCGAGAATACGGGTGCAATGGCCAATATCGCTTGCAGATTTTCGCCGCCTCTTGCAAAATTCCGCCAGCCCTTGCCTATACGGGAGACAATTGTAAATTTAATGCGCCATCGGGAATATAACCGGGCTGCCAAGGATATCATGTGTCATGGGAGGAATTGCCGAAGCATCCGCCACCCCGTTGCTCACCGCGGAATGGGTCACTCTGACAATGCACCAAATCACGGATGGCGACTTGCCGCCCGGAACGGCCGAACATCCCAGCCTGCTGATGCAGTTGAGTGCGCCGGTGGTGATAGAGTTGTGCTTGAACGGGCATTATCAGGAACGCACTGTGCGGCCTGGAGATTTCTGCATCGCTCCGCCCGGACCGGTGCCCGCCGCCAGGTGGCAAGGCCAGCGGTCCATTCTCGTCGCGGCGCTCCATCCGCGCCTGCTCCATTCGGTAGCCGCGGCACAGGGCATCCATGGGTTCGAACTCAGGCCGCGCCATGTCATTGCAGATCCGCAGATCTCTCATCTTCTATTCGCGCTGCACGCCGAAGTATCCACCCCCAATCCGGTTGGGAAGGCTTATGTCGAGGCGATCTGCCGCGCGCTGTCGATGCGGTTGCTGCTGGGACATGCCGAGACAATGGGGCCAACGGCGCGAAGAGGCGGGTTGACGCGATCGTGTTTGCGCCGCGTACTCGAATATATGGACTCACACCTCGAATATGGCCTGCCGCTGAGGAGCCTGGCGGAGGTCTCTGGCCTGAGCGTCGACCATTTCTCCCGCGCTTTCCGGGAGTCCACAGGGGAGACTCCACACCGGTACCTCCTTCGGCGCCGTCTGGCTCGCGCCCGCCGTCTGCTTCTGCGGACTGACCAACCGATTGCCGACATCGCGTTGGCCCTGGGCTTCACCGACCAGAGCCACCTCACCAATCTGTTCCGCAGACACTATAGCACCACTCCCGGGAGAGTGCGGTTGACCAGAGAGGACGTAGAAGCGGGCGCCGGAATTCTGCAATGAGGAGAGTGGGGAAGTGCGGGAATGCCATTTTCTCGATTTATTCCGCAGATAAACATGGGCTGCTCATTTGACCGCCCGTACAACCATACAAATGCGGCTCTCAGCCGGAGATCGGACTGCAATGCTTGAACGAAAGAACATACCTTTGGGGTGGATGCTTCCATGGATGGCGGCCCTGTCCGTCAGTATGGCAATATGCGATGCACAACCAAGAACTTACACTGTTACGGACTTGGGCACGCTGGGTGGGCCAACGAGCCACGGACTGGCGATCAACAATTCGGGCCAAGTGACCGGATTCTCCGCAACAGATGGCGGGAGTCGGGCGTTTGTGTATAACGCCGGGCAAGGCATGACACCCGTGGGAGACCCGGCGTTTATGACTTCGGGTCGAGGCATCAACAATCGCGGGCAGGTGGCGTTGAACTCGGTTTCCTCGAGCGATGTCCTGACAAACCATGGATCCGTCTTCACCCCTCCGAATCAAGCTACGGCTCTTCAGTTTCCTGGAGGCGTCATGAGCACGGCAAACGCCATCAACAATGCGGGGCAACTCACCGGCCTGGCTCAGACAATCGTCGACGGGCGCCAGGTAAACCACGCTTACCTCTACACGCCTGGGACCGGCATGGTGGATCTTGATCCGCTCAGTTCCCTCATCAGCATTGGTTTTGGAATCAATAACTTTGGCCAGGTGACTGGCTCGAGGTACGACGCGGCGAACCAGCAGGCAACGGCATTCGTCTCTGCCCCAGGGCGCGGACTGACCTTCTTCACCGCGGACAACGGCGCCAGCACCATCGCGCAGGCCATCAATGACTTCGGCCAGGTGGCCGGATATTTCCAAACCGGCCTCAACCTCCACGCGTTCGTTTACACATCAGGCTCCGCAGCCGTCGATATCGGCGCAGGCCGGCCGGGCGATTCCCGCGCCTTGTCGATCAACAATCTCGGACAGGTTGTAGGATTCACAACAAGTTCTTTTGGGGAACCATCTGCGTTTCTCTACTCGGAGGGGACGGGAATTGTGGACCTCAACACACATATCCCGCCGAACTCAGGTTGGCGTCTCACCTCCGCTGACGCGATCAACGACCAGGGGCAGATCACGGGCGCAGGAATCATCAATGGTCAGACCCATGCCTTTGTGCTCACGCCAGCGGATGTTCCGATCTATACAGGTCCATCGCGATTCGTTCCTGTCACGCCCTGCCGCGTCGTGGATACGCGCCTCACGGGTCCGGCAATCGGCGGTGGAAGCGCGCGGCGATTCCCGCTGATCTCAGGCGGGTGCAACCTGCCTTTCGAAGCGACAGCGTTTTCCTTGAACGTTACGGTTGTTCCGCACGAGCCTCTCGGCTACATGACGATTTGGCCGTCGGGCGGGACGCGGCCTTTCGTTTCCACGCTGAATTCAACGGATGGGCGCATCAAAGCCAACGCAGCGATTGTCCCTTCCAGCCCCGGCGGGGCAGTGGACGTTTTCGCCTCGAACACGACCGATGTTGTGTTGGATGTCAATGGCTACTTCCTGCCGGTGGTGGGCGGCGAAAATTACAGTTTCTATCCAGTCACGCCGTGCCGGGTGGCCGATACACGATTGGGTGCGGGGTCTATAGGGGGACCAGCACTGAACGCAGGCGAGTCACGGACATTCTCACTGACCTCGCCGTTCTGCAACATCCCTGCCACGGCGAAAGCCTACTCGGTGAACTTCACAGTGGTGCCTTCCGGCCCGCTCGGCTATCTCACGGCGTGGCCAAGTGGCTCTCCTCGACCCTTTGTTTCGACCCTCAACGCCCCTACGGGGGCCATCACCGCCAACGCGGCCATTGTTCCGGCCGGGGCGAACGCTGCCGTCGACGTGTTCGCCACGAACGCCACTGATCTCATTCTTGATGTCAACGGATATTTTGCCCCGCCTTCCGGTACGCAAGCGATGTCGTTCTATTCCTTGCAACCTTGCAGGGTGACGGACACTCGACTTCAGGGAGGCGCGCTGAATGGGGGCCAACAGAGAGAGTTCGCGATCCGTTCAGGGGGGTGCGGTGCGCCCGCCAGTGCCGCAGCTTATTCGTTGAACGCCACGGTGGTTCCCCGCGGCAGCCTGTCGTTTCTTACGCTGTGGCCCTTTGGACAGTTCCTGCCCAGAGCGTCGACGCTGAACGCTTTTGATGGGGCGATCACCTCGAATGCCGCCATCGTGCCGGCCGGCGCCAACGGTTCCATCTTCGCCTACGCCACCGCCACGACGGATCTCATTCTCGACATGAACGGCTATTTCGCCCCGTAGCCGAATTTGTGTGCTTCTCACGTAGGCTCCCATTCTCAGCCCCAGAGATACACCCACGCCTGACTACCGGACCGGAGCAGGACGGAAATCCGGCGGTATCCTGCCAAGCCCTCGTATCGATCGGCGGCCGCCAACTCCTGATCTGTGATCTCGAATAACATTCCGGAAACCGCGTCCTCCGGCCGGTCACTCGGCTCTACGCTGAAGTAGTACGTCTCCCCGATCATCGCTGCAACCCTCGGGTCAGAAACAGCCGAACTCAGCCGGCGGTAGCCAGGCAGCGCATCTTCGCGTCCTGTCAGTTCACGGCCAAAGGTGGCCATCTGCACATCCTTCTTTTGGAGCGTTCCGTAGGAAAAGAGCAATACCGCCATATTATTTGCGGGTCCATCCCAGGTGCTTCCGCAGAAATTCGAACGTTTCCACCCCGTGGATCGTATGCGGTCCGTTAAAAAACTCGATCTCGGCTTTGTCACCCAACCCGGCCTTGTCATAGAAGCGCCGGACCTTGGCGAACTCATAGGCCACCCACTCGTCCGGCGCGACGCCGTCGTCGTGCCCGCGTTCCACCATGAACGGCCGCGGAGCCATCAGGCTGGCCAGTTCCGAGTAGTTCGCCATATTGGCCAGGTTCCATTCGAGCATGTCGTATTCCTGCGTCAGCATGTAGCTGTAGCGCGATGTCACGCTGGTTGTCTTCCACACCCACTCGTTGAAATCCGCCGAGCAGATTGAAAGCGCATAACCAGCCAGCAGAGGCGGAACGCGCATCGCCGTTTTGCCGCCATAGGAAAGTCCGTAAAAGCCGATGCGTTTCGCGTCCACGAACGGGAGCGAGGCCAGCCACTCGAGCGTCCGCTGATGCTGGCCGAGGATGAACGAAAACAACGATAGCTTCAGCGGATGGCCCTTGCGCTGGATCAGCCGGAAGCGATCCTGGCCGATATAGGGGTTCTGCGGCGCGTAGGTCACGAAGCCTTGCTCGGCCAACTGCACGGCGAAGCGGTGGTAATAATGGCTGTCGATCTTCGGGTCCGCCGCGTCCTGCGCCCGGCCTTCCAACCCGTGCTGGCACACCACCACCGGCCGCCGCTCGCCAGGGTGCACGTCCTTGGGAACCAGCAGGATTCCATAGGCGAAGACATCCGGCCACACATCGAGCATCACCTCGTATCCGCGGAACTTCGGCTCATCGTAGACAAGCCGCGTTCGCGCATTCACGGGCAGCGAAGGCTCCGGCAACCGCCCGATCATCTCACTCCAGATGCGGTCACGCGTAGCCTGGGTGGGCTGGAACGCTGCGCGCTGCGCCGGGGAACGCTCCACCAGCCGCTGCGTGAATGCCACCAGCCCATCGAACTGCCTCTTCAGGCGAGCCTGTGGATCATACGCCGCGCGCCGGTCGCTTGGCCGCGGCCCCGCGGCGCGCAGCGCTTCCTTTCCGAGCAATGCCCGCAGCGCCGCATCCGACCCAGGCGCAGCCGCCTGTACCACGCGCAGCGAATCCGCATGCCCCAGCGCCGCGAAATGCCGCCGTGCGCGTCCGGCTTCCGCCTCCACCTCCGCAAACGGCGGAGTCGTCAGGCGGCCGTTGGGCGTGGCGCCCCTTCGATCCTGTGTCTCCACGGGCGGCCCGTCCACCTGCGGATGAGGAGAAGCTTCAATCACCAGGCGCCGCGGAGCAATCAGGGATGCAATATCCGCATCGCCGAACTCTCGCGTCAATCCCCAGACATCCCGGTAGATTGGCTCCTTCCATAGATGCTCTCGCGGCTGGAAGTAGCCGCTCACCAGCGTGGCATCAATCCTCGCATCGAGCGCGGCGCTGTAGAACGCCACCAATCCGCCTTCGCCGTAGCCGGCCACCGCAACCGGAGCCCGGTGCTTCGCGTTCTCCCGCGCAAACCAGTCCACCAGCGCCAGCACCTTCTGCACTTCGTAGCCGATGATATGCCGGCCCACTTCAAACGACATCCGGTAGAGAAACTCGCGATGCGGCTGATTCGTCATGCGGATTCCCGGAATGCCCGACCATGTATCGCTGCGATCGATCAGCACCGGAATCACTACCTGACACCCGTTCTCCGCCAACCGGCGAGCAAATTGCGCCTCCGGCGGCGCCCCCGGAGCAAGTCCTGCCAGCATCTCCGGCGTCCAATCCGTATCCGGCAGCGCCACTACGCGGGCCACCGGTGGACCTGCGGGTTCCAGCAGCAACCCCTCCGCCGCCACTCCTTCGAGAGCCGGCCAGCGCACCGCATACACGCGATATCCTGAACCTTCCGCGACCAATGCCGGAATCGAAGTGGTTGCCTCGAGTTCGAGCGAAGCCACCACCGGCCGCGGATCCACCGCGCCAATCATCTCCCGCAGCCGCGCCCGGTTCGTCTCCACAGAGCGGCTGTAAGCCTCCGGTGAAGAGTAGTCCCGATGCCAGTAGGCGGCGCGCTTTTCTCCGGCTTGCAATGTCCCGCGGTCGAGGTAATGGTGGATCCCTTCCACCATCTCCATCGCGAGGTCGCCTTTCCGAGCCAGGGGAGCCGTCCCCGGAAGTACCTCCTGCGCCCCCACGGCATGTGTCCACAGCAGCAGCGCGCCGATCGCCGCCGGACCTCTCAACTTCATCCCGAGCATTTTGCCATGCTATCAGCACCGGAGATCAGCCGCCCGCAGACGCGCTATAGGTGTATCCTGCGTTGGACACCTCATTCTTCCTCCTGCTACGATACGGACCAGTCCAACGTCGCTCCATGGCTTCCGAACAATCCCCTTCCGTGCAGCGCTTCAAGTGTCCCGGATGCTCCGCCGACATGGAGTTTGACCCGAAAGCGGGAGCCTTGAAGTGCCCGTATTGCGGCACAACCCAGGCGATTTCCCGCGAGGTGAATGAGGCTGTCCAGGAGATTCCCTACGATCAGTACGAAGATCCTTCGCGCCTCGAGAAGATCTCGCAGACCGCGGTCCAGATCACCTGCGCCTCCTGCGGATCCACCATTCAGTGCGAACCCGCGGAGATGACCGGAACCTGCCCGTTCTGCGCCGCGAACTTCGTCAGCCAGCCGAAAGCCGCGGATCCCCTGGTGGCTCCGAACGCGATTCTCCCCTTCCGGCTGCCGAAAGATCAGGCCACCGCCAGCGTGCGGCAATGGCTGCAAGACCTTTGGTTCGCCCCATCCGATCTGAGGAAGATCGCGCGTCCGGAAGGGATTCGCGGCATGTACACTCCGTTCTGGACCTTTGACGCCAGCACCGAAGCCGCCTATCAGGGCCGCCGCGGGGAGTATTACTACGTCACCGAGACCTACTACACCACCGATTCCAATGGCAGGCAGGTGCAAATGGAGCGGCAGGTGCGGCATACCCGCTGGTATCCCGCCTCCGGTCGTGTTGCCAATACGTTCGACGATGTTCTGGTGCCGGCCACACGCTCCGTCGATCCCGGACGGCTCAGCAAACTTGAACCATGGGACCTTCCGCAGGTTCAGCCCTACGACCCCGCCTACCTGCCGGGATTCCAGGCGCAGCGCTACCAGGTGGAACTCCCGGAAGGGTTGCAGACCGCGCAGGTGCTCATGAGCCACGCCGTCGAACACAGCGTACGGGAAGACATCGGCGGAGACGAGCAGATCATCGATTCGCTCGACATTGACTGGCACGATATCACGTTCAAGCACCTGCTGCTCCCCGTCTGGATCGGCGCGTACCGCTTCCACGGGAAGGTGTACCAGGTCATCGTCAACGCGCGGACCGGAGAAGTGCAGGGAGAACGGCCGTGGAGCGTGTTCAAACTGGCGCTGCTGATTGTGGCGGTTCTCATCGCGCTGCTGATCGTCGCCAAACTCTGGACGAACTGATTTGTGTTCACCGCAACGTCGCGGCGGCCGTAACTGGCGGCGATGTGCCGGTGCGTGATTGCGCCAGAGTCCACGCTCCTGTCCGGCGGGAGATCTCCTCAGGCAACTGATTCGCGCACCACAATGGACCCGGCAGTGAGAACCCAGGGGCAATGCTGATAGTCCGAGATCCGCTGGATCTTACCGTCCGGCGCGAAATCGATATGAACGAT
Source organism: Bryobacterales bacterium (assembly GCA_020847975.1). Classification (GTDB taxonomy): domain Bacteria; phylum Acidobacteriota; class Terriglobia; order Bryobacterales; family Bryobacteraceae; genus CADEFT01. The sequence continues at coordinate 49,577 of JADLBD010000004.1, read as the reverse complement.
TCCCGCGATTTCCCATTCGCCTTCGCGGAGATGGAGCAGGATGATGGACGGTGCGCCGTCCACCTCGCCCATTGTCAGCCGCCACGTGACGCGCATGCGGGAGTAGACGCCCAAGTAGCCGCCATCGGCGAAGAGGCCGGCGTAACGGTCGGCGACAAGCAAGCGAGCATCGGCGCTGATGAGTTCGCGCAGCCCATCCCAATCGCGGCGATTGAATCGCTCGACGTAAAGCTGGAGGATTTTTTGATTTTCAGGCGTCGAGGTTCGCGGCGCGGGAGGCCGGCTTTCCGCGAACGCCAATTTCAATCTGCCGCGATTCAGAGCCGCCTTGACGCCCCCTACTGTCGAATCGACGAGTCCGGCGATTTCTTCCAGCGAATATTCGAAGATGTCCTTGAGCAGCACACATGCACGCTCCTTCGGCGGGAGAATCGAGACGAGATGCTCGAGTGCGGGGCCGACGGTTGTGCCGAAAGGTTCGACGGGCTCGAAGATGCCGGGCTCTGCAACGGCCGCTTCGGCTTCCACCCGCACGCCTCGCCGCCGAAGGAAATCGATACACTGGTTGTGGGCGACGCGAAAGAGCCACGGCCCAACGGGGCGGCTGTCGTCATAAGTATCGAGGCTGCGATACGCCCGAAAGAGCGTGTCCTGAACCACATCCTCACCGTCGGTGATCGACCCGGTCATGCGGGCGCAATATCGATGCAACTGAGGCCGGAGCTGGCTGATAGTCTCCAGAAACGCCAGGTATCGAGCTTCGAACTTTCCCGCATCTTCCATAGGTGCTTTTACGATTCTTTCAGATTCGTTGTGGATGGCGTCGAAGGCTTCTTGCGGAGTTTGGTCCACCGAATAACTAATCGTCGAGCATTCCCATGCTCAGGTTGAGGATCGATCCCGTCATCGCGCTTGCCCGGTCCGAAGCCATGAAGACGGCCATGTTCCCCATCTCTTCCAAGGTCGCGAGGCGCCGCCGGTGGTTCTTGCCGGCGATCAATTCGTGGAACTGCTCCCACGAGATTCCCATTGCCTTGGCGTGAATCCCGAAGACTTCTTTGATGGTTTCCGTCTCCGGCATTCCATCCGGCCGGAGACCAACAACGCGGATGCGGTGCGGCGCGAGTTCCGCGGACAGGCCACGCGTGAGGGCTTCGACAGCCGCTTGCGCCGGCGCGAAGCCTCCGAGCATCGGGATGCCCGACCGCGATGGCACCGCGGTGACCGTCATGATCACCCCCGACTTTTGCTTCATCATTCGCCGGGCAGCCAGACGCGCTGTCAGGAAGTACGAGGTTGTGTAGGTGGCGATCGGCAGAGAGAACTGCTCCACGGCGAGGTCAACCATGGGCCGCCCCTGCACCGCCGTGTTCGGAATTCCGACCGCGTGGAACGAAATGTCCACGCGGCCTGCTTTGCCGGTCACGAATTGAAGATGCTTGTCTACAGACTGTTCATCGAGCGCGTCCACCTCCGCCGTTTCGACGCGTCCTCCCGCGGACAAGATTTCCCGGGCGACCTTGTCGACGGTTGTTCGGTGGCGCCCGGTGAGAAAGAGCATTGCTCCGTCTCGAGCGAATGCGCGGGCGATCGCGCTGCCCACTCCGCCTCCGGCCCCGTAAATCACTGCAACTTTGCCTTTGAGTAGCATGATGAGTCTCCTTATTGCTCCTGAATTGGCTTGCCTTCGCCGGTGGCGATGAGGCTTTGCAGACTGCCGTTGACATAGAAGTCCCACGCGCCGGAACACCGGCCGTAGCACTCGATGGCGGGAACCAGTCCGGCGTGCGTGAAGCGAACTTCGGTCTTGCCGTCCTTGCGGGCGATCTCGAAGACGACCTCCGTGTCCTTCCACTCGTTCTTGTCCTTGACGAAGTTGATCTGACTTTCGGTCACGTGCCAGACAATCCTCTTGCCCGGCTCGAACCCGGTAACCTTCTGCGTGGTGCGGTGAACGTCTTTGTGTTGGAAGGTGAACTCGGCGCCTGGCTTGCCGGTCTCTCCTTGAATCGTATTCGACCACCATCCGCGAACGTTGGTGATCGCTTGGAAGACTTCGCCGGGAGACTGGTCTACCAAAAATGAAGTGCTGTAGTCTGTCGTGGTCATTGTCTGTTCTCGTTGCTCGATTGGTTGTCTTGATTGGCTGTCCTCAGTTCGCGCTGTGCGGAGCGAACACCGCGAACTGCCGCTCCATCGCTTTAACCGCGCCGTTGCGCCAGGCTTCCGCAATGGATAGAGACGCGGGGTCGGGGAAGATTTCGTCCTCGCCTTTTGCCAGGCCATCGAATATTCCGGCTGCCGCGGATTCGGGGGAAGCCTTCGGAACGTTGAAGCCACGGTTCATCTCGGTATCGACCGGGCCGAGAACCACGGCATGAACGGTGACGCCTTGGCAGGCCAGGAGCGATCGCAGCGACTGCGTCATGTTGAACGCGGCCGCTTTGGAAGCAGAGTAGGCGGGAATATTGGGCAACGCAGCCAAGCCCACAAGTGACAGGTTGTTGACGATGGCGCCTTTCGAGCGCTTCAGCAGCGGCAGGAACACGTTGATCATCTTGAGCACCCCGAAGAAATTGACCGCCAAGTGCTGTTCGATGACGTCGAGACTGGTCAGGTCGTCGTAGATGGCGACGCCGGCGTTGTTGATGAGGACGTCGAGCGAGCCCACTTTCTTCACGGCCTCTTGGATCTGGGCGGCGTTGGTCACGTCGAGTGTGAGGGGCGTGACGCCTGCGCCGGCGATTTGGAATCCGCCGCGGCTTGCCGCATAGATCCGCTTCGCTCCGCGTTTCACCGCCTCATCCACCAGCGCCCGGCCAATACCACGGTTTGCGCCAGTGATCAAGACTGTCCTATTCGCAATGTTCATGACTGTTCTCCTTTTCCAGAAGTTCTACCTTCTGTCTGCTATTACGGGGCTCGAAGGAAGAAAGATACGCAGGCCGGACGGAGTTGAAAAACTGTCGCGATCCGTCGGAAGACACGGCTTCTGGCTGCTCAGCGGGCGACAATCTACCGGCCGGACTGACGCGCCAACTTCCTGTCTTGCGGACAAACCGGACGGGGAACCGGCAGCAGCCACAGGATCAGGGCGGCGTGGTTGTCAACCACGGGGTAAGCGAAGGCGAGCAGTTAGCCACCGGACTCACCTCACTGGAGTAGAGCGGCAAGGTCCTTCTGCCCCGCCTCCACGGCAAGATCATGCGGGGTCTTTCCCGCTTTGTTGCGGCTTTTCTTGTCGGCCCCACGATCGAGAAGCAGAAACACCACGTCGCGGCGGCCGTAACTGGCGGCAATGTGCAATGCGGTGGCGCCGGATTCCGTATCCGTGGCGTTGAGATCGGCCCCCTTGTCAAGCAGGAGTGCGACCACCGTGGCGTGTCCTCCCAACGCGGCGTCCTGTAGGGGAGTGGAGCCTGTGGCTCCGCGGGCGTTCACGTTGCCTCCGTGGGAGAGGAGGAAATCCACCATCGCCGTCTGGCCTTTGAGCGCGGCGTCCGGAAGAAGGGAAGTGGCCTCCATCGGTCCCTTCAACAGCAGTTCGACGATCTCGGTTTCTCCCCGCAGGACGGCGCTTTTCATAATCCGCCGGCGGGCGTCGTCGCCCAGTTTCGCCCCATGGGCGAGTAACGCTTCGGCGGCACCCCGCTGGCGATAACGTAACGCCAATTCCACCACGGACGCGCCTTCGGCATCCTTGCTGTTAGGGTCGGCCCCGGCATCGATCAGCAGCTTGACTACGTCCGCGTGCCCTTTCACCGCTGCCTGCGAGAGCGTGCTGTGGGAAACTTTGGCGCCATGGGCCAGCAGCAGTTTCACCACTGCCGCCTGGCCTTTGATGGCCGCTTCATCCAGCGCCGTAGCGCCGCTTTCATCCTTCTGCCGGATGTCTGCGCCCTTCGCAATGAGCAGATCTACGATTTCCGCGTAGCCTCGGTCTGCGGCCAGGTGCAGCGGAGTGGAGCCGGATTGATAGGTTGCTCGGATGTCGGCTCCCTTGGAGATGAGAAATTCCACTACGGCGCGGTGGTTCGTGATGATGGCATAGTGGAGCGGCGTGCTTCCGGCTTCCCGGTGGCGCGCATTGACCCCGGCGCCGTGGGCAACCAACAGTTTCACCATTTCGAGGTCGCCTGCCCAGGCCGCGTCATGGAGCGGCGTGCTGCCGAGCGCATCGCGCTCATTGACGTTGGCGCCGGCATCCAGCAGTTTCGCCGCCAGCTTCCGGTCGCCGGAGCGCACAGCCGTGTGCAGATCGTTCGCTTTCGCAGGCAGGGCGAGCAACCACAGCAGCGCGATGGCTCTCAATCCCACGACGCGGGTTGTCCCCCGTTCTCTTTCTCGAGGTATTCCACCAAAGGTTTGAAGTATTCGAGCATCGCGCGCGAACTGATGTCTTCACCCGTCTTCTCGCGGATGAGATGGCGCCAGTCCTGCGTCGCGCCGAGCGAAAGAATATCCCACAGCCATTTGCCCACTTCTTTGTTGCCATAGTAATTGCAGTTGTGGGGATCCTGCTTCAGAATCTTGCGGGAAATGTAATCGTGCAACTGGAACTTGATCAGGTAGGCCATGGCGTAGTCATAGTATTGCGCCGGGTCGTCGATGATGTGCGTTTTCGTACACGCGTCGCAGTACTCCTCTCCGCGAGCAGCAGGAGGCTCGATGCCCTGGTACTTCGCCGCCAGACGCCACCACTCCCTGTTGAACTGATCCTTGGGAAGCTTTTGTTCGTACAGCGCGTGTTCAAAGTGGGTCATGGTCCCGGCGGAGAAGGGAATGAAGACGATGGCATTGTCGAGCGCTTCGGAGAGCAGTAACTGCGTGGGGTCGAGTTGCCGGCCGGCCGGCATCAGCCCGATGCCGTGCAGATAGGGTTGCTGGCGCGCCGCGATCGCAATCAAGTCCCCAACGGCCTCGTGGAAGGCGCGGTTGGCGCCGTGACGCAGCACAATCGGAACCTTCGGGTTCGAGTAGGCCATGTAGTAGTAAATGTGGCCCAGTTCATGATGGCTCGTTTCAAACCACGCGAAATTGGGAATGACGCTCATCAGGCTGCGCACATCCTTATCCAGATCGATGTGCCAGGCTGAGGCGTGCGTGTTCTTCTTGCGCTTGGAATCCGGCGGAAGCTGGTAGAGATCCGACTTTTCCCAAAACGACTTCGGCAGCGGCGGCATGCCGAGCGAGACATAGAAGCGTTCGGCCTGCTGCACGATCCACTCGGGCTTCTTGTCCCGGAACAGATCATCCAGATTGGCTGCTTCGACAAGCCCCGGCCATTCCTGTCCCCAACGGTTGCCGATCCAGTGCGCGGGGATGAGGCCGGGCATTTTCTCCTTGTACCGTTCGGCGAGTTTGCGGCGCGTCCAGAGATGCAACTGTTCATACAACGGGCGAAGATCGGAAGCCGTCTTGTCCATGAGCTGCATCATTTCGTTCACCGTCATGCCGTAATCGGCCACCTGAAGATGAAAATAGGAGGTGTAGCCTAGCTCGCGCGCGACGCGATTCCGCAGGTCACGGACCTCGGCCAGCCCTGCTTTCAGCGCCGGCCCCGATTGCTTCGAGATCTCCCACATCTTGCGCCGCTCGGCGAGGTTTTTCGATTTGAGCAGGGTCTCGTCGATGTCGTTCGGCGTTACGGCTTTCACGCACTTATCGCCCCGCTTTTCCGCGCAAAAGGTAAAGCCGTCCATAACGGCGGTCAGCCGCGCCTCGGCTTCGATCCGCTTGCTCACGATTTCCGGAATCGTGCCGGGTGATTCGGCAGCTGAGAGCAGGATGTTGTCCAATTGCCGGAACTCGAGTTCGGAAAGAGTCTGGCGGGTATCGAGAAAGGTCTTCGACTTCTCGATGACATAGCGGCTGCCGCGAAATGCCGCCGCCGTGCGGTCGGCGCCGATGCGTTCTCCCGTGTGCTGCTCGTTGACGTCCGTAACGGACTTCCACTCCGATTCGTTCGCCACCGTGGCCAGTCCGCGCTCGAACTGGTTGTACATGGTGAGGAATTCCTGTACGTCGGCTCTCCCGCTGGTGGACGCGGCTACACTGCCCGAACGGATTCCGCTTCCATTTGCCCCGCATCCACATAGCAGGCTGCAGGCGAAGAGCACGGCGGCCTTTGGTTTCACGACTGCATTGTAACAGGCGTGGAAACAGAGGAGCTTAGGGTGCGTTTCCGGCGGGAGGTATGATTCTGTAAAGCGTGACGTTTTGGTACGTTGCCACTGGATGCAGGTCCCAATTGGCCGGAGAGACCTCGAAGTCCCGGGCGATGCGGCCGAGCGCATCGCTGCCCGCGGCGGCGAGGATGCTGGTGATCCCCTCGCGGCGCGCATGGCGGATGGCGCTGCGCCGGAGGTTCAGCCCTGGCTGCGGGTCCGGACTCGCCGGCAGCGGTAGCGCTCGCCACTCCTTATCGAGACCGGCAAGCTCGACACGGAGCCCCACTGCCGAGCGGTGGCCCACGATGCGCACCTCCGACAGGGGGCGCGGAGCCGGAAGGTCGATTTCATAGAACATGCCCGGCCGGACCGGTTCCCTTGTGGACCACGCCGAGGTCAGGTTGCGATCCACCGCGAACGCCGCATCCCAGATGTTCGGCGCAGCCTGCATCGACCAGAGAATGTTGGGCGTGAGGGGCTGTCCGTTATGCCGGAGTTCGATCTCCTGAAATGCGGCGGGCTGGGCTTGTCCGCTTTCGAAAGTGATGCGAATCGCGCGCAGGCGGCGCTCTTCAAATCGCGAACGCCATTCAACGAAAAGTCCGCGGTCCGGAGTCATGCCCGTCTCGAGTGCCTGAACCAGCCGCTGCCCCGCGGCCGATTGCCATGCATTGACAAGCATGCGCGGAGTGATGGCGGCAGGGGCATTGACGAGATCCAGAATGCGATCCCGCGGCGTTGTGTGCTGGTCGAGCAGTTGAGCAAGATTGTGTTCCACGCTCCTGCCGAGCCGGAAGGCTTGGCGGTCCTCGAGTCCAAGAGCAGCGCGCCAGGGAACCTCGCGGTGCAGCGCCCATGTTCCTTGCGGCGCATACATCGGGATAATAGCCGGCCAACTGGTTATAGCGTGCGCGGCAAGCAGCCCCAGCGATAGCGCCCGTGGAAGGCTCATCATCAGCGTGAGAGCGAAGAAAGGCAATGCCGGCATGAGGAAACGCGTACCCGAATTGAGCAGCCAGGGAAGTCCCGCAAGCACTCCGGCGAGAGCCAGCAGGCGTCCCTCCCGCCTGCGCAGCGCCGGCAGTCCAATGGGGAGCACAAGCCATGCCGGCCCAAGAAGACCCTGCAGCAGATCGCCGTACATCGTGAGTTCCAAGGGGATCGCGGCCGGGTCCAGTTCGCCGTAACCGCGGAGATGTGTGCTCATCTCTTGCTCGGAATCGACATGGAAGTAGGCGTTCGGGAACAAACGGTTGAGGAGCGGCGCGAACGGGTTTCCCGTAAGGATCGCGGCCCGCCCCACCCACGGAGCGGCAATCAGCATCGCCCCGAGAACGATGCGCGCCGCGCGGTTGCGGCGTTTCATTAGGACGGCAATGAGCGCCAGCGGTGCGATCAGCGCTCCAGGAAACTTGATGGCATAGCAGAATCCCGCGCAGATCCCCGCTGGCCACAGCAGGCGATCGTCACCGCGCCGCCACCACAACACCATCAGTTGAAATACGGCGAGTGTGCTGAACGTAATGGCCGCATCGTTGTAGGCGCAGGCGCCGCTGATCCCCGCGACAGGTGTGATGGCGTAGAAGAGCCCGCCGGCCCATCCAGTCCATGCGGGGAGCCCGAGAGCGAGCGCGGTCTGCGCAAGCAACGGAACACTCCAGGCGAGGAAGCAGAAGTGCACCAGCTTGGCGGCGCTGTCACCCCCTACGCTGTAAGCCATCGCGAACAGCGTTTCGAGGCCCTGTGGCATGACGTCATAGAACGTGATTCGATCCGGGAACGAGCCCGTCCGGGCAGCCGAAACAGGGATGGAAAGATGGTAGTTGAGCGCGTCGCTCTGGATCTCCGGAGAAAACGCATTCGCCAGATAGAGCGCACCGTAGGCGGCCAGAAGTATCCAACTCCAGACGGGCGGCCATTGCCAGCCGGAAAGCTTCGGGCGATGGAGGGCAAGCGGAGCCAGGCAGAGGGCCCCAAGCAGAAGCATGGCCCACGGTTTGGCCGTGTGCGCCAACAGCAACCCGAAGACGGCGACACTCAGCAGAGCTGACCCCGTGGCGAACTGGAGCGCGGCCGTCAGGTCAAAACGGCGCAGCAGCCAGCGGCCCAGGCTCCATGCGGACAGGATGGTGAGCGCCGCTCCGGCGAGGCTTGCGAATATCACACTTCGTATTTCTTCAGCAATTCCGCCCAGTGGCCTTTGGCTTTGAGGATCAGTTCGGCCACTTCCCGAACCGCGCCGTTCCCGCCGCGTGCCTCGGTCACCATATGGGCGATCTTCTTCACTTCCGGCCGCGCGTTGTTCACCGCGATAGTGAAGCCGACGCGGCGCATCACAACAATATCGGTGAGGTCATCGCCGATATAGGCAACCTCCGAGGGGTCCACTTTCGCGTCCGCGAGGATTTCTTCGAGGATCGGAATTTTTTCGATGTGGCCCTGGTAGATGTAGGTGAACTTGCACTGCTTGGCGCGCTCCTCGGTCGCCGGCGATATGCGTCCGCTGATCAGTCCCGTCTTGATGCCGTACCAACTCAGCCACTGGAGGCTGATGCCGTCCTGGGCGTCAAATCCCTTGGTTTCGTACATGCGGCCGTCGGGGCCGGGAACGTTGTACAGCTTGCAATCCGTCATAACGCCGTCCACGTCCATGAGGAGCAAACGAACCCCGGCGGCCATCTTCTCTATATCCACTCGAATCTCCTGAATTTGTGTTGAGGTGAATCCTCTATGGTAACGAATCGATCGCCGTGGGAGGCGCCGTCCCAATGGGTGTATACTTCCAGGCGCGAAGGTATCGCAGGATTGCCATGACGAAAACTGTGCTTGTTTTGACCTTGACTGCGTCCGTGATGGGGGCGCAGACTTATGACCTCTTGTTAAAGGGCGGCCGCGTGGTAGACGCCAAGAACCGGATCAACGCGCTGATGGACGTTGCCGTGGCCGGGGGCAAGATCGCCCGCGTCGCCGCCAACATCTCTCCTTCCGAATCAAAGAAGACCGTGAATGTCGCCGGGTTGTTCGTGACTCCCGGCCTCATCGACATTCACGTTCATGTTTACACCCGGCCGGATCTGAAGTCGATCGAGCGCGACAGCAGCGTGCAGCCGGATGCCCATTCCTTCCGCGGCGGCGTTACCACGATGGTCGACGCCGGAACCTCCGGTTGGCGCACCTTCCCCGACTTCAAAGCCCGCGTCATCGACAAAGCGCAGACGCGCGTTCTCGCGCTGCTGAATATTGCAGGCTGGGGCATGGGCACCGGGAAAGAGGACGAGCTATCTGAACTCGACGCCGCGGCGGCCGCGCGGATGGCCAAAGCCAATCGCGGTGTGATTGTCGGATTCAAGTCGGCGCACTTCGGCGGGCCCGGATGGGAATCCGTGGATGCGGCGGTCAAGGCGGGAAGGGAAACGGATCTCCCCGTGATGATCGATTTCGGCTACCTGAACAAGGTGAGAAGCCTGCCCACTCTGCTGCTCGACAAACTGCGCCCCGGCGACATCTACACGCACTGTTTCTCCGGCCACCGGGAGGAACTCGTGGCCGGAAACAAGGTGAACCCCGCGATGATCACAGGGCGCAAACGGGGCATCATCTTCGATCTCGGCTTCGGCGCCGGCAGTTTTTATTGGTACGTCGCCGTGCCCGCTTTGCAGCAAGGGTTCCCGCCCGATTCCATCTCCACTGACCTCCACTCGGGCAGCATGAATGCCGGAATGAAGTCGATGACCAACTCCATGTCGAGCATCCTGAACCTCGGCGTTCCGATAGATCAGGTAATCGCCATGTCCACCTGGAATCCCGCCAAGGAGATCAAACAAACGGCGCTGGGTAATTTGGACGCCGGCGCAGAGGCGGACGTCGCGGTCCTGCGCGTCGAAAACGGGCAGTTCGGATTCGTCGACTCCGCCGGAGCCGTAAACCAGGGCACACAACGAATCACCGCCGAACTCACCCTGCGCAAAGGCAAAGTGATGTGGGACCGCAACGGCCGCGCCAGCGAAAACTGGAAGACATTCCCTTACAAACGCAAGGAGTGGACGAAATAGAAAATCCGGCAGCCTACCCGGGAGCACCTTATGGAACGCAGAGGATTTCTCGAAGGATTCGCCGCTGCCCCCGCGGCGGCGGCAGCCCAGCAGGCGGCGCAGCAGACCTACGAGCAGCGCACACGCGGTATGGCGAAGGTCACCATCCGTCGCGTCTACCCGATCCTCACCAGCGCCGGCGGACGCTATCAGTGGGTGATCGTCAAGGTGGAAACCAGTGAGCCGGGCTTGTACGGCATCGGCTCGGCGAGCAATGTGCATCAGGCGTTCACCGTGGCCACCGCCATCGAGAAGCACCTTGCTCCCTTCTGGGTGGGCCGCGACGTGGACCGCATCGACGACATCTGGCACGCCACCATCTATCGCAGCTACCGCCGCCACGACACCATCCTCAACAATGCTCTGAGCGGCCTCGACATGGCATTGTGGGATATCAAAGGCAAGCGCGCCGGCATGCCGGTGTACGCCCTTCTCGGTGGGAAGGTACGCGATGCGGTGCCGTGCTACGGGCATGCGGACGGGCGTTCGATGGACGAGGTTACCGGCAATGTGAAGGGCTTCATGGACCGCGGCTTCCGGCACGTGCGCGCCCAGATGGGCGGCTACGGCGGAGGCGGCATGATTCCGCCGGGGCAGGGAAGGCGTCCGGTAAACGGCTTCAACGGACCTGCATTCGACGAGGAACAATACATCGACGCCATCCCGAAACTGTTCGAGCATCTGCGTGTGAAGCTCGGCAAAGACGTCAAGCTCATCCACGACGTCCATGAGCATCTCTCGCCAACGATGGCCGTGGAACTGGCCAAGCGGATGGAGCCATACCGCATGTTCTATGTAGAAGATATCCTGCCGCCGGAACTGGTGCAGTGGTACCGCAACATCAAGCAGGTGACCTCCACTCCGATGGCGATGGGCGAGATCTTCACCAATCCTCAGGAATGGGTACCCTGCATTTCCGAACGTATCATCGACTTTGCACGGCACCGCATTTCGACTGTCGGCGGCATCACCCCGGCCCGCAAGATCGCCACCCTGTGCGAGACCTTCGGCGTACGTACGGCGTGGCAGGAAGGCGGCGACAACGATCCCGTGAACTTCGCCGCGGCCTGCCACATTGACCTCTCCTCCTCGGCGTTCGGGGTCCAGGAAGAGAACCGCTGGCCGGATCTCGTCCATGAGCTAATGCCCGGCACTCCGAAACTGCCCGATGGCTATGCCTACGTGAACGAGGCCCCGGGCCTTGGCGTGGATATCCGCGAGGACATGGCGCGGAAGTATCCAATGGAGCCGCCCTCCGGCCGCGAAGACGGGTTCACCGTGCGGGCGATTGACGGATCCCTCGTGCGGCCCTGAATCGCTCCCTCGAAGTTTGCCATACTTTGTCCGTGCATCGATTCCTGTTCTTTGTTCTCATAACGGCCGCATCGGCCAAGGATTTGGCACGCTGGGAAGCCTCGGATCCACCGCGCCAGGAAGGCATCCGTCTCGAAAAAGCCGCCGATTCCCCAATGCGAATGGAACGCGCCGCCGGGGCTTTCACAGCCAGGCTCTCGCCCAGCACGGACTACTACACCCGTTCCGCCTACCACATCGAAATCGAGAGCCCGACGGCTGCGAAGCAGTGGCTCATCCTCGAATTTGTCGACCGCGGCTACGGGCTCATCACCCTTGCCCCCGGTTTGCCGCAGACCAGGCAGTGGGGCATTGCCCGCGTCAATTCGGGAAAGATGCGGCGCGCGGTGTTTGCCTATGACAACGCGCCGCCCGGAAAGATCCGCATCGAAGGCCTCGATTGGCTTCGTGCCATCCATCTGGTGGATACCCAGCCGCCCATCGAGGAGGCTCCGTTGGTGGAACCGGCTCTGAAATTCGCCGTTCCCTCCGAGCGCGTCAGTTCCGTCTCCGGTGACGCCACAGCGCCTGACCGCGTGCAGGACGCTCTTGCCGGCATTCGCAACGAGGCTCCGCTGATTCGTGCGCTCGGCTTCAACGGAGTCGAGACCTACGTTCGCTGGGGATATGTGGAACGCCGGCGCGGAGTCTACGACTGGAGCTTCTATGATGCGATTCTCGATGAGATCGAGAAGCACGGCCTCCAATGGTTCCCGATGTTGCTCGCCGGCTCCGGTTACGCACTGCCGGCGTGGCTCCACGATTCCAAAGACAACTACGGCTTCAAATGCCTCGAGCATGGCGTGGTGCACGATACGCAGTCCATCTTCCAGCCCTTCCAAACGGAGTATGCCAGCCGCTTCATCGCCGAATTCGGTAAGCATTATGGCAATCGCAAGTCTCTGTTAGGCATTCGCCTGGGCCCCAGCGGCGATTATGGCGAAGCTCAGTATCCGGCGCGCGGGCCCGGCTATGGATTCCGCCGCGGTCACACGCACATCGGCTATTGGGCCGGAGACGACCTGGCCCGCGCCGCGTTTCGCGAGGCAATGAAGAAGGAATACTCGGGTGACATCGGCAAACTGAACGCTGCCTGGGATTCGCATCATGCTTCTTTCGACGAGGTGACCACCTTTCTGCCCGAGACGGCCTTGACGCCCCACCAGCGCATCGATTTCGCCAACTGGTACATGGGCGCGATGAGCGAGTGGTGTGAGCGCTGGGCCAATTGGGCGCGAACTGCCCTGCCGCATACCCAGATTCATCAGTCCTCGGGTGGCTGGGGACCGGTGCCCATCGGCACGGATTACAGCTACCAGGCCCGCAGCATGGCGCGTATCCATGGCGGCATCCGGCTCACCAACGAGAGTGATGACTTCCCCGACAATTTCACTATCACGCGAATGGCATCCTCCGCGGCCCGGTTCTATGGCGCCGCGCTCGGCTATGAGCCTGGAGGCTTCGGCAGCAAGCGCGGCGTGATGGCGCGTCTGTTCAACGCCGTCACAACGGGAGCCGTGCATCTGTTCTACTATCTCGGCAACCTCACTGCCAACGATCAGGCAATTGACGCCTGGCTGAAGTACGGGAACCTCTTGGACGTCCGCGCCAAGCCCGTAATTGACGTCGCCGCATTCTACTCTGATACGGCGCTGAAACTGGACGATGAACTGGTGCGCTACCGGTGGGCGTCCACGTTCTTCACCGTGGCCCGCGCGATGCGCGAGCAGGTGGATTTCGACTACGCCAGCGAGCAGATGATCATGGATGGCGCGCTCGCCCGCTACAAAGTGCTCCTGCTCCTCTGGGGCAGTGTGACCGAAAAACCCGTGCTCGAGCGCATCGACCAGTGGGTACGCGCCGGCGGCACCCTGGTATTCGCCCCTCGGCCGCGCGGTAACCCCATCACGGTCGAGGGCGACTCCTCCATTAGCGCCCGCTGGCTCGCCGGCGACACCGGCAAGGGGCGCGTGGTTGTCTTCCACGGCGACCTCATTCCCTCACGCTTCTACGCCGGGTTTGTACGCGACCTTCTTCTGAAAACACCGGGACTCGACAGCCGCACTCTCGCCGCGCTACGCATGGAGAAGCCGGAAACGGTCTATTGGAGCATGCTTGAAAACGGCAAGCTCGCGCTGCTCAATTTCAGCTCACATCCGGCGCAGGTGCGGCTGGCGACAGGAAAAACGCTGACCATCCCACCGTACGAGCCGCTCGTCGAGTAGACCCCGCGTTACAGATAACTCACCCACCAATCCTTGCGCCGCTGTTTCACCCCCGCGAACCAGCGGCACAAGGGATACAACACGATCAGCACTGCGAACCACACGGCATAGCAGGTCCCCAGACTGAACCCGAAATCCGCCGGAAACACTTGCCGCGGACCGCCCAGCGTCGGCGGCGGCGTGAACAGGAAATTCGTTGCCCCGTAGCGCAGATACGTCAACAACACCAGCGCAAGATGGGCCAGCCCAAGGTGAATCACATAGTAAAAGAACGGCACCCTGCCGAAAATGAGGACAGGGTTCTTATCCGAAACCCGAACCCCCTCCAGCAACCCCAGCGCAAGCACCGCCGGCCCCAGTGTCATCAACAGAAACAACAGCGATGGCGGATACTTCGTGCAATTCAGGAACGACAACGCCGTGAACAGGGCGGAAGGCTGCACCTGCCACGGCGCCGGGTCTCCGTAGAAATTCAAAGCGCGCAGCAGAACGAAAGCCGCCGTGAGGACAGCCCCGATGCGGATCAGCAATGCCCTTCGCTTCCCGGCGTCCATCAGGAAAAGGCTTCCGCAGCAGTAACCCGCCGCCATCACTCCGATCCAGGGAACAAGCGGATAACCGGGAATCACCACCGTGCCGCCAATGCGGATTACTCCGGGCTGATGCAGCACATTCCACATCCAGGCCCACCCTCCAAAGTCCGCCGCGCGTACCGAATCCAGAAGGTTGTGCAGGACGATCATTCCCAGGCTGATCCCGGCGATCGCGCGCAGCGGCAGATAGACAAGCGCCGCCAGCGCCACCATCGACCAGCCCAGTGCCCAGAACACAGTCAGTACCAGCGGGAAAGAGAAGCTGAAATACAGCAGAAAGCGAATCACCGTCAACTCGAGCACAACCAGCCACAGCCCCCGTGTGCACAGGAAGCGCGACAGTTCCCCGCGGCTCCGCCCGCGTTGCGCCCACAGGAACGCGCCCAGCCCGGCGGCGAACATGAAAACCGGTGCGCAGAAATGAGTGACCCACCGCGAAAGAAAGATCGCCGCCGTCGTCTTCGAGAGATCCTCCGGTCGAAATGCGTACGCAGCGGAGCTCAGAAACTCGCGCACATGATCAATCGCCATGAGGATCATCACGGCGCCGCGAACAAGATCGATGGATTGGATCCGCCCCTTTGTGTTTGACACGCTAGACGAGAACCTCTCACTTGAAGCCTGTAAGATGTCCCAGCGAACGGATTGATAT
This sequence comes from Bryobacterales bacterium, assembly GCA_020847975.1. GTDB lineage: Bacteria > Acidobacteriota > Terriglobia > Bryobacterales > Bryobacteraceae > CADEFT01. The sequence goes on along the minus strand of JADLBD010000004.1, from coordinate 34,493 downwards.
AAGATTACCGCATCCTGATGACTATGGGACGTATCTATCTTGTTGCATCTTTTCTGCTGCTGGCTGGCCTCGCGCTGTGGCGCAATCCTGCCGCGCAAGCCTGGCAAGCCGCCGTCTCCCACTCCAAGCCAGGCCAGGAGGATCTCACCTTCTGGATCAACCACAACGGCCTCGAGCAGATCGATGTCGATGGCGAAGTCGGCTTCGGCGACATGGCGCGAGTCCTCATGCGTCGCCGCTCGAACGCAGCGGCCATGCACGCACTGCGCGATCGCTTCGTGTTCCGCAGCACCGGCGTGGCAACGCTCGCGGACTTCACCTCGCCGCGCAGCTACATCCTTGCCCAGGGCCGTATCTTCAATCTGCCGGTGATTCGCTCCGGCAAGGCGATTCTCCATCGTGTTGTGGAGCAGAAACCGGGAATTGTTGAACGCACGGTGGACGGCCAGGTCTACACGTTCGACGTGCGCCCCCTCGTGAAGCTGAAGGTCAACCTGCGCGACGAACACGGCCGTCCCTCCGCCGCCCGCGTCTACCTCACCGGCTCCGACGGTCTTGGCTATGCGCCCAAAGGTACGATCACCCGTTTCGCCGCGGAACCCGCCGAGCAGTTCTTTCATGCCTCCGGCAGTTTCGAGATGGAATTGCCCTCCGGGGAAACCGTGATCGAAGCGGCCCGCGGTCCCGAATATCAACTCGTGCGCCGCACCGTCAACCTGACCAAACCGGCTGAAGTCACCATCCGCCTCAAACGCTGGATTGACATGGCCGCCCGCGGCTGGTACTCCTCCGATGCGCACATCCACGCCAACTACACCGCTCCCGACCATCAGGACATTACTCCCGAAGACGTCCGTATGTACGCCCTCGGCGAGGACCTGAATATCCCCAACATGATGGTCGCCAACTCGAGCGGCGACACTGTCCATGACCGCAAGTTCTTCGAAGGCAAGCTTTCCGCCCTCAGCAGCACGCCCTACCTCATCTATTGGAACGAAGAGATGCGCAACGCCGGCCTCTACGGCCACATGTGCTTCTTCCAACTGAAGAAGCTGGTGGAACCCCTCTACACCGGCTTTCGCGGCTCCCAACATGCCGATGACTACCCGCCGAACTACACCCTCGCCAAAGAAGCGCGCGATCAGGGCGGCGCAGTCACCTACGCGCATCCGGGCTACTCCCCGGATTTCAACGGAGCCAGTATGAAGGAAATGCCCGTCGATCTCGCGCTCGGCCAGATCGATGCCATGGACGTGCTCTCCAACAACCCCGAAGAAGTCGCCATGCCCATGTGGTATCGCCTGCTCAATTGCGGGTTCCGCGTCGGCATTTCCGCGGGCACCGACAGCTTCACCAACGTCGCGGACCACTATGTGCCCGGCGGAGGCCGCGTCTATGCCCACCTCGACGGTCCTCTCAAGTACCCGGATTGGATCGCCGCCTACAAACACGGGCGGACCTTTGCCAGCAACGGACCCATGCTCTTTCTCAAGGTGAACGGCAAAGAACCGGGCGGCGAGCTACACCTGGAGAAGGGCCCACAGCGCCTCGAAGTGAAAGTGGAGATGAAGTCCGCCATCCCGGTAGACGCGGTGGAACTGGTCGTCAACGGCAAAGCGCAGCCCCTCGCCTCAACGCTCACCCTGGAGCACAGCGCCTGGATCGCCGCCCGCGTCCTCGGCCCTTTCCACCGCATGGTGTTAAACGACGCCAAAGCCTTCGCCCACACCAGCCCTGTCTACGTCTATCTCGACGGCGAGCCCATCCAATCCGCGCCCGATGCCCGCTTCTGGGTCGATTGGATCGACCGCCTCATCGAGCGCACCACCCAGCGCGGTGTGTTTTCCACAGAAGCACGGAAGCAGGAGGTTCTGGAATTGTTCCGCAAGGCGCGGGCTATCTACGCAAGGCAGATCTAACAACCAAGCTCGTGTGACACTGTAGTCCATCCCTCAGCGGTTCAGTTCCGCCAGGCGTTTCTTCACGTACTCGTCGTATTCCTTCTGGAGTTCCGGCGAAAGCCCCGGACCGCCGTACAATTCGCTCGCTTTGTACTTGCCCGTGAGGAACTTCTGCTTCGTCCACTCATCGTGGATGTGCGTCCGGTCGGCGGTGTCCACAATCTCCTTCATCAGGTGGGATCCCCCAGGCTTCTTCGAGCGAAAGTCCTTTCACTCGCTCCAGCATCTGACTTTGCCGCGTAATGAATCATCTGCTCACGAGTGAGCCGGAAAACTGCACGGGTGCGGCAAGGCTGCCACAGATGAGGAATGCAAGCAGGAAACGCATCGGATGTCACCTCCGCTAAGCCGTTAATCTTATCAAACGGCGGAGGGACGGCTCATCAGCGGCTCACCCCGTGCACCCTTTGTGTCGTGCGCACAATTACCGCGATCAGCGTGATCTCACCTCAATGACAATCGCCGCGATCAGGAATCCTTGCCCAGAGAATGCCCATAGGACTTCTGATCCAGATCGCGTACCTGCTTGACCCGCTCGAAGCTGATTTGCCCGGTGTCGATCCGGCCTTTTCTTTCCGTTTGCAGCTCGAGACGAATCCCATCCTGTTCAATTGCGCTTATTGCTTCTGTGGCCGGGACGCGAATGGGGGGAAAGCGCGCAAATGCAAACGCCGCCACAGGCTACCCCCAGGCGGCGTCCGCGGCAATCATTCAAGTCGTGCCCGAAGGTGTCTCTCCCTCAGGCATTTCGAAACAAAGCGCTTGCGCCTTCCTTATTCCACCATGCGAATTACAGTCAGCAAGCCGCCAACCACAACAACGGCGATGATGAGCGTCAAGATGTACTTCATCCACCGCTCTCGCGGTGTGCTCTGCTCTTCCTCATCGTGCTTCATGGTCTCGTCGAGACTATCGAACATGGAAACACCTCCTGCAAGCTGGACGACTGATGCCTACAACCCAAAGAGCGGCCGAAAACTCACCTCCCGCCTCCGGAAATAACCTATGAAGGTATCGGGCAAAAACGCAACCAGGGGTTCATGAAAGAGCTGTAGAGAGCCTCTGGGACTATCCGCCCTCATTGTAGTCCTGTCTTCCAAGAAAAGCACGCAAAAAAGCACAGCAGGGAGGGCAGGTTCGGTCTGTCTTTGCCCACATCGATAAGCGTGTGCTATGCTTAGCCGTAATATTTCGAGTGTCATAGCCCGGCGTAAAGCCTAGGGTTTCTCCCCCTCCGTTCTCCCCAGTAGTACCCGTAAGGTGAAACCGTGAGTCCCACGGTAGGGCAAGTTTTACTTCTGCCACGGGGTAACGTTTAGAACTACTCACCCGATAGTAATGGAACAACCTTGGAGGCTTGTGATAATCGACATGCGAACCGGTCTTGCTCGTTCCCACATGCTGCGATTCACCCTGCTGATGGCGCTGCCAACCGCCATCGCATCCGCCGAACCGTCCGTCGTCTCGGTGACTGTCAGCCCGTCCGCCTACACCATTGTTGCCGGAGCCTCGAAAACATTCTCGGCCTCGGTTGCGAACATAAGCCCGAAAACAGTTACATGGTCGGTGAATGGAATCACCGGCGGAAATACCACGGTTGGAAAGATCTCCGATGGGGGCCAATACATCGCCCCCGCTCTGCCGCCCGTTCCGAACGTGGTAAAGATACGGGCCACCAGCACTGCCGCGCCCACCGTCTATGGCGAGGCCACGGTGACAGTGAACAACCCTGTGCCCAGCCTGAGTGCAGTCACACCGAATCTGGTAAACATCGGCGCCTTCACCATCCAGTTGTCGGGAAAGAATTTCGTTCCCGGATCGCGAGTTCTCATCGGCGATAAGCCTGTGGCCACCTTCTTTGTTTCGGCCACGGAGTTGAAGGCCACGGCTACGGACACAAACCCACGCGATACCGACGTGGGCGTAGCCAATCCGGACCCCGGCGGGGCGGTTTCCAACAAGCGCAGCTTTCGCATCGTGCCTCCCGTGACCGTCAGCGTCACGCCGGAGAAGGCGACCCTGCGCCTGGGAGTGCCCAGACAGTTCCGCGCTTCCGTCGGCAACTCCCTGGACAGGACCGTCACCTGGTTCGTGAACGGAATCAAAGGGGGCAATGTAATCTATGGAACCATTGATGAGACAGGGCTGTATACGCCGCCGGCCATTTTGCCGCCGTCCCCCATCGCTACCTCATCCACGTCTCCGGCAAACATCGCCACCGCCGCCGCGCCCACCGTGGATATTAAGGCCGTCAGCAATGCCGATCCGAAGGCCTTGGACACATCCGTGATGACGCTTCAGAATGCCATTCCCCTCATCACGTCGGCCAACCCCGGGAAACTTGTCGCGGGAAGCCAGGTTCAGTTGGTACTCACCGGGACAGGATTCGCCCCGGGTGCGCAGGTTCTGCTCGGTTCTACGCCGTTGACCGTCAATTCGTTTTCTCCAACGTCGATTGCGGCGTCGGGCAAGGCGGGAGCGGGATTCGGCGGGATGCTCAGCGTGTCGTTGAGGAACCCGGATCCTGGCGCGGCCAATTCGAACGCCATGGTCCTCACCGTAGGTCCGGCGCAGCAGTTGATGGGCGCTCAGGCGGCTGCCCGTTTTCTCGAACGAACCACATGGGGGCCGGCTCCGGAAAGCATCCAGCATCTGCAGCAGGTGGGCATTCCGGCCTTCCTTCAGGAGCAGTTTTCAGCGCCCGTGTCGGACCTGCCCGATCCAATTGCCGAATCAACGTCCATCAGCCCGGCCCAGCGCGCGTTTTACCTGAAGGCCATGACGGGTCAGGACCAGTTACGCCAGCGAGTGACCTTCGCCCTCAGCCAGATCCTGGTGGTGTCCGGTGTAAAGACTCCACAGTCGCAGCAGTTGGTTCCCTACATGCGCATGTTGAGCCAGAACGCCTTTGGCAACTACTTCACGCTCCTGCGGCAAGTGACTCTCAGCCCCACCATGGGCCGGTTTCTGGACATGGTGAATAACCGGAAGGAAACCAGGGGAGTCGAACCCAACGAGAACTACGCCCGGGAACTGCTGCAACTGTTCACGCTCGGTTTGGAGCAGTTGAACATGGACGGAACTCCGAAGCTCGACCCCGCCACCGGCAAGCCGCTTCCCACCTACAGCGAAGCAGACGTCAAGCAGTTCGCCAGGGCGTTCACCGGTTGGACCTATCCCACCCGCCCCGGCGAAACGCCGCGCTTCCCCAACCCCACTTACTATGCCGCCCCGATGATCGCCTTCGAGGAGCAGCACGACACCACGCAGAAGACGCTCCTGCTGGGAGACATGATCCCGCCGGGACGCACGGCGGGCGAGGAGGTCGATCTGGTCATCAACAACCTCCGCAGGAATCCGAATGTTGCTCCCTTCGTCGCCATCCGCCTCATCCAACGGCTGGTGATGGGGAATCCATCGGGCGCCTACATCAGCAGAGTCGCCACGATCTTCCAGGCCACGGGAGGCGATCTGTGGCAGACCACGAAGGCCATTGTCACCGATCCGGAAGCAGACTCGCCGCAAGCCTACCAGGGTAAACTCCGCGAACCGGTCCTGTTCATCCTCAGCTTCCTGCGCAACATGAACGCCGCCGTGACCACGGACAACAACCTCAACGGGTACGCGCGCAACATGGGAGAGGATCTCTGGTTTGCCCCCAGCGTTTTCAACTACTTCTCGCCCTTCTACCGGGTGAACGGGCAGGCGGCGCCGGAGTTCCAGATCAGCACCCCCTCTGTCGCGCTCAACCGTGTGAACTTCATCTACCGCGCCAGCCGCAACGGCATCGGCGCCGCGGTTCAGATCGACCTCGCCGAACTGGAGAGGCTGGCCTTTGACCCTCCCTCGCTGGTGGAGGCGCTCAACCAGGCTCTGATGCATGGAGCCATGAGCGCCGCCATGAAGTCCAGCATCCTTGCTGCACTGGGCGCTACATCGGATGTGCGCATCCGCGCCCGGAACGCAGCCTACCTCGTGGGCAGCGCCAGCCAGTTCCAGGTGGAACCGTAACGAAAGATCAGGAGACGAACACATGACATCCCGTAGAAAATTCCTGCGGCTCGGCTGCTGCTCTCTCAGCACTCTCACCGTCGCCAGCCAGTTCAGCCGCCTTGGCCTGCTCAGCGCCAATGCGCAATCCACGGGCGACTACAAAGCCCTGGTGTGCATCTTTCTGTTCGGCGGGAACGACTCGAACAACATGGTGGTGCCCGTCAGTACGCAGTATGCGCAGTATGCGCAGGTGCGTGGCCCGCTGGCGATTCCGCAGGCCCAACTGCTCCAGATCCCCACCCCCGGCGGGGCGGTCTATGGACTTCATCCAAGCCTTGCCGCCATTCATCCTCTTTGGGCGCAGAACAAACTCGCCGTCGCCGCCAACGTAGGTATGATCGTCAAACCCACCACTCGCGCCCAATATCTTGCCGGAAGCGTCCCCGTGCCCTCGAACCTGTTCTCGCACTCCGATCAGACTTCGGAGTGGCAAACGGCCATGCCGCTGGGCGGGACCACCGGGTGGGGCGGCCGGATCGCCGACCGGTTGGGCCTGTTGGGCGTCAACACTCCCTCGAACTATCCACTCGGCACCTCGGTCGCCGGCGGAGCCCTGCTGCTCAATGGCGTGAATACCAAACCCGCCACGGTCATTCCTGGCCAGACTACCACTGGACTCGAAGGCAGCAACCCGGACAACGCCGCTATGGTTGCGCGCGACAAAGCCTTGGGCGAATTGCTCGAAATGGATGCCGGCTACGCCCTGATCCAGGCGGCGAGCGCGAACACCAGGGAAGGCATTCGCATTGCGACGCTCATTAACAGCGTTACCCAGTCCAATCCTCTTCAGACGCAGTTTCCAAACACGGGATTAGGCACGGAACTTGCCCAAATCGCGCGACTCATTCAAGTGCGGAATGAACTTGGCATGCGGCGGCAGATTTTCTTTGCCAGCCTCGGCGGCTTCGACACGCACAGCAACCAGCTTCCGGATCAGCAGAGCCTGTATACGCAACTCAGCCAGGCGATGGCGGCGTTTTACAACGCCACGGTCGAACTGGGGGTCGCTGCGCAGGTGACGACGTTTACCGAATCGGAGTTCGGACGCACGTTCCAGCCCTCGGCCGGGAACGGATCCGATCATGCCTGGGGCTCCCACCACTTGGTGATGGGGGGAGCGGTCAGAGGCGGCAATCTCTACGGGACCTTTCCGGCACTGGCGCTCCAGGGACCGGATGATTCGGGCAACCGTGGCAATTGGATACCGACAACTTCGCTCGACCAGTATGGCGCGACGCTGGCGAACTGGTTCGGAGTCCCGGGGACGGAGATGCCCATCGTGTTCCCGAATCTGGCGAACTTCACAACGCAGAACGTGGGGTTCCTGGGATAGCGGGGAGCGCCCGATCTGGCGATCAGGATGGCCGGCGGCGCTTCCAACAGGCCCCGGCCAGAATTCCCACTACCAGGAAAGCCGCCGTCGAGGGTTCGGGAACGGGGCTAGCCGCCAAGTCATAGCCAAGGATATCGAGCATGGTCAGTTCCACGCCCAGATTTGGAGTCGCTCCGGGAGTGCCGTAGGCGTCCTGAACATGAGGTGTGGCGCTACTGGCAAAATCCGAGAAGTCGCCGCCTGCTTGTTGATTGAACCGTACGAGTCGGGTAGTGCCGCCATTGATGGAGAAATATGCCTCAGCGGCGAGGGCACTGCTGAAGCTGCGATTGCCGTTTTGGTCATAGCGGAACAGATCTAATGTGGAAGCAGGTCCCGCCGGAGCGGGGTCGCCATTGGCGGAACCGTTCAGCGCCGATTGAATCGCCAGGACTTCGTCGATCTCGTGCTGCACCACGGCGTGCAAGTCATACTTCGACGGGTCGATGCTCTGCCGAGTCAGATTCATGATCGACGTGTTCAGCGTGATAGTGCCGTCGAAGCCATCCGGCGTTGCCCCCACGCCGAACCCCAGTGCCCTCAGATTCGCCCACGGCAGGAACACATTGGAGTTGCCGTTCACTGGATTGTTCGCTTGAGACGGCAGGGAGCCGACGGCGAGATTGTCATTGGCGGTCGTCTTGTCCGCCGTGATTGCTGTCAGAAACTGGGCGTAGGAGATGCTGCCGATCCACGTCGAACTGGAACCAAGGCCGCCACCCAGCTGAAACTTGATGTTGACCGTGATGGGGTCGGTGAAGGCAGCGGCGTAGTCGGAAATGGCCGAGTTGATCGTCGCCATGATGGTGGAAGCATTCGGGTCGCTCGTGATGGTGGTATCGAAGGTGGGGTTGATGATCAGCGCGGCATTGGCGGGCGCAAGGCAGAGAAACGCCAAGGCCAGCGAGCCAGGAAAGAGGCGGTTGATGCGCATCCGGATTCGGTTCCTCGTTTCAGCTTTCGCGAAGACCCAGAGCCTGATGGTTAGGACAAGCAACGCGACTAACGGCCCCGCCTGCGATCCAGCGAATGTAAATCAAGTGTGCGCTGTCTGGTGGAGGAATGCAACAGGTCTTCGCAGATTTGGGATGATTTACACATGCCTAAGTTGGCTCAGAGGAGGATTTGAGGGATTCCCCCTAACGCGCGTCCCCAACCGCTGAACCTCCTCCACTACGCGCTCCACCCCCTCCGCCACCGCCGCGCTCACTTGGGCCCCCGCTTCGAACGACGAGCCTTCTATGCCGAAGATGAGGAGCTTCGAAGGCAACGCATCGAGCATGCGCGCCAGTTCCACCGCTTCGCCTACTCCGAACGAGTGGCTGCTCGGGCAACGGAATTCTCCACGCTCCACTGGCGCCGCACAGGCATCCAGCACTACGCAGACACCCGGTTCGCGCCCCGAAACCATGGCGTCCACGAGGACCACTTCCTCATGTCCGCTCCAGGCGTCCAGTAATGACAGACAATCGCCCTCATGGCGCCGCGCGGGAAAACCCAGAGCCTGAAGCCGGTCAGCCACCATCCAGCCGGCGGCGTCATCTCCGCGATCGGCGTTGCCGCAGCCCAGAATGAGCATCACCCGCGCTCCAGGTGCAGTTTCAGGAAATGAGTGGCGCAGGAGATGCACGGATCGTAGTTCCGGACGGCCTGCTCGCACTTCCAGGTGATTTCGTGCTCGGGGCGGTGGAGCAGACGCGGGACCAGGTTCCATAGGTCCTCTTCGATGCGCCTCTGGTTTTGCGACGTCGGAGGGACAATGCGCGCGCTCTTCACCAACCCGCCCTCCCCAATCTCGTAATGGTGATAGAGCAATCCGCGCGGCGCTTCGGTAGCGGCGCAGCCCGTGCCCGCCTGATCCGGAACGGGAACGCGCGGCTGATCGGGCGGCTGGTAGGCTTTGATGATCCGCTGCGCTTCCGCGAATGCAAACACCAGTTCGATAGCGCGCACGACAATGCTCTGGAAGGGGTTGTTGCAGGGCACGGAAAGCCCGCAGTCGCGAGCCACCTGGCGGGCGATCGGGGGGAGCCGGTCGAAGTTAAGAGCGAAACGCGCCAGCGGCCCCACAAGATAGGCTCCCCGCGCGCGAACCGCCGATTGCAGAGCGTTGGAGTGCTCCACATGATACTCGCTGAAGTGCTGATCGTACAGATCGACATCGATGTCAATGCCGTTGCTTGACTCCACTCTGCCTTCGTTGAACGGGTACTCGTTTGGATGGGACAGCGAGACAAATTCGTAGTCCTGTTCGAAATCCGGAAACTCCAGCGTGGAGGCGAAGCGCGCCGTTTTCACGGACGCATCCAGGCCCCATTCGAGATCATCGGCCAGCGCGCGGAGTTCCTGCCTGGAAGGAACGCGATAGAACCCGCCCACAGCCGCCGAAACCGGATGGATCTCCCTCCCGCCAATCAGAGACACGATGTGGTTTCCGATCTTCTTGATCCGTAGTCCCTGCTCGACCAATTCCCTGTGATCGCGCGCCATGCGAATGGCATCGGCGTAGCCGAGGAAATCCGGAGCATGCAGCATGTAGATGTGAAGCGCGTGGCTCTCGATCCACTCTCCGCAATAGAAGAGCCTGCGCAGAAGGCGGACGGCGGGGTCGATGGTAATGCCAAACGCGCTTTCAATGGCGTGGACAGCGCTCATCTGGTAGGCGATGGGACAGATTCCACAGATACGCGCCACCAGATCCGGCAGTTCCGAGAAGTGGCGGCCGCATACGAACGCTTCGAACAGGCGCGGCGGCTCGAAGATCTTGAGCCGCACATCCACCACCTTGTCTCCGCTCAGCTTCACCGCCAGCGCGCCCTCGCCTTCCACTCGCGCCAGATAGTCCACCTTGATTGTGCGTGTTTTCATCTCATTCGCACTCCTCGCCCGCCTTGCGAAACTCCCACGCCCAGGCGTTGAAGCCGCGATACGCGCGCCGGATCTGGCTCCCGTCATTGCCGAGAATGCGCAATTGGCCCGTGAGGGAGGCCGTATTGGGGGACTCCATGGGCCCGTAACAGCCATAGCAGCCGCGGCCATAGGCCGGGCAAATGGCTCCGCAGCCTGCCTGCGTGACGGGCCCGAGGCAGGCGACGCCCTGAGCCACCGCGATGCAGACGTTCCCCCGCCGTTTGCATTCCACACAGACGCTGTAGGTAGGAATATTCGGTTTGCGCCCGATGAGCGCCGCGGAAATCACCTCGAGCAGATGATTCTTGTTGATGGGGCAGCCGCGCAGTTCGAAATCCACCGGCACATGCTCGGCGATCGGCGTGGAGAGGCTGAGCGTCTGGATATACTTTGGCGTCGCGTAGACCGCGCGCACATATTCGGCGGTGTCCACCCAATTGCGCAGCGCCTGAATGCCCCCCGCGGTGGCGCAGGCGCCGATGGTGATCAGCGTGCCGCATTGCTTGCGCACCTTCTGGATGCGCTCGGCGTCATGGTGCGTGGTGATGGATCCTTCCACCAGGCCGATGTCGTAAGGCCCTTTGAGCATCGCCCTGCTGGCTTCCGGGAAATAGGCGATATCCACTGCTCCGGCGACGTCCAGCAGTTCGTCCTCGGCGTCCAGAAGGCTCAACTGGCATCCATCGCAGGAGGCGAACTTGAAGACCCCGATTCTCGGTTTGCGGCGTTTAGAGTTCATAGATCCCCAGCAGCGGCTTCAGCCTTTCATAGGAGAAGACCGGACCGTCCTTGCAGATGAAATACGGGCCGAACTGGCAGTGGCCGCAGAAACCGGCCGCGCACTTCATGTTGCGCTCCATGGTGAGGTAGACTTGCGAGGCCGGCAGCCCGTGGTTCTTTTCGATTTCCGCGCACACGTAGCGCATCATGATTTCCGGTCCGCAGAGCATGGCGATGGTCCGCTGCGGCGCGAGACGCACATAGCGGAAGAGCGTGGTCACGACGCCGACGCGCCCGCGCCACCGCAAGTCGCCGTGGTCCACCGTTGTCAGGGCGTGTATCTCCATCTGGCGGCTCCAGCTTCGAAAATCGCTCCGGTACAGGAGGTCCTTCGGGCTCCGCGCGCCGTAGAGGATGGTGAGGCGGCCATAGGCATCACGGTTGCGGAGGACGTGGTAGATCACCGAGCGCAAGGGCGCAAGCCCGATGCCGCCCGCCACAATCAGCACATCCATGCCGCGCGCCGCTTCCACCGGCCACGCCGAGCCGAAGGGACCACGCACGCCCACCCAGTCCCCGGCCCGCAGTTTCACCAGCGACTCCGTGGCCTTGCCCACCGATCGGATCGTGTACACCAACTGCCCCGGCACACCCGGATCGCCGCTGATGGAGATGGGGAGTTCGCCCACGCCGAAGACGTAAAGCATGCTGAACTGTCCCGGGGCGAACTCTCCCTTCGCCTCTTCCGGAACCTCCAGCGTGAGAGTGAAGGTGTCATACGTCTCGCGCTTGACGCGCAGAATGCGGTGCGGCGCCGGGAGCATCGGGTCGCCTCCGCGGACTCCCGCTTCATGAACGAGCGGCAGCATAAACATCCAGAAGTTGCAGGCGGGTTGCCTGAAGGCGGTTATCTACAACAAAGGCGAAGCGCTTCAGCAATTCGTAGCCGAGGTCATGATTCTCATCGCACTTCTTTCGCAGGCAGCGGCCGTCGAGAGCGAAGGCGCGCACCGGCTCGACCGCGCGCATGTCGAACCTCCACAGGTAGGGCGGAACGAGCCACGAAAAGCCGAGGATGTCTCCGTCCTCGAGGGTGAGAATCACCAGCGGCGGGCGTTGCGGCGTACGGATTTCGAGCGCCACCTTCCCCTTTCGTAAAAGGAAAAAGCTGGTGGCGTCCCCGCCCTCGCGCCCCAGGTAAGCGCCGGCTTCGAAACGCACGCTCGACGCGCAGCCAACCAGGATATCCAAGTACTGTTTTTCCATCCCCTCGAAGAAGGGGTGTTCGGAAAGTATCTTCTCAAGATTCTCCATTGCGGTTCTCTCTACGCTTCGATGCCCGCGAAGGGGTTTCGCGAATGGCGCGGACCTCTTCGGTGAGATCGATTCCCGCCGGGCACCAGGTAATGCACCGCCCGCAGCCGACGCAGCCGGAACTGCCGAACTGGTCGATCCACGAAGCGAGCTTGTGGGTGAGCCACTGGCGGTAGCGCGACTTGACGCTCCTTCTCACGCTGCCGCCATGGATATAGGAAAAGGAGAGTGTGTAGCAGGAATCCCAGCGCCGCCACCGCTCCGCATGCTCGCCCCTCACATCGCTTACATCTTCCACATTCGTGCAAAAGCACGTGGGACAGACCATCGTGCAATTGCCGCAAGCGAGGCACCGCTCCGCGACATCGTCCCAGCGCGGATGCTCCCAGTTGGCATACAGCAGATCATGCAAGCCCTCCGTTTCCAGCCGCCGCTGAATCTGGCTTGCCGCACGCTCCGCCATCTTCTCCGCGGCTTCGGAATCGCCCGGCCCCGCGTCGCGAGCGCGCAACTGCCCGAGAACAGCGCCGCCCCGCGGACTCCCCGCCTCGAGCAGGAACTCGTGACGCCCGCCTTCGAGAATCTCCGTGATTGCCAGATCATAACCCTGCCGCGCGCGCGGACCCGTTCCCATCGACGTGCAAAAACACGTGGGCGCCGCCTGTGCGCAGTTGACGGCAATCAGAAACAGATTCTCCCTCCGCGCTCCGTAGATGGGGTCGGCAAACCGGTCTCCCAGGAGCACACGATCCTGCACGGCAATCGCAGCCAGTTCGCAGGCGCGCACGCCCAGAAACGCATAGCGCGGCGGCGGATCTGCCTGATTCAGAATCTTCAGCAACCCGCCCTCGCGTCGCGCTTCGAGTAAGCGCACTTCCGGCGGATGCAGATATTTCTTCCAACTCTGCGGGCCGAGATTGTACCCGAAGAGGGCATCGTCGCCGCGGCGCTTCAGCCGGTAGCGTCCGGCTTCCTGCTCCTCCGTCCAGCCGCGCGGGAGATCGTCAAGGGATTCCACGCGGTCATAAACGATTGCGCCGTCACGAACGGTGGGGCCAATGACCTGCCACCCCTGCCTTTCCAGCAGGGAGATCAATTGCCCTATTGACGGCAGATCCACCAACCCCGATAAGCCGTCCTCCCGGGAACTCATTCCACGTTCCTCCGAACATTCCAGGTTAGCGAATCCCGCCCGCGCGCGCTGCGTGGAGATATACTTGTCCGTTACAACTCGCAACAGGAGTGAGACTCCCGTGTCCATGAAACCTCTTTGGCCTGCCGCACTGCTGATTGCCGCCATCGTTGCAGGATTCGCCGCTTATGCTGCTTTCCAGGGCCCGCGGCCTCCCGCTCCCGGTCAATACGCCCACCCCGAAGCGGTGCTGCTATGGTTCGGAGCCAACGCCTCTGCCGAGGAGCGATACGACGGCAGCGTCGCGGTGACGGGAGGAACGCTGCTCTCCGTGGCGGGCCGCCACTTTTCCCAAGGCGATTCGGTGTCGGGGAATCAGTGGCGCGCGGTGACGCGCCGTGACGCCGTGGCGCCCTACGCCGACGTTCACTATACCGAACTGCGGCCCGGCTCCGTACCGGAAGTCCGGCATCAGCCCGTGGGCGTGTTTCTTTACCTGGATGCTCCGCCCACGGCCAGTGTCAAGGTGGACACGGCGCAAGGATCGTTCGAATTCGGACTATCCGAGTTAGGACGAGAGCCGCGGGCCTTCCTGCAAGGCAAAGCGCTCGTCAACCGCGTCCCGTTTCCCGAAAAGCTCACTGCGGATAGCTATGAAGACGACGAGCCCGCCATCGCTTCCTTGGCCGATTCGGTAGCGGTTTCCTGGGTGGCCTATAAGGATCGCGCCGACCGGGTTCTGGTGCGCACCCGCGGCGCCTCGAGCTGGTCGGCTCCCGAAGAGGTGACGCCGCAGCCCGCCGACATTTTCCGCAGTTCCCTCACCGCCACTCCCAATGGCACGTTGTGGGTCTTCTGGAGCCAGCGCGACGGAGACCGCTGGTTCCTTTGGGGCCGCGCGAAATCAAATGGCGCATGGGCCGCGCCCGAGCGTATCAGCGATGCCGGCTCAGCAACATTCCATCGCGCCGCGGCATCGGCGGATGGAACGGTTTATGTGGTGTGGCAGAGTTTCCGCGACGGGCAATCGGATATCTATCTGCGCGCGTGGCGGAATGGCGCCTGGCAGCCCGAAGCGCGCGTGAGTGAATCGAAGGCCAACGACTGGGAGCCGGCCGTGGCCGCTTCGTCCAATGGAACGGCCTTCGTCGCCTGGGATTCCTACGACCAGGGCAACTATGACATTCATTTCCGCTCCTACGCCGGCGGAAAACTTTCCGAACTGAAGCGCGTAACCGAGGGGCCGCGCTTCCAGGCCCACGCCACCGTCGCTGTCGACCCGCAAGGCCGGCCCTGGCTCGCCTGGGATGAAGGCGGCGTCAATTGGGGCAAGGACCAGGGATTTCTCATCCCGACGCCCCTGGCCACTCCCCTGCACCAGCAGCGCTGGATCAAAGTCGCCTTCCTCGAGGGCAACCGGTGGCATGAGCCGTGGCCTTTGCTTGAAGACAGCCTTTCCCCCGTCATGAAGAAGAACGCTGAGCATCCGCAGTTGCTGGTTTCCAGGAGCGGCTCCGTAACATTGGCCTTCCGTCATTGGACGCGGCGCAACTCCCGCGCCATCGGCTCCCCCATTGTCTGGGAGAACTACCTCACCACGTACAACGGCCAGAAATGGTCCTATCCGGCGGCTGTCCCGGAGAGCGGGAGTTGGATTGAGAAACTGCCCGCCCTGACCGCGGATGCAAATGGCGAATTGTGGGCCGCCTGGATGACCGACAACCGGCCGTTCGCCACCATGATCCCCGCCGAGGCGGACGTATACGCCGCGAAGATCGGCCCCGCGATTCCTCTTGATGGCCAGGTCACCAAGCGCCCCTACGTGGAGCCGTTCGAGGAAGCGATTCCGGTGCACAACAACGATGCCGGCGACGTAAAAGCCATACGCGCGGCAGCCATCACTTCGGAAGGCAAGACGTACCATATTTACCGCGGCGACATGCACCGGCACACCGACATTTCCCAGGATTTCAAGTACGACGGATCGCTGTTCGAGGTGTACCGCTACGCGCTTGACGCCGCTGGTTTCGACTACATTGCGCCGACGGATCATCAAGCGGGCTATGACCAGGAGTACTCCTGGTGGCAGGGACAAAAGTACGTCGATTTGTTTTATCTCCGCGATCATTTTGTCCCCCTGTTCGCCTATGAGCGGAGCCTGAAGTATCCCAATGGCCATCGCAACGTGGTGTGGGCCAAGCGCGGCTTCCGGACGCTGCCGATCCCTCCCGAGGAGGCATCGGGGCAGGCGGGGGCCAAGAAACTCTACGAGGCGCTCCACCAGACCGGCGGCATCTCGATGCCGCACTCCTCCGCCACCGATCAGGGCACCGATTGGCGAGACAACGATCCGCAGGTGGAACCGCTGATGGAGATCTTCCAGGGCTACCGCAACAGCTATGAGTATGAAGGCGCTCCGCGTTCCGCCACCACCCTCAACGTGCAGGCCCAGAAGAGCGGATGGCAGCCGGCGGGCTTCTACTGGAACGCGCTCGCCAAAGGTTACAAACTCGGCGTACAGGCTTCGAGCGACCACTGGTCCACGCACATCAGCTATGCGTGTCTGCTGGTCGAGGGCTCGACGCGCGAGAACCTGCTCGACGCCATACGCAAGCGCCATTCCTACGCCGCCACCGGCAACATCATCCTCGATTTCCGCGCGCGCGCCGCCGGCAAGGAATACCTCATGGGCGACATCTTCACGGCGGACGCCGCCCCGCAACTGGCGGTGAGCATCTCCGGAACCAGTCCCATCAAGCAAATTGACATCATTCGCGACAAACAGTTCATCTATACTTCAAGGCAGGAGACGAAGTCCGCGAACTTCACCTTCACCGATGCCAACAAGGGAAAGGGAGAGAGTTGGTATTATGTCCGGGTGTTGCAGGAGGACGGCCAGTTGGCGTGGAGTTCGCCGATCTGGATCACGCGGCGGTAACCGCGTGCCATTACGCTAGAATCGAGTGTTTTATGCAGGACCCGGGCGACGCTTCCTCCGACAACCTGTTCCAGCCGAATCCGCACCTGAGCGATTCCATCAACCGGAACATCGTCCGCTCCGAGGTGGAGGGCGGCGTCTATCTCAAGGATCTTCCGGAGGAAAGCACCCTCGAGATCGAGACGCAGAACCGCTTTTATACGCTCGAGAACCGCGGCGGGGGCAAGTTCCTCATTTCCGGCCATCCGAAGTTCTGCTCCGAACCTACCCTGGTAACGGTTTGCGGGTCGAATTGGGGAGGCTCGATGCTCAAGAAAGCGTACGTCGGCCGCGGCATGCACCTCGAATTCCTCCACCCCAACTACGAGCGCCCCATCATCACCAGCCGCATCATCGAGATCCGCCTGCTGCGCTATGCCTGAGCCCGGCGGCAGGCTTCAAATTCAGGTTTCAAAACGGTGACCTTGCGCTAAAATTAAGGTGCGCATGCGGGACCCGGTCGAAGTCGATGCCGGCAATCTGTTCCAACCGAATCCCCACCTCAGCGATTCGATCAACCACAACATTGTCCGCTCCGAGGTCGAGGGTGGCGTCTATCTGAAAGATCTGCCGGAAGAAAGCACACTGGAGATCGAGACACAGAACCGCTTCTACACCCTCCGCAGCCGCGGCGGCTCGAACTTCCTCATCTCGGGCCACCCGAGATTCTGCCCCGAACCGGTTCTGGTCACCATCGCCGGCTCGAATTGGGGCGGCTCGATGCTGAAGCGATCATTTGTCGGCCGCGGCATGCACCTCGAGTTCCTGCACCCCGCCTACGAGCGCCCCATCATTACCAGCCGGATTATCGAAATCCGGCTGGTGCAGGCAATGTAGCGCCGTGCTATATTGAGAGTTCGTCTTCGGACGATAAACCCCGCCTTAACCGGAAGTGGGCGCGTAGCTCAACTGGCAGAGCAACTGACTCTTAATCAGTAGGTTGAAGGTTCGATTCCTTCCGCGCTCACCAAACAAACTTCGGTAGAATCAATCGGTTAGCCAAGCCGAAAATCGATCCTTCGCATCACTGCCCACTCGAAACGGTTTTTGAAACGGTTCGACCGCGGGAATTTTCGGCGTGGCGGTCACACGGTGACGCGGTGCGTATTTGTGCCCTTCGACAATTAAGGCATGGCAGCAGACAACGTACTCGATCCGAATTCCCGCCTTGCAACACCCGGGGAAATGCAGGCGAGGCGTCCGGCTACCTTCTGACGGGCCGGATTGCGCGCGTGATGGCGGGACGCGGGTTCTTCGTGGAGAGGAATCCCTTCACGCTGTGACCTCGGCGAGTAGCAGGGGTTGATAACGCCGCCTGCTCTTTCGCGTCTCTATGAGTCCTACTGGCATTTTTTCTCTTGATTCGTGTTCCCTAATATGGGAACCTTGAACATGAAGGTCTACGGCGAATCGGCAATAGCGAAGTTCGCGAAGCAACACGCCGCATCCCGTAAACCTCTGGCGCGGTTCCTCGAAATGGTTCGAGATGCCAAGTGGCCTCACTTTCCAGCCGTGAAGCAGACGTTCCAGGCAGCGGACTACGCGCCGTCCAGCGGAACGCTGATCTTCGACATTGGCGGGCACAAGTACCGCCTGGTTGCCCGCGTGGACTTCGAGGAGCAGATCCTATACGTTGAGAGCGTCATGACGCACGAGAAATACGACCGGGAGAAATTGTGATGCCCACCGCTACCTACGAACAGCTACTCGCGGAGACCGTTCCGCAGGTGATCGAAACCGATAGGCAGTACCGGGAGATCGGAAGCCGGTTTGGTGATCTGGTCGGCAAGGGCCGCTTCCGGACGCAGAGCGAAACGAAGCTGATGCGCCTGCTCGGGCTTCTGATTGAAGACTACGACCGCAGGAACGCTTTGCCGCCCGACGATGGAGCGCCACCCGATCGGTTGCGGTTCCTGCTGGAGCACTCCGGCAAGACGCCCGCCGATCTTCTGCCTGTGTTCGGTCAGCGCAGCCACGTCAACGAAGCGTTGAATGGAAAGCGCCGGATCAGCGCGGAGCAGGCCCGGAAACTCGGCAGGATGTTCAACGTGAACCCTGGCCTGTTCATTTAGGAGAACTCGCGGATGGGCAGCGTCACGGCATTGTAGTTCGGCCCGAGCTTGCGCCAGGTGAATTCGATCGTGTCGAACCCACGCCGCGTCCGATAGCCGTAGTTCACAGGGGACTTCGCGTATGCTCCCGGTCCCGGCATCGGCGAGCACATCGCGCCAAACAGGTGAACCCGAATGTAGCCGGCGTCGCCATCAGATCAACCAGCGTCCAGGAGGCGTCGCTGACGTTCTCCCGATTGGGAATCTGGTGCCCACAAGGGTCCAGGAACACGAACTCGTCCTGTCGCCCTTCCTGCTGCATGAAGAAGGTCTTCAGCGTGGCAACTTCGTACGCGTGTGCGGCCTCGATAGTCGTAATCCACGTCTTTGCCATACCTCGGCTCTTGCGCAGATACTGGAAACGCGCTCCAACTTGCAGGCTCATCTCGCATTAGACAAACTCAGTCAATTTCAGTACGGGCGCTGGCCGATGATATTGCCGGGAGGATTGTAATTGCAGACCCAGATCTGGGTGTGGGAGTTCTGGGCGACGGCGCAACCGACCTCGGTGGTGGCGCGCCAGATAATTTGCGTGTAGTGGCCGCAGATGGAGCCGCAGGTGTTGGAACCGTAGTGGTAGACGCGGGATTCAGAGGCCAAATCGCGCACGACGGCGGCGGGAGAGAGGCGCGCTCCGGTGATTTCGAACAGATTTTCGCCATAGGGATTGTGTGGGCGGTGTGCGAAGTGTTTGCGGGCGAGGAGAGTGTTGGCCCACTGCTGGGCAAAAGAGGCGAGGCGGTTTGACCAGGCGAGAGGCGGGAGGTGAAGCCGGGCGCGGATGGCGTTGTGGGCGGTAAGCATTTCGTGGGGCACGCTGGGCGGGGCAAGCAGGAGCACGCAGACGAGGCGTCCCATAGCGTGTTGGACGGCCGGCGTGGATCGCTGGGTTGCAGGCTGGGCGTAACATAGAAGGGTGCTGGGAAGGGTGCTGCCGGTGTTGTGGATGGCTCTGGCGGGGGGCGTGACCGTGCCCCTGGGATTGGATAGCTATCTTCCCGTTCCCGAAGACAACCCGCTCACGGCGGAGAAGGCGGCTCTGGGGCGGGCTTTGTTTCGCGAGAAGATGCTGTCGCGGGACCGGACGGTGGCGTGCGCAAGTTGCCACGAAGCGGAGAGGGCGTTCAGTGACGGCAAGCCGCTGGCGGTGGGGATCGAGGGGCGCGTGGGGACGCGGCGGAGTCCGGCGATTGTGAACCGCGTATTTGGCAAGTCGTTCTTCTGGGACGGGCGGGCGAAGTCGTTGGAGGAGCAGGCGCTGCAACCGGTTTCGAATCCGAAGGAGATGGATCTTCCCCTGGCGGAGGCGGTGCAGCGGCTGCGGGAGTCGGCCTATGCGGCGGAATTCCGGAAAGTATTCGCGCGGGAGGTGAATGCCGAAGATCTGGGGAGGGCTGTGGCGACGTACGTGCGCACGATTCTGTCCGGGGATTCGTCGTATGACAAATACATGGCCGGGGACTCGGGGGCGATATCGGCGCAGGCCAAGGAAGGGCTGCGTCTGTTTCGGGGAAAGGCGGGGTGCATCCGCTGCCATGTGGGGTTCAACTTCACCGACGAGCGGCGGCACAACACGGGAGTGGGGAAAATCGATGCGGACGGATTGTTCAAAACGCCGACGCTGCGGGAGGTGGCGCGGCATGCTCCGTATATGCACGACGGGAGTATGGTGACGCTGCGTGATGTGATTGACTTTTACGACAAGGGCGGGAATGCGAATCCGCGGCTGGACCCGGAGATCCGGGAGTTGAAGTTGACGGAAGGGGAGAAGCGGGCCTTGACGGCGTTTTTGGAATCATTGAGCGGGCGAGTGTCAGAGGGGTTTCGCTGAGGGGATCGAGGATTCGGGAAGCGGCACGGTATCCGGTTCCGGGGTGGCGAGGCCGAGGTGGAAGCGGACGCATTCGGCCGCGGTTTTGGTGGTGGCCCCTTTTAGGTAGTCGATGTAGAACTGGTGCTGCGTATCGAACAATTCGGAGGTCAGGTCGGGGCGGTTCATGCGGTAGGCGGCGCCGTAGGTGAAGGCGGGAATGGTGACTCGCTGGAGGCAACTCACAAGGTAGGCGTTGCCGCTGAGGTTCCAGATGAGGTTGTGAAAGTCGAGTTCGTCCTGGAGGCGGGCGCGGGCGTCGCCGGCGCGGAAGTTTTCGAGCATGCGCCGTTTGATGCGTTCGAGTTGAAGGATGTCGGCTGGAGTCTGATGGAGGCGGGCGAGTTGGAGAGCGGTCGTCTCCAGGGGGTACCGGACCTGGCTGGCGGCGGCATGGTCGGCTTCGGTGAAGTTGAGGACGGCAAAGCCGCGGTTTTGGCTGTGGGTGACCAGACCTTCCTGGGTCAAAAGGAGCAGCGCTTCGCGGACGGGTCCGCGGCTGACCTTCATTTCCGCTGCGATGGCGGATTCGACGATTGGCTGGCCGGGCTGGAAGCGGCGGTCGAAGAGTGCGGCCCGGAGGGCGGAGGCGACGGCGTCGCGCATGGCGACCGCTTTGAACGGAGGGAGCTCTGTCACTAGGGGTAGTGTAGAGTGGGACGGGAGGAGCGTGTCAACGATGATATCGCGGCGGGTTGTTCTCGTCGGGCTGGCATTGCCGGGGATGTTGCGAGGGCAATCGGATTTGATTGCCGGGATCAGGCACAGTGTGTTGTGGGAGGGAAGGAAGCGAGGCAAGGTGTGGTTTCATCCGAGGGCATGCCGCGTGCCGGGGACAGAACCGTTTTTGTTGATGACGCTCCAGGAGATCACGGGTTCCGATGTGTTTCACCACGTGCATTGGAGCGAATCGCGGGATCTGGCGGCGAGTTGGAGCGAGCCGAAGCCAATTCCGGGGATGGGAAGGCGGAAGACGGCGGACGGGCTCGAGGAGGGCATCTGCGACGTGGTGCCGGAGTATCACGCCAGGACGAAGACGGTGCTCGCGATGGGCCACAACGTCTACTACGACAAGACTGGAAAGCTGACTCGTCCGGATACGGAGCGCTGGCCCGTATATATCGTGCGGGATGCGGCGGGACAGTGGGGAACGGTGAAGAAACTCGAGTGGGACAATCCGGAGGCGAGCGCGATCTATACGAGTGGCTGCTCGCAACGGGTGACTTTGGAGAACGGGGATATTCTGGCCCCGTTGTCGTTTGGGCCGCTGGGGCGGAGGGACCGGGGGGTGTGCACGGTGCGGTGCTCGTTCGACGGGAAGGAGTTGCGCATCCGCAAGAGCGGAAACGTGCAGCGCAACGCGGTGAAGCGAGGGTTGCTCGAGCCGTCTCTGGCGCGGTTTGCGGGGCGGTATTACATGACCATCCGGGCTGAAGATGACCGCGGATACGTGACGGTGTCGGCGGATGGCCTCGAGTGGGAAGAGAAGAAGGTCTGGCGCTGGGATGACGGGGAGCCGCTGACGATGTCGACGACGCAGCAGCGGTGGCTGCCGCACAGCGACGGGCTGTATCTCACCTACACGCGGAAGGATGCGTCGAACCTGAACGTAATGCGGTGGAGAACGCCGATCTTCGCGGCGGAAGTGGACGTGGAGAGGTTATGCCTGATCCGGAGCACGGAGCGGGTGGTCTTTCGGATTGACGGAGACGGGGTGAATCATCCGGAAACAGTGCCGTATCTGGGAAACTTTCACACAACGGCCATCAGCCCGCGGGAGTCGATTGTGACAACGTGTGAAACGCTGCCGAAGATCTTGAAGGGAAACACGATTCAGGCGCGGGTGCACTGGGCGAAGATGAACCGGGACGTTGTGTAGAGGTTCAACGGGTGTGCGCCACCCGTTTGACTTGCGCTCGCTTGCTGCGCCACTTCCATCCGGCGTCAATCAGGAAGACATCGGTCTCCTCGAAACGCAGTTGCAGGTCGGTGATATCTCTGTAGTCGCTCGTAGTCCAGGTGGCCTTCATGATGCCGGTGCCGGAGTGCCTGGCAATCCCTTGCAGGTTATGGGTGATCTCGTGAACCATGATGTAGCCGATGAGCTTGGGGCCAAGGAACATGTTTCTTTCCGCCCACTTCACTCGCTGATAGCAGACCTGGATGGATGAGCCCTCGTAGGGTTGCGTCACAGCAGCCGGTCCGTCCTCCATTGGGTGGTCACAATCCATTGTGAGATGGACAACCATGGCCCTCTCCCGGCTGACTTGTTCATCATGGGGAAAGGCGCGAGGGTATTGCACGAGGACACCGATTCGCGCAAAGACTTTGCGCACCGTGTCTTTGGCTGGGCCGATCATGGCCAAGGGAACGGCGGGCGCGGCTATGATGTAGACCTTGAGTGAGCGAGCGGCTGGTCTCTTGATTTGAGCTGCGCGACCACCCGTGGCCATCAGTGCAAGCGCCACCAATAGAGGGGTCAACCTTCGTTTGCAGTACAACACGGAGAAAACGGATAGGTACAAGGCACCGCGAGAGCCAATCAGACGGGCTGAGCTAAGTTATTGATTCGATGCTTAAGGTAGGTGCCTCGAGGAAGGCGTTTGCGGGAATCGATGGGCGAAACTTCACGAGAAAGTGTGGATTCCCCCAGTACGCAAATTTTGCGTGGTAGTAGGATCTACACCATGTACATGCCGCCGTTGATCTCGATGGTCTGTCCGTGGATGTAGCGGGCGGCGTCGGAGCAGAGGAAAACAATGACGTCGGCGATATCCTCGTCGGTGCCGAGTTTTCCAGCGGGCGTCGCCTTGACAACGGAATCGAGGATCTCGCGGGTGCTGAAGGCCTGGTGGAAGTGATTGTCCACGGTGCCGGGGCTGACGGCATTGATGCGGATTCCCTTGGGGGCAAGTTCCTTTGCCATTCCTTTCGTAATGCAGGAGACGGCGGCCTTGGCAGCCGCGTAGATGCCGGCTCCGGGTCCGCCGCCGTTGCGGGCGGCAATGGAACTGACGTTGACGATGACCCCCCAGCCCTTGGAGATCATGGAGGGAGCGGCTTCCTGGGAGAGGAACCAGGAGGCGCGGAAATTGACATCCATCACCTCATCGAAGAGTTCATCGGAGAACTCGAGCAGAGAGGCGCGCTTGACCAGGGAGCCGGCGTTGTTGACGAGAATGTCGATTTCCTGTGCCTCGGCATTCATTTTCTCGCGAAAGGCGCGGATGCCTTCCGCCGAACTGAAACTGCCGTAAAGGGCGGCGGTTTCGACACCGGCGCCGCGGATGGCGGCCATTACCTTTTCGGCGCCTTCCTGGTTGGACTGGTAGTGAACGAGTACGCGGGCGCAGCCGCTTTTTGCGAGAGCGATGGCGGCGGCGGCTCCGATGCCGCGGGAGGCGCCGGTGACGAGGGCGGTTTTGCCGTTCAATTCGGGTAGCACGGGAATCTCCTGTTGGTTGTCTGGATACCGAGCTTAAGATACCAAGGCGAGAGGACGAATGGGGGAGCCGGTTCCTCCAGCCAGCTTGAGAGGCGCGGCGAGGAAGAGAAACTCGAAAATCTTTTCGGCGGCGAGTTGTTCGAGGTTAAGCGCTTCGATGATGTGGATCCCGCGTTCCACCAGAAGATGGAGATGGACAGGCATGTTCGGATTGGGTACGCGTTCGAAGGCGACGGTGTCCGAACCGGCGGCAATCACGCCGCGGGAGCTGAGCCAGCGGGCGGCTGGTTCTTCGGGACCGGGACCGCGAACCTCATGGATATAGCGGGCGGCGTCGGACCAATAGCGCGCCCAGCCCGTGCGGATGAGCACGATGTCCCCGGGCTGCACGGTGACTTGCTGCAAGTGGCAGGCGACCTCGAGGTGTTCGGGGGTAATGGTGAAGTCAGGGGAAAGGATCTCTTCGCGGGCGATAGGCGGGATATCGAGGAGGATGCCGCGGCCGATGAGCGGAGGCATCGTATCGACGGAAAGACGCTCGAGGCCCTTGGCGTAGGACTGGACTTCGGCGGCAGTGGAGCCGTCGTGGAGCTTCCCGTCCTTGGAGAAGTGGCAGAGGGCATCGACGTGGGTACCAACGTGGCCGCCGAGGGCGATGGCTTCGCTGGCGGAACTGCCGCAGACGGGCGAGACGAAGTCGCCGTGCTTCTTGACGAGGCTGAAGAGATAGGGAGGATGGGAGGGATGGTGGGGCATCCCGACGAAGTAGGGTTGGGCCAAATCGTAGACTTTGGCGGATTTGAGCAGCGCCGCTAACTCAGCGGTTTTCGATGCGGTAATCAATGTGTCACCCCTTCCGGCAGGAAATAGAACACGATCCCGAGGATGACGTACACTGCGAGCAATTGTACTCCTTCGAGCCAGTGGGATTCACCATCGCCGGAGATCTGGGCGGTAATGGCAACGGCGAGGACGACGGCGACTACTTCGGCGGGCGTGAAGACCAGATCCATGGGCTGGGGGCCGGCCGCGTAGCTTGCCAGAACAAGAACGGGGGCGACGAAGAGAGCGATCTGAACGCTGCTGCCCATTGCGATACCGAGGCTGAGATCCATGCGGTTCTTGAGAGCCATGAGGATGGCGGTGGAATGCTCCGCGGCATTGCCGACAACGGCGACGACGATGACGCCGACAAAGACGCTCGTCATGCCGAGGGAGTGGGCGGCGTGTTCGACGGAGCCCACGAGGATTTCACTCATCCAGGCGATGAAGGCGGTGGAGACAAACAGGATGGAGAGAGACTTGGCGAGGCTCCAGGCTTTCTTGTTGTTTTCCTCTTCGCCGAGGCTCTCGAATAGTTGCCGGTGGGTGTGGAGGGAGAAGAGGAGGCTGGCGAAGTAAGTGGCGATAAGGACGATGGCGATTTCGAGACTCAGCCCGGCCTCTTTGCTTGGCGCGGCGGCGCCGCCGAGGTAGTGAAATGCGGCGGGCATGATGAGCGCAATCGCGGCGAGGGTCATCATGCTGGCCTGGGAGCGGGCGCCGGTGGCGTTGAAGCGGAGGATCTTGTGCTTGTAGCCTCCGGCAAAGCAGGCGGCGCCGAGAACGAGCAGCACATTGCCGATGATGGAGCCGGTGAGGGAAGCTTTCACGACGCCATGAAGACCTTTGTGTAAGGCGACGAGGGCGATGATGAGTTCGGCGGCGTTTCCGAAAGTGGCGTTGAGAAGGCCGCCCATGGCTTCGCTGGTGCGGGAAGCAAGGTGCTCGGTGGCGTGCCCCAGCCAGCCGGCGAGCGGGATGATGGCAAGGCAGGCGCAAACGAAGATGGCGATGTGCCGATCGGGGTGCGCGAATTCGAGCCACACGCAGATGGGTACGAACAGGAGAAGGAAGTTCATCCGGCGGCGGCTCCCCGGCGTTTGCGGACGGGAGGCAGCGGCTTGGTTTTCACGGCCCAGCGGCCCAGGGACCAGGAGCGCTCATAGCCGGCGGTGCGGTTGCGAATGGAGACAACGACGAAACCTCCCGCCTCGCAGCGGTAGCACTCTTCGATGATCTGGCCGGTAGCATTCTGGCAGAAGGTAACAGGAGCGTGGGTAAGGTCGGCGGCGCTGTGGAGACCCGGGTCGAGGGGGAAGAGAATTTCGTCCCAGATGGTGATGTCGCCCGCGGGCTGGCAATCGTGGGTCAACTGGCTGCACTCGAGATAGCGGAAGTGGCCGATGTTGTGGACGGGGTGATAGGTGCGGGTAATTTCAAGCGAGGCCTCGCCGGGCGCGGGAAGGGGAGTGCCTTTGGGGAAGAGAGGATCGAAGATGATGCGATTGCCCGAGTCGGCTTCGCGCCAGACACCGAAATAGCGGGTGAAGCGCTCACGAAGTTCGTAGCCGGAGGAGGCGTCGGCCTGGATGGCGAGTCCGATGGCAGTGGCGGAGCGGGTGTGCGCGGAGCGTTTGACTCTACGGCCGAATTCCTCGCGGAGCATGCGGGAGACAAGGGGGAGTTCGCTGCCGCCTCCGGTGACATAAAGGGAATCGATGGTGTGGGAGGAGCTTTTCTCGAGCATGTCGCGGACGGCATGGAGGGTCTCTTCGACGTAGGGGCGGGAGCGTTCGTAGAAATCGGGAACGGCGACGGAGACGGGGGCGAGTCCCTCGCGAACGAGTTCAAGGTCAATGACGATTTTGCGGGTTTGGGGGTGGAGGGCCTCCTTCTTCTGGCGGCATTCCTCGAGGAGGCGGAAGAGTTCGCTCGTGGTGAGGGAGTCTGTGGTGAGGCCGGCGGCTGCGAGGGCGAGGTCGGCAAGGAGGTGGTCGAAATCGTCGCCGCCGAGCGTGCCGATCCCTTCGGTGGCGACGACGGAATGGGTCTTGTCGTCGTATTCGACGAGCGAGACATCGAAGGTGCCGCCGCCGAGGTCGTAGACGAGCATAGACTGTATGGCGCGGATTGCGGTTTTGGTGCGGTGGCCGTACTCGATGCTCGCGGCGGAGGGTTCGTTCAGGATGCCGAGGACTTCGAAGCCGGACTGGCGGAAGGCCTCGGCGGTGAGGAAGCGTTGATTGGTGTTGGCGTGGGCGGGGACGCCGAGCATGACTTCCAGGGTTTGGGTGTCGAGACCGGGGAGGGTGGAGGAGGCTCGAAGGGCGGTCTTGAGTGAATCGATGAGTCCGCGCAGAAGGTCGAGGAGGGGAACGGTTTGGGCGCCGATTTCGAGGCGGGTGTTTGGACCTGCGTCCTCGAGGAGGCGCTTGAGAGAGCGGATGACAGTCCATTCGGGGTCGCCCTGGCGGCTGTAGGCCTCCCACCCAAACAGCAATTCCTCGCCGCGGAGGGCGACGAGCGGGGGGAACCATTGTTCGGAGGAGCCGTCGGGCGTTTCGAAGGAGACAACAGGGTAGTTCCCGCGATCGGAAGCGGCGACGACAATCCGGGTAGTGCCAAAGTCGATTCCGAGCTTCATCTCTAAACTGTAGCGCAGGGGGGCGCGGGGGCTGTAGTTTTTACCACTCGCAGGGCCGGCGCGGCAGGTGGTGCTGATTCTGTATGTAATTGATTCCGTTATGGAAATAGGAGAAATTTTGGTTGTTGGCAAGGTTCTTGCTCGAATCTGGGGCAAGGAGGGTTGCTGATGAACGAACATGTGCAGGAACGGCTGAAGAAGGAAGAGCGTGAGTTCGAAGAATCGATACGGCGGACCGCGCGGCGCCAGTGGCTGGCAATGTTTGTTTTGGGCGGGGCGGTGGCAGCGGCGCTGGCGTATGGCTATCACATGCTGTCGGCGCAATCCTCGTCGATTGCGGCGATGACTGGTCTCGAGCAATCGGTCAGTTCCATGAATGACCGGTTGAGCAAGGCAGAGAGTGGCATCAAGGATTGGGCCGCGGGAGTGGCAGGCCTACGCGACCGGATGACAAAGCTCGAGGGGACGGTGGATTCGCGGGTTCGCCGCGCCAGCCTGGAGGCGGATACCGCGGCAGACAAGGCGGCCCGTAAGGTGAAGGCGCAGATGGACCGGCGCGCGCTCGAGATGGAGGGAAAACTGGCGCGGCTCACAGCGCGCGATGAGCAAGACCAGACGAAACTGGCGAGCCTGGTGCAGGAGTTGCAAGGCGTAAAGCGGGAATTGGCGGCGCAGCACGCGCGGAGCGGCGAAAATGGCAGCGCGATTGCCGCGATGCGCGAGGATACGCGCCGCTATCAGGAGACTAGCGGCGAGCGGATGGCGGCCGTGCGAAACGAAGTGGAATCGAGCAGCCGGGAACTCCAGGATATGAAACGCGAACTGGCGGTGAAGCGGATCGATTTCGAGGTGACGAAGAACCATCCGCAGGAACTGGCTCCGGGGATTTCGGTTTCCGTGACGGGAACTAATGTGAGCTACCGGAGAGTGAAGGGCTATGTGTGGCTGATGCCGGACCGGAAAACAATCTGGCTGAAGGATCAGCAGGCTATGGAACCGGTGGTGTTCTATTCGAAAGTGGACGGAAAGCGGAGAGAGTTAGTGTTCACCGGCGTGACGAGTGATGGCGCGACAGGTTACGTGTTGGTGCCGGTGGCGGGGATGAGCAGGATAACTGCCGGGCTGGTGGGCGTGTCCGGGGCAGAATAGCAGTTGCGGAGGGAACGGCGGGATATATAACCAAATTGGGCTCCTCTCCGGAGGCCTTTTCTGTAAATCTCTGCGTGCTCGGAGGCTCTGCGAGAACCCACCGACATTACTTCCAGAAAAATCATCTACCGCCACTTCAACACCTTCCACTCCCCCACCAACCGCCTGCTATGCTCGTTCCGGGTGGTTCCACCACTCTCACCCCGCGGCCCGCTCCGCCGTTATCCCAAACCAGGAGAAGTTTCCCAATGTTCCCCTCCATTCCTTTCCGTTCCACTCCGCGCGCCGAAGCCAATCGCTTCTGCGTCTGATTTTCTTCCGCGCTGACATTGTGGTTGTTTGAGCGCCGGGAACTCCCAGGCAAGTTCGGTTTTGATTACGACATCGCGACTACACGTTACCTATCGCTTGGACCGGTCTTTCGCGTCAGCTCCCGCCTCAGCTTTCGGACCACGCCGACTCGCGAGCTATCGGTCGGTCGACACTACGTCGTTATCGTGGGCTATCCCCAGGGGGTGGGTCGATGCATCCCTTCAATTTCAGCGATGTTGAAAAGAACAGTGCGCGCGGTACGATGGCAATTTCAGGAGCCGCTCCAATCGCGCCTCCCCAAGTCTTGCTGGGCATTCCCTGTTTGCCGAGATGGTGATCGACTGGCCCGCAGCCCTGCTAGAATCGACTTCGAATTACCATCTGGCTCCCATCAGGAGGACCAACCATGACTCCGAAACAGCGCACAGCGGCCATTATATCCCTTCAGACGTTCGCGGTTTGCTACGCGCAGGTGGCGCAGGGACCACACCCCGCGGCCGCTTTCCCTGGAGATTGGCTGCAGTTTCGGAGCGACCGCAAGCTGACCGGCCGCTCACGGCTAGTCGGCAATTTCGCTCCTCCTGCGGTGACGAGCGCGCGTGTTCCCATTCCTCGCCGCGACACACTCCCGACCGTTTCCTTTTCTTCTGTAAAGGCGAACCTCTACGTGAACAGCGGGGCCGGGGTACAGCGGGCCGATGTGACAATCCAAAATATCCGCACATCAGATGGCTATACACTTCCGACGTTTGGCTTCTATTTCCTTCACCCGTACACCGCAACGCAACTGACGTTGAGCTTCAACCCGAGCGACCCGGATCTAAGCAACGTTTCGGGGCTGACGCAGATTATCCAGTTCTCTGTCGATACCTCCACACGCACGGTCTCCGCATCGAATCTTAACCCGATGCCTGCGCCGCTGCAGCGTCTCCTATTTGGGCTGGCGGCCAATCTCGCCAGCGTTTTTCAGAATGCCACTGTCACCGTGGCTCAAGGCACGCCGAGCCTGCCGGTCTGGAGTGTCAGCGGCGTTACTGCGGCTGCTACATCCTTCTCGGATGTCTTCTTCCAACCCAGCCCGGTTCTCTGGTCGCTGTTTATCGGCGCAAGGCAGACCTCCGTCGCGCTTCAGGCATCAATCGGAAGCGCCAGCACGATCACTTTGCCGGCCGTTGATTCGAACGTGGGCGCGCTGGCAGCGAACGCCACGTGGGGCCTTGGGCCGCCGACTTACGATCTGAACCAGAACGGGAATCCCATCACGTTTCCCGTTATCGATATGCAGGAGAAGATTGGCAACTTCATCGCAGGGAGCACCAGTTTCCAAAGGATCTTTTTCGACAGTTGCTTCGGTTGTCCCGTGTTCTCGACGTCGCCAGACTCGCCGGACGGGGCCAACGGATCCGGTCATTTCTATCGCTGGCAGTCCGGCGCCTGGGTAGAGCAATGGAAAACACCGGCGATTCCGCTTCTTTTCGCCCCGCAAACCATCGTGGGGGATTTCGACCATGACGGCAGGTTGGAGGTAGCCGTACAGCCATGGTGGAACATCCAGGTTTACGATCTACTGACGGGAGCGCTAAAGACATCGGCCCGTGCGGTTCCAAGCAACATACTCACAGGCCGGCAGTATGGCTGGCACGGAGCTTTCGATATCAATGGCGACGGCACACAGGAAATCATTGCGATTGGGCTTTTCGAGAATTTCGTCTCTGTGATGGGTTGGAAGGACGGGCAACTCGTGAAGCTTTGGGATCACACGATGGAGGTAGTCCACGACCTGAATCAAACCATTCACTCAACCATTCCTTTCCCGGTTCAAGATATCGACGGCGATGGAATCCTTGACGTAGTGACCTCGATATTCAACGAGAATAGCGATGCCAAATGGCATGTTGTCGCGCGTGACGGGATGACGGGGAATTTGCTGCTGGATCAGCCGGACAGATATCTGTTGGGTATGGCGGATCTGAATGGCGACGGAGCGACGGAGATGTTTACGATCGCTACCACTGGCCAGTTCACCCCAGAAAGCGGAACAGTAGACGTCGTCAGTTTTCGAAACCGCAAGCAGGCGACTCTGCTGGAATTGGATGGAGTTGGCCTGGCGACGCAATCGGCTGGCGCAATGCCGCTCAACGTGAATACCAATAACCAATTGAGGGCACTGGTCGCCGGCCCGATAACGAAGGGAGGGCTGCCGGTTTTCTTCACGCAGCGTAAGGTGGATTTCGCCCATGGAGTGGTCGAGTTGACACCCTGGCAGTGGGCAAACGGGGCATTGACAAAGCTCGGGACTATCACGGGACCGCATCTTGAAGTTTTGGCGACTCTGGAGGCTGCCCCCGGTTCGCCCGGATTCTTGATCTCGGCCGCTGCGAATGGAAACACTGCTGCAGCTATCAGCGCAAACGGCTTGAGCGGAACCGTCGTGCAATCAAACCTGATCAACGCGCCTCTGTCCAGCCCCGTAGTAGGGCACCTCCGTCCTGGAGACCCGCCCACAGTGATCGTTCAGAACGCGTTGGAGGAGATGGTTGCGTTTCGCCCGTCGTCCGCGACCGGCGCCGGAACGGTGGTGTGGACCCATGCGGGCCGCGGCGGGTGGACCGGCTACGACAACTGGACTGGCCAATTTGGGTTTTCCGGTCCGCTGCTGGCTTCCCTGGCCGGAGATGGCACTCTTCAGACCGTAGCGGCCACGCGCGGTGCTTCCGGACAGGCACAGATCGCCGCCATTCAACCAGATGGCAGCGATCTCTGGACCAGCGATATGAGCCGATTCCCGGGAGCGCCACCGCCTCCGAACGAGCCCGGCATCGCACTCCTCCTGGCCGGGCGATTCCGGAACATCGATCGTGACGATGTCCTGGTGGCCGCGCGCACTGAGACCGTCACGAGCGCTGAGATCAATTTGCTCGATGGCGGGACGGGCGGGCTCGTTTGGACAGACAAGAATGGCGCCCTCGGCGTCATCCGTCCTCCCACGCACGAAAGTCCTGGAATCCAATATTTCGGGATTTACGACTGGAACCATGATGGCCTCGATGAGGTTGTGGGTACCTCGTTAAACACCTATTGGGTGAAGGACGGAACGGACAAGAACCTGATCAACGGCTGCTTCGTTGTGTACTTTACTGACCCCGCATGCTGGGTGTTCCAGCCGGATGCAACCTGGTCATCAATCAACTTCTCGCCGGGCAACGGATTGCCCGTCATCGCGGATTTCCTCAACAATGGAACGGACACGATTCTATATGGCGGCAGCACCTACCTGCTGGGCCTGATCGATCCAGGGCGCGGAAAGGGACTCTGGCAGACGCCCCCATTTCCGGGGACGCCGGGATACCTTCAGGGAGTCGGCGATCTGGACGGCGACGGAACTCTTTCGCTGGTGAGCGCGGGCGGGTCAAACGCGACTGCCATTTTGACGGTAAATCGAAGTGACACCGGAGAGCTACTCTGGTCTATTCCGCTGCCGGGCTGCGGAACCTTCGGTCTCTCGGGAGGCGCCGCGAACAGTGGATTGACGCCCACGCCCGTAAGCGTAGGGGACATCAACGGAGATGGGCGTGACGAGGCTGTCTTTGGGTGCGGGACAAAGATCTATGTGGTTGGCGCGGATCCGGGAAACAGATCGGGAAAGATTCTGTGGACGCTGGATCTCGGCCCGGGTTTCTCACGACTGGACACTCCGATCCTGGCGGACGCTGAAGGCGATGGGCGCTTGCAGATCATCGTCGTGGGTTCTAACGGATACATCTATGGCATTGGGTCGCCGCCCTCGAGTTCTCCCCCCGCAGCGAACGCGCCAGTGATGGTGTCCGATGGCGTGGTGGAGGGTGCTACGTTCCGTCCCGGACAAATTGCCCCTGGAAGTTGGTTCACGATCAGAGGTACCAACCTGAGCGACGGAAAATACCAGCCCTCGGCGACGCCACTGCCGCAGCAACTCGGCGGCACAGTAGTGACCGTGAACGGTCAGGTCGCTCGCTTGAACTACGTCGGCCCCGATCAGATCAATGCCGAAATGCCGCCCGAAATGCCGGTCGGTCCAGCGCGCGTTGTGGTAACGACGAAGGCTGGAAGCAGCAAGAGCGCCACGGTGCAGATCGTGCCGGCCATGCCGGAAATCTTCCAATATGGCGTCAACCGGGCGGTCGCACAAAATGCGTCAGACTACACGCTGAACGGTCCCAACAACGCCGTTCCAGCGGGCGGGAGCTTGGTAGTGTACTTCACGGGCGGCGGTTTGGTGAATGGCGATAGACGGACGGGTGTGCCAGCGGCATCCACGACGCTGATGCAGACCAAGTTGGCGACAACGGTGACGATCGGTGGGCAGCAGGTCGGGGTGGCGTTCTCAGGTTTAACGCCGGGATCGATCGGCTTGTACCAGGTCAACATCACGGTTCCGACCAACCTTTCCCCAGGCGATTATCCAGTCGCGATCACAGTCGGGGGCGTCACCGGTAGCCCGGCGGTAGTTTCGGTGAAGTAAGGCCCAATCCGGTGGCCCGAGCCATGCGTGCTGAGTAATAAGTCACCCTAGTCGCCCAGCGTTTACCGATTGCGAGTGACGACATTCGGAAACTGGCGACGCTTCCGGATAACTCCTGCAACGCCAATTGCACCTTGGGGCTATCGGAAGGGGATGTATTCGATTCGCCCCACCCACTCGTACGCCTCCGTTGCAGCCGCAATCAGGATCAGCGATTCCACAAACTGTCCAATTGTCAACGCTCGCTGCCGCCCATAAACGATTCCGCTAAATTCGATTCCCTCGCGCAGGAATCGGCTGCCCTCCCGCAGCATGTCCGCGTCCTGAGATACCATCACCCGCCCCAGCAGCGTGGCACGTTGAAGGAGGTCATCATCGTCAAGCCTTGCGGACCCATCTTGTTGTGCCGTGAGGACGTCCACACCGTCTGCCTGTAAAGCCACGGTCACAGCACGGGGCACGTGGACATCCATGTAGAACTTAACGGTCAAGAGGAATGCTTCAGGCCCGCAAGGCGGCGGCGAAACTCCGGATCGGAAACCTGCGATAAGAGCCGTGCCTCGTCGTCGAACCAGTCGCGGATTTGCGCATCGAGCGCCGTTTGATTCTCATAATAGAACGTGAGCGCTGCGTGAATTTGAGCGAGCGAGAGGGCGGGATGCTGAAAGTGAATCTCTTCCGGACTCCAACCTTGAGTCAGTTTGTCCAGCACCACTTCGATCACTTTGACCTTGGTGCCGGCGATCCAAGCCACGCCGCGTGAATCGATTTCGATCTGCGTGGCGAACGTCGCGGTCATGAACACAGTATAGGCCAAAAGTGCCGGGGTTGAAGATGCGTGTCTCAGAGGTCGCGCTTCTCGGCAACCAGCACAATCAGAGGAACTTGTGCGATCACCCGACTATAGCTCCTGTAAAACGCCGCAGCGCTTACCATCAGTCCACTGGCCAGACGCCGGAACGTCACGTTCCAGGAAGGGGCTCGAAGACGGGACATGTGGTCCGGCGATGTGGCCCCTCGTCAATCTTTGCACCCACCGCCACGTCATGCTTCAGTCTTGCACCTGCTGCCACCGGCCCAAGAGTCCAACGATGAGGAGCAAGGACTTCCGGAATACGGCACTGCCACTTTATGCTTCCCGGTGCTGCCGGATTATCGTTCAAGGCACAGCCGCCCAGGTCCCGGTCTGGTAGGTCACGA
>JADLBD010000003.1 GCA_020847975.1 Bryobacterales bacterium | reverse complement strand
GAGAACACGGCGCAAGTTCAAATCATCGGGATTCTGCTTGAGCGCCTCTTCGGTCTCGAGGACCGCATCGCGGATTTTTCCGGACTGAATGTAGAGTTCGGCGAGTTCCTCGGAAAGAAAGCTGGCGCTAGGGTCGGCCTTGATGGCAGCCCGGTAGTACTCGATCGCCTTGGCGACGTATTCCCCCCTGTTTCCATAGGCGCCGGCGAGTTCGGCGTAGAGATGGCCCATCGAGAAGTTGTAGTAGGCCGCGGCCTTATCCGGCTTTTTTGCGGCATCGGCGGCTTTCGTCTGCGGGTAGGCAAGGGAGACGCAGCAAAGCGCCAAGATCGAACGGAGGGCTGGGTGTTTCATTCGCCTGATTTCTTTCCCGGGAGTCCAACGTTGGCTTGGACGGGTGGGACAATACCTCAGTTTCAAGTATAGCTCCAGGGCGCGAGGGGCTTAACTCTTCCCTGCTTCTAATCGGCGTGCGAAGGCTCCGTGAGCGGAAGTGGAGAGCCCGCGTTCGAGAGTCGAGATCAAGGCGGGGCGATCGATCCGCCAGAATGCGGGGGTGTCGAGCCAGAGTCCGGGAAACGTGATGGAGCGTACAATGCCGTCTACAGAAGAAATCTCGCGATAGGACCCATCGTTCAGTATCCGCCAAACAATTTGTTTCCCCAGCAGATCGATAGTGATGTATTCCCTGACACCGGCAAGTTGATACAAGGCAAGCTTCGGACCGAAATCATGCTCCGTGCTGGCCAGGCAGATCTCCACTGCCAGTTCAGGCGCGCCTACTGGAAAATCCCCGCCCATCCTGCTCTGACCGCCGTGTTCCGGGCGTATGCACAATGCGGCATCGGGTTGCGGAGCACTCGAGAGCGTAAGCCAGGTTCCGTTGACCGTGTGCTCTACACCTGGGGTATTCGCGGCGTAGAGAAACAGCCATCCTTGCACGAGGGCGTCGTACCTGGCGTGCTCCGCGCTTACTGGGGAAGCCACATAAACCGTCCCATCAATCAACTCCGCGTTCTTCAGACTGGGAATCTGCCTCCACTGGCGAAGAAACTCCTCCCGCTCCATGCGCAGGCCGGTAACGAGACG
Organism: Bryobacterales bacterium; assembly: GCA_020847975.1. GTDB lineage: Bacteria > Acidobacteriota > Terriglobia > Bryobacterales > Bryobacteraceae > CADEFT01. Next base: position 45,083 of record JADLBD010000003.1, on the reverse strand, counting down.
TGGCACAGTGGGGGATGAGGCCATAAATCCTCCTCTATTATATGCGTCCGTCCCCACATCCATTGATTGTCGTGGCAGGTTCCACGGGAAGCGGCAAGAGCGCGCTTGCGTTGTGGCTGGCATCGCAAGTTGACGGCGAGGTGGTGAATTGTGATTCGGTGCAGTTGTACCGGCACTTCGATATCGGGTCGGCGAAAGTGCCGGTTTCGGAACGCATGGGGATTCCGCATCATCTGATTGACATTCTGGAGCCGCAAGAGGTTTTCTCCGCTGGAGAGTATGCGCGCGTGGGGCGGGAGACGCTGCGCGAGATTGCCGGACGCGGCAAGACGCCGGTGGTGGCGGGCGGTACCGGCTTTTACGTGCGCGCGTTGATGGACGGGCTGTGTGCCGGGCCGAAGCGGGATGAATCGCTTCGAGAGCGGCTTGCGGAGCGGGAGAAGAGGAGGCCGGGGTCGCTGCACCGGATCCTGCGGCGGTTGGATGCGAAGGCAGCCGGGCGGATCCATGCACACGACAGGAACAAGCTGATTCGCGCGGTGGAGGTGTGTCTGCTGACACGGCGTCCGCTGACGGAACTGCATGCGGAGGGCAGTGAACCGCTGGAAGGGTTCGACGCCGTGTGGATCGGATTAGATCCGCCGCGCGAGGAGTTGTATCAAGTGTTAAATCAGCGTGTGGAGAAAATGTTCGAAAGCGGACTGGTGGAAGAAGTGCGGCGCATTCTCGAAATGGGTTATCCGGCGAGCGCTAAGCCTTTCGAATCGTTGGGTTACAAACAGGCGCTGGAGTTAGTAAGAGGAAATTGCAGTTACTCCGAGGCAGTGGAGGAAACCCAAAAGGAGACGCGGCGTTACGCAAAACGGCAATGGACGTGGTTCAAAAAGGACACTCGAATCTCCTCAATTTCCGGATTCGGACACTTGTTGCAAGTGCAACAAAAAGCGCTGGATATGGTCATGGCAAGATTCTCCCGCGAAGCATGATTTTTTCTTTGATCCGCGGAACAAATCTTTTTCGCGTCCGTATATAGAGGTGAGCAACGGACGTTGCGAAACATTCCCAGCAGAGGAGAAAAAGGATGAGGAAGTTTGTATTCAGTTTTGCAGTGATGGCCTTGGCGGCGGCGAGCGCAGCGAGTTCCTATCGTGTCACGTTGTATCAACCTTCTATTGTGAACGGCAAGGAACTGAAGGCCGGCGAGTATAAAGTGACCGTGAAGGACAACAAGGCGGTGATCTCCCAGGGCAAGGAGTCCGTGGAGGCGCCGGTGAAGGTGGAAACCTCGGAGAACAAGTTCGGCTCCACAACCGTTCGCTATTCCAATAGCGAGGGCAAGTACACGGTGCAGGAGATCCGGGTAGGCAACAGTAAGACGAAGATCGTGTTCGAGAATCAGAGCCAGTCCGGGTTGTAAGCCGGAACGAGAGTGCGCCGGAAGCGTGACATGCCGCGCAAGTTTACACTGGTAGGCATGAAGCGTGTTCCGGCGCTATTTTTTTTGCTGATCCTTGCCGTTTCGCTGCGCGCGGAAACGTTCCTGGTTCTTCCGTTTTTCAACCAGACCTCGCAGAGCAATCTCGACTGGATTGGGGAAAGTATTGGAGAGAACATCAGGGACGCGGTGGCGGCGGAAGGGGGTCTGACCGTGTCGCGGGAAGACCGGCAGGAAGCGTACCGCCGGCTAACCCTGAAGCCGTATTCCCTGCTGACGAAAGCTTCCGTCATCAAGTTGGCCGAGGTGCTTGACGCCGGGGAGGTAATTTTCGGACGGTTCGAGTTGCAGCAGGACCCCACTGCGGGGCCGGAATCCCGAGGGGTCCTACGCATTTCGGCCCAGATTCTGGACTTACGGCGCATTCGCGAAGGGCCTGAGTTTGTGGCCATCGGGGCGATGGAAGACCTGGCGGCATTGCAAACGCACTTGGCCTGGCAGACGCTTCAGATCGCAATGCCGAAAACCGCGCCGAGCGAGGAGGAGTTTCACAAGCGAAGGCCTCCGGTGCGGGTGGATGCGATGGAGAATTACATCCGAGGATTGCTGGCGGCGAGCGAGGAGCAGAAGCATCATTTTTTCGCGCAGGCCGCGCGACTCGATCCGGGCTTCTCGCAGCCATGCTTCCAACTGGGTAAGCTCAACTGGTTGAGAAAGAACTACCGCACCGCGGCGGAGTGGTTCGATCGCGTGCGTCCAACGGACAACAACTACCGGGCGGCCACCTTCTTCCGCGGGGCCTGCCGCTATTATTTGGGCGACTATCCAGCGGCCCAGGCGGCATTCGAACTGGTAGCGAAGGATGTGCCGATGAACGAGGTGATCAACAACCTGGCGGCGGCGCAATCGCGGCGCAATCTTCCGGAGGCTTTGGAGAATTTCAAGAAAGCGTTGGAGGGGGACCCGAATGATACGGTGTATCTTTTTAATTTGGGTTACGCCTTATGGAAGCGCGGGGAATTCGCGCCGGCTGCGGAGCGCTTCCGCGCGGTGCTGCAGCGTGACCCCGATGATCAGCAAGCCACGACGCTGTTGGGGATGTGCCTGCAGAAATCGGGACCGCGCCCGGGGGATGCCAAGACAGAGGGTCTCGAAAGGTTGAAGCACGAGTTCGAGGAGTCGGCTTTCCTGCAATTGCGTTCTATCCTGGAGGGAGGAAAAAAATGATCCTCCGCGGATGAAAGGTTTCCCGCCGTCAAATCCGCATGAAGAAGTGGCTATAATCAGGAAGTTCCATGCTCGAAGCTTACGGCCTGTCCGACCTCGGATGCATCAGAAAGAACAACGAAGACTACTGTCTTCTGGCGCCTGAACTGGGGCTATACCTCGTCGCGGACGGAATGGGGGGAGCGCGCGCGGGCGAGCACGCTTCGCAACTGGCCGCGGAAACGGTTGCCAACTACATCTGGAAATCGGGCCGGCGGGACGCCGAGACCCTGGTGAAGGCGTTCGAGGAAGCGAATCGCGCGGTGAAGGAAGCGGCCGCCCAGGATTCCGGAATGGAAGGTATGGGCACCACGCTGGTAGCGGTGCTGGAGGAAGAAGAAGGGGACGACCTGCTGATTGCCAGTGTCGGCGACAGCCGTGCCTATCTTTATCAGGATGGGCATCTGCTTCCGGTTACCGAGGACCAGACGTGGGTAAACGAGGTTGGGCGGCGGTTGGGGATCGATGAAGATACGTTGAAGAATCATCCCCTTCGCCATGTGCTGACAATGGCGATCGGCGTGAGTTCGCCGTTGCGCATCCACAGTTACAAGATCCGGCCCAATCCCGACGCCTGTCTCCTGCTGTCGAGCGACGGGCTACACGGGGTGGTGGGTGTGGAAACGATCGTTTCGCTGCTAAATACCGGGCAATCTTTCGAGGACAAATGCCACTCTCTCATTGATGCGGCTCGAAAGGCAGGCGGACCGGACAACATCACGGTGGTGCTTATCCGGCCCAAGAAGGTGGAAGAAACACCCTCGTAGAGGGGATCGCCGAGGCATTTTCTCCTATTATTCGCCAACAGTCTGGCTGGTGTGCGTGTGTCTTGTACAGGCACAAACGGCGCCGCCCCAGTCGTTACGAATCCTGATCACGGAAGGAAACGACGCGTCGTACGCGGCAGGATCGGTGCCGTACAAGGGGTTTGGCGTAGTGGTCAGCGATGGGGAAGGGCATCCGGTGGCCAATGCAAAGGTGACGTTCCGGCTGCCGGCGAAGGAGCCCGGCGGGGTCTTCCTGACGGGCGCAGCCACGGAGGAAGCGCTGACAGACAAGGCGGGACGCGCCTCGGTGTGGGGAATCCGGTGGGGCGCCGCGCCGGGGATTTGCCAGGTATCGATTACCGCATTGTCGGGGCAGGCGTCGGCGGGCACCATCGCGCGAGTCCATTTGCTGGCGCCGGGAGCCGCGCCGGAGATGAGGGCGAAGCCGGCAGAAGAGGCGAAGCCCGCACCGGCCGAGACGCGACCGGCAGCCTCTGGGGAGCCGAAACGCGCTCCTGAACCCGCTTCTGCGCCCTCTCCGCCAGTGAAACCAAGGCCCAAGTCCTACGAGCCGTCCTTCGAGGTTTCGCCGGCTCCGGCTGCGTCGAAGATGGAAACGCCGCCGAACCCTCCCGAGGCAGCCAGCCTTGCCGACCCGGCGGAAGCAGCGCCGGCTGACAAGCGGCCGGGCGTTCTGTTTTCGCGCACCCAGGGAACCACCGAGCGCATCCCGAGCCCGCGAATGAAATGGGTCTGGTGGACATTGGGGATCGCGGGGGCGGTGGGAGGCGGACTGGCCTACCGGTTGACGCGCAATCCGCAAGAAGCTGTGCAGATTCCGGGCGACATCATACGTCCGCTGAGCCTGGGACAGCCGTCCATCTCCGTGGGGAAACCGTGATGCTGTGGACCTTGTTGTTGGCTGCCCAGGCTACGATGGCTCTGCCCCCTTTGGGGTTCTTTCACGGGCCGGATGACCGGCTCTATCCGGTGTATGGAATGCGAGGGAATTTTCTGGTGGGGGACCCGCTGCCGGAGGCGATCCGTTCCGCGGCCACCTTCGGAAGGATGAGTGTGTGGAAATTGCCGGGCGCCATCCGGGTCTCCGAGACCAAGATGATCGCGGCTCCCGATGGCCGCGCGGTGTTTGCCTGGGACGAGGCTTCGGACACGCTGGCGGCCTGGATTCGAGAGAGCCGCCAGATGATGCGATGGTCGGGGGACGAAGGTTCTTTCCTTGCGCTGCCGGCGCCGGTGGACGATGTGACGGGGATGGCTTTCCCGGCTCCCGGGATGCTGCGCATGGTGTGGAAGGGGGACGATGGGATCCGGGTGGTGAATCTTTCACTCGACACGGAGCGCATCGCCTCGCAGGAAGAAGTGCCGGGTCAGCAGGCAACACTCGATTCGAACGGCAATGTTTGGCGTAGCGACGGCGAGGAGGTTTTCTGCGGCGAGCGGCACTGGACACTGGCCGAACCGCTGGTGGAGTTTTCATCGCTTGCCGATGGCTGGGTGATACTGCGGACCGAATCGACCGCGAGAGTGGCGCGGTGCGGCGAGCCGGAGCTGTTCCAACTCCCGATTCCGATGCCATGAGACCAAGGCTCACTCCTTTACTGTTCCTGCTCGCTCCGCTCCTACACGGAGAGTTTCAGTTGTTCACGGTGCGGGGAACGACGGAAACGCCGGTAACGGGGCTGGTGGATATGGGCAGCACGCCAACGGGGCAGCCATTGGATGTGCTGGTGCGTGTGAAGAATGCCGGAACCACGATGGCTACCATCCAAACGCTGAATGTGCAGGGGACGGGCTTCCGGCTGTACCAGGCTCCCACGCCGCCCATCTCGCTGGTGGCTGGGTTCTCGCTTGATTTTTACGTGCGGTTCGTATCCGATCAGCCGCTTGCGGATGGCAGGGCGAACCTGCGCGTCAACAACGCCACGGTGACGTTCCTGGCGAGCGCCGTGGCGGGGGTGAATGTTTACGCAGTGGAGGAGGACGGCACAAAGACGCCGCGACTGGCGGGACAATCGACGGTGTTCCTCCCCGTCGAACGCGGGCAGCGATCGGCGCGACGGTTCGTGGTGGAGAATCCGCATTCCGTTCCCATCACCGTGAACAGCGTGTCGGTGAGCGGGGATTCGTTTCAACTGGTAACGGCCATTCCGGCGCCATGGCAGCTTGCTTCGGGATCGAGCAACACCATCGAGATTGCGTTCCAACCGGCGGCGAGCGGGCTCAAGACCGGCGCGCTGGTTCTGGGCGGCCGTAGTTTTCCGCTGGAGGGGGTGGGTAAAGAGCCCGCGTTTCCGAAGCCCTCCATCACCGTCGGGCCGGAGGCGAAGCAGAGCGCGAAGCAGGTGAAGGTGACGGTGAGTTTCGATGCGCCCTCACGGGCCGACGGAGCGGGGCAACTGCGCATGGAATTCACACCCGCGATGCCGGGTCCGGACGATCCGGCCGTGCTGTTTCTTTCCAACAGCAAGCGCGCCATTCCGTTCGTCGTCTCGCCCGGACAATCTCAGGCACTTTTTTCGAACCAGAAGGAGACGCTCTTCCAGACGGGAACGACGGCGGGCACACTGCGCTTTGTGGCGGAGATGGGCGGATACACGGCGGAGGCGTCGGTGACAATTGCGCCGGCTCCGGTGCTGGTGGACACGATCACGGTGACCCGCGGGCTCGATCTGCTGCAAATGTCGGTGAAGGGCTTCGACAATACACGATCGGCGAGCGAAGTGGCGTTCACGTTCTTCGACAACACCGGGAAAATGATTGATCCGGGCGTCATCCGGTCGAGCGTGGCGGACCGGTTTCAATCCTACTTTCAGACAGCCCCGCTGGGGGGAATGTTCGCCATGCAGGCAAACTTCCCGGCCACGGGGTTGACGAACGTCATTACGGGAGTGGAGATTGAACTCCGGAACCAGGCCGGAACGTTACGGACGCCGCGGCTGACGTTCTGATGTGGAGCGACGAGATGTATCTGGGTTCTCGCAGAGCTTACACCACATGTATGCGTCCTGGGGGCTTGGCATGAGATCCATCCGGCATTCCGTTATTGCTGTCATTCCATCGAGCAGAGAGCCTTCACCCGAGGCCAATGTTTCTCTCGCAGAGCCGCCAAGATCGCAGAGAAAACCCGGCTAGGCCACGGCTAGGCCGCGCCTTGGAAGACCTCCTTGAGGCGCCTGGCCACGATCATGTTTTCGCCGGGGCGCATCATCCACACAGAGACCTGGAGCAGCCGCTCCCCGCGCGCGGAGATGGCGATGGAGGGGTCACCCTCCATCAACTGGCGCGTGACCTCGCCGGCGCGGAAGCGGTAGGCGTTTTCGTTCCAGGTGATCCGCAGATGAGGGACGTGGTTGGCGATGGGCGGCATGTGACGCTCCAATTGAATACCCCTAACGTCCTTCAGAACACCCATCATGTCCGCAACGCGCCCCTCGAGTTCTTTCAACTCCTGGGCATGATCCACCTTGAGATAGCGCTCAATGGCTGCGAGCAGGCCGACCATCTCCTCCTTGCCCACCTTCATGCTGCGGCCGATGCTGGCGTATGGGTTGAAGGCCGGCAGGGCGGCTTCGATGAGGTCCTTGCGGCCCATGAGCAGGCCGGAGCACTGCGGTCCGCGGAGCGCCTTTCCGCCGGAGAAGGCCACCAGATCGAAGCCCTCGCGAATGTACTGCGAAAGCCTCTCCGGGGGAGGCGTATCCGAGGCGGCATCGTTGAACGTCGGCACGCCGCGCTCCTTGCCCACGCGGATCCACTCGTGCCGGCCGATCTTCCCCTCAGGCTCCATTTCGTTGTAGAAGAACATCATCGCAGTGCGTTCGTTGATAGCCTTGTCGAGTTCCTCGCGCGTCTCCACCCAGACGGTCTTCGTGCCCACCAGCCACATCTGCTGCTCATAACCGCCGCGATGGCTTTTCTGCTGCACGATTTCGTTCTTCATGCCGGTGGTGTCGGGAAGGCGCTTGAGGTTTTCCGGGATGCCCCTGGCCACGCAGGCGGCAGTTCCCATGGTGATGGCGGAGGCGCACCCGCAGGTGACCATGGCGGCTTCCGCGCCGAGCAGTTCTGCAATGCGCGCGCCCACCTTCTTCTGCAAATCAGTCAGGGGCACGAAATGCTTCGAAGCCTCTTCCATAGCGCTGACGACTTCGGGAGGCATGAGAGAGCCGCCGAGGTGGGTGACCACGCCGACGCCGTTAATGCATGGCCGGACGCCCAGCCGGGCGTAGATGTTGGTGGTGGGCGTGGCGGGGGCCGGCGCGGCCAGCATGCTGCCCGCCGCTCCCGCGCTTGCTGCTGTCTTCAGAAATGTTCGGCGGTTCGCCATTGGTTGTTCTCCTTGCTGCCTGGTTTATCTTTGTCGCCTGCGCCGGCCGGTGGACCGGGTGCCATCCCACCATGGCTCACCCTGCGCTTTGTACTTGCCTAGCTTATCCCAATCCTCGCGCGTGATTCCGTTCAGGTCCCACACCACCAGCCCGTCGTGAACCGTCAATTCACACAGCAGGCGGCGTGTACCCTTCATTCTTGCGCCCCAGGAATCGACAAATCCGAAGTTGCCTTGTTCGAGCCGCAGCACCGCGATGTCCGCCAGTGCGCCCACGGAGAGTTGGCCCAACTCCTCGCGCTTGATTTCTCGCGCCGGATTCCAGCTCGACCGCAGGATGACATCATCGAGGGGCATTCCCATATTGAGGAACTTCGACATCACGTTCAGCATGTCCTTCATGCCTGCCGCGATGCTGCCGGCGTGAATGTCCGTGGAGATGGAGTCCGGCGGAAAGCCCTGACGGACAGCGGGCACGGCCTGGCGGAAAGCAAGCGCTGCCCCGCCATGACCCACGTCGAAAATCACGCCGCGCTTGCGCGCCTCGAACAGATAGGGCAGCAGGCGGTCCTTCTCATCGAGCATGGGAACAGGTCCATAGAAGGCGTGCGTGTAGATATCGCCGGGACGGAGTTTGTGCAGAACGAGGTCCTGGAACGGGCGCTCGGGGCGGAATGTGCCGAAGTCCACCATCACGGGAATGTTCGCCATATTTCCGGCTTCGACGCCGCGCTCGACGGGCCTCCAGTCGGGCCCCTGGTAGTGCGCCACTTTGATGCCGACGATGGTGTCGCGGTTGGCGATGGCGAGATCGGCGGCGGCTTTCGCGTCCATGTCGTTCACGTCCTGCTCGGCGTTATCGCCTGGCATGCCGGCGCCGAGGATATTGAGGAACACAAGAACGCGCGTGCGGGCGCGGTTGATGACGTTGTGCTGGAATTCGGCGAAATTCCGTCGCCCGGAGGAGCCGGCATCCACCACGGTGGTGACGCCCGTGCGGAAGGCGAACGTATCGGGAAAGATGCTCCAATCGCCGCCGGCGAGCATGCCGCCGTGGGTTCCGGTGAAGACGTGCGCATGAATGTCGATGAGGCCGGGAGTGACGTAGAGGCCGCGGACATCCACTACTTTGCGCGCCTGGGTTGCGGCGATGGAGGGCGCCACGGCGGCGATCTTTCCATCCTGAATGGCGACATCGCGTACGGCGTTGATATGGTTCTTCGGATCAATGAGCGTGCCGCCTTTGAGCAGGAGTTCATAACGCGGCTGGGCGGAGAGAAGGGCGGCGGCGAAAACAAAGAGCGTAACAATGCACATGTGGTACCTATCTTATGCCTACGAGGCCGGTGTTTGCCGGGGGTTTCTGATCTGCAAAACTGAAATGGATCATGCGCCGGAGGCAATTTCTTCAAACGAGCGCCATTGCGGCTCTGCCGGTGGCGGGCGCGTCCACGCCGCGTGAGGCGTGGGTGGCTGGGTGGAACAACAAGCCCACTCTGCACATCGACGGCAAACCGGTGTACGCGAGCTTCTACGCTTTGACGGATGCAACCGGTGGGCGCTGGAGCTTCGATGAACTGCCGCAACAGCACTTGCGGCAGTTCGCGGATGCCGGATTCCGGCTGTTCCAGGTGGATGTGTTTCTCGAAGACCTGTGGCCGCGGGAGGACGCGTTCGATTTTACGCCCGCGCGGCGGCAGATTGCCGGGGTGCTCTCCGCTTGTGGAGAAGCTTCCGTCGTGCTGCGGTGGCACCTGAATGCTCCACGCTGGTGGGCGCAGAAGAATCCGGAAGAGTGCGTCGTGTACGCGAACGGTCCGCTCGAGCAGGTGGAACGCGATCAGCCGGCCCGCTATCTGATGGACGATTTGCGCCGGACGCGCCGCGTGAGCCTTGCCTCGGAGAGGTGGAAGGAGATGGCGACCGGGAAGACTATCGAGTTGCTGCGCGGGCTGGCCGGATGCGAGGAGGGGAAGGCCCTGGCAGGAGTCCACCTGGCCTGCGGCGTGTACGGCGAGTGGCACTACTGGGGCTTCATGCGAAATGAGCCGGACCTCAGCGAGCCGATGCAGCGCCATTTCCGCCAGTGGCGCCAATCGCGGGGAAAGCCTCACCTGCCGGTGCCCGGAATGGCGGAACGCGAGGCGCTGGACGACGGTATGTTTCGCGATCCCAGGAAGCGCGAGGGGACTATCGACTACTACCGCTGCCAGCAGGAACTGGTGGCTGAGCGGATCATACACTTCTGCGGAACGGTGAAGCGGAACTGGCCGCGCCGCATCCTGACGGGAGTCTTTTACGGGTACTTCTTTTCCCTGTTTGACCGGCAGGCGACGGGCGGGCACTTGTGCCTGGACAAGGTGCTGGTCGCCAGGGACGTGGATTACCTCAGCGCGCCGCAAGCCTACGGAGCAGCGTATCGTGACATGGGCGGGTGCGGCATTACGCGCGGATTGGTGGAGACGGTGCGGCTGCACGGAAAGCTGTGGCTCGACGAGATGGACCAGACTCCGTCCTGGCGCTGGCGCAATGATGTGGATACGGCGTTTCAACTGACGGACATCCCCGCCGATTTCGCCATTCTGCGGCGCAACGTGGTGGAGAGCTACGTCCGCGGCGCAGGACTGTGGTATTACGATTTCGGGCCGGCGAACGCGAGTGGGTGGTGGGCCGACCGGCGCCTGATGGCGGAGATTCGCCGCATCAGAGAGGCGCTGGAGCGCTATCATGCCCAGCCGTACCAGCCGGCGGGCGACGTTTTGCTGGTGTTCGATACGGAGGTGTATTTTTATACCGCCGCGATGCCGGCGGCGGACCCGATGACGGATTCGTGGGCGGTGAACCGTACCGCCGGCGCTGCCTATCAGAGCGGGGCGGCGGTGGAAACCATCCATTTACGCGACCTGGAACGCGTAGCGCTCGACCGCTTCCGCGTGGTGGTGTTCGGTAACACGTGGCTGCTGCGCGCAGCCGAGCGGCGTATGATTCGCGAAAAGGTGATGGCAGGCGGGCGCCACGTCGTGTTTCAGGGATTGCCCGGATACTGCGATGGCGAACGGCTGGATGCCGCATTTTCGCGGGAGGTGACGGGGTTGCCGCTCGAACGCGGTGAAGGCGCCTTCGATCTGGGAGGAGGAAAACGGTTTGCGCCTTATCTGCGGTTGGCGGGCAAGGAAAGGGACCGGGTCTGGTTTTCGATCGCGCCCATTGCTGATCCTGCGCGGTGGCGCGAAATCTTTCGCGGGGCGGGAGCGCATATCTACGCGGATGGGGATAGCGTGGTTCACGCCGGCGGAGGCGTGGTTCTGGTGCACACGAAGGCTGGGGGAGAGAGGGTGATCACGCTTCGCAACGGTGTTCGCGTGGAGGCGGCGATGGAGCCCAAGAGTTCCTGGCTCCTCGACGCGGAGACTGGGAAACGGCTGCTGTAGGCAGCAGTGGAGGGAGGGATGAGCACACCATACAATCCTGGAAGTTCGAAGACGAATTGCGGATTCTGTGCAATCGCCCATGGCCTCTTCGTGCAACAAGGGGTTCGGGTGACGGCCGATGAGTTGTACGAGCAGACGCTCGCGCGCCTGGGTTTGATTCGGGAGGGCGGCAGGGATCCGCTTCCGCGGATGCTGATCTTTCCCGATGCGATGCTGGACTCGGTTCCGCCGAGCGCGGAATACAGCGCGCTTCGAAGCCGCGGTTTGTCGAGCTATACCATTACGTCCGTGGCGCAGGATTGCGGATTGCGGTTTACCGCCGGGATCCGGGATCTGGATCTGCCGCGCCAGTTCTTCGAATTTTCCGCGAACCTGACGGGGGATTGGACCCTGGAAGCCTTCGTGCAGCAGCGGCGCGAATTCCTCGAAGGGCGGGGCAGAACGCCGAACCTCGAAGCCTTGCAGCGCCACATTGCGGATGCGCTCGGGGGGCACTCTATTCTGGGATCGAAGACTTCGAATCACTACATCAACGTGCACATCGACCCGTCCGGGCACGTCACCGCCTACGACGCGCAGGACGGCACTTTCTATGACGGGAGAGGCCTCAAGCGGCGATTGATGAGCGTCGACCTGTTCCTGCACCTGCTAGCGTAACGCGCGCCTACCGGTAGGTCTTGTCGTCGACACGGCTCAGGTCCGCACCCTCATTCAGCACGCCGATGGTCACGATGGCGAAGGTGAAGACCGTGGTTCCCGGCTCGAGGTGGCCGCCGAAGGCTTTTTCGGGATTCGCCATGGTGAGGTGGGCGTGGAGCTTTCCGTTGATGACGTAGCCGTTCATGCTGATGATGTCGGCGGGCGCCGTGGGGTTCTTCACGAACATGTTCTTCGAGGGGAAGGTGCGATTGCTCACCTGGTGGATCTGATAGCCCGTCACGGATCCTGCCCCGGAAAGGATCACTCCATTGCGGATGTTTTCCTGCTTCACCATCTTCTGGATTCCGGCGAGCAGGTCGGTGTTGTACTTGAACCGCAGCACGAGGACGCGGTCGAAGCGGCCCTCGATGGCGTAGACGCCGGGCACCTTGTCGCTGTTGGGTTTGGCGTCCCCGGCGGGGGTGGGCGCGGGGTTCACTTTTTCATAGCGGGTCTCCTGGCCCGGCAGCGCGCAGGCCAGCGTGGCGAAGAGGAACCACAATTTCATACGATGCATGATTCTCCAGTCTACAGGCGGGCATTCCATTGCGCGCCTCAATTTGAGAATATCTACATGGTCGCCTATGCACACCTCATCCTCTTTTTCAATTCCTGGCATCTCCCGCCGGCAATTCACGCGCACGTCACTGGGCGCGATTACGGCCTCGGTTGTGGCCGCAAAGCCGTCCTCCTACCTCGTCTATCTGGGCACGTACACAGGGCCGAAAAGCAAGGGAATCTATGTCACCCGGTTCGACCCGGGCTCCGGGAAACTCGATCCCATTAAACTGGCCGGGGAAGTGGAACGGCCATCGTGGGTCACGCTTCACCCCAGCGGGCGTTACCTGTACGCCGTGAGCGAACTGGGGAACAACGGGCGGGTTCACGGGGCGATCTCGAGTTTCGCCGTCGACAATAAGAGCGGCGAGTTGAAATTTCTCAACCGGGTCGATTCGGGCGGCGGCGGCGCCTGCCACCTGGTGGTGGACAGGACCGGGAAGACGATTGCCGTGGCGAATTACGGAAGCGGCAGCGTGGCCACGGTTCACCTGGAGGCGGACGGCAAACTGGGGCAACAGGTGTCTTTGCGGCAGCATGAGGGATCGAGCGCGAACCCGCGGCGCCAGCGCGGACCGCACGCGCACGCCGTTGTGCTGTCGCCCGACAACCGGTTTCTCTTTGTTCCCGACCTCGGCTTGGACAAGATCATGATCTACCGCTTCGATGCGGCCACCGGAGCCATCACACCCAACGATCCGCCGTCAGTAAGCGTGAAGCCCGGATCGGGGCCGCGCCACTTCGCGTTCGCTCCGAAAGCCCCGTTTGCCTATGATCTGAACGAAATGGGCTCGAGCGTCATCGCCTTTGCTTACGACGCCGCCAAGGGCAGCCTGCGCGAGGTGCAGAACATTACGACGCTGCCTGCGGGATTTTCCGGCGAGAACAACTGCGCCGAGATTCAGGTGGACCGCGCCGGGAAGTTCGTCTATGCTTCCAATCGCGGTGACGACAGCATTGCCGTGTTTTCCATTCATCCCAAGCAGGGGACGCTGACCCATGTGGAGCGCGTCTCCACGCAGGGGAAGATCCCGAGGAACTTTTCGCTGGACCCCACGGGCAATTACATGCTGGCGGCCAACCAGAACACGGACAACCTGGTAACGTTCCAGGTGGACCGCAAGAGCGGCAAGCTGACGCCTACGGGACAGGTGCTGGAAGTGCCGTCCTGCGTGTGCATCGAATTTCTTGCCGCCGGCTGAGGCGTGGGCAATCGTTTGGGGGCCGGAGTTTGGCCCCCAGCGCCGCCATAAGCGCTACAATAGCGAATCCATGGCCTCCACAATTGCGTCCTCGAAAACTGAGTTGCTTCGTGAAGCACTGAAGACCAACGAAGGTATCGTCCGGCTCGCCCCGTGTTGGGTGCCGCGTTCGTTTCTGATGCCGGGCGGGCGCTTGAAGCTCGATCCGCGCGACCTCTACGCTTATGGCGCGCATCGCGGGGGCATCGATGAGCGGTGGTTTTCCTCCACCACCAACGCCGCCAACGGCCCCGGCACGCCGGAGGACGAGGGGTTGAGCTACATCGACATGGACGGGCAGCGCGTGCTGTTGAAGACGGCCATCGAGACCATCGGCGACGAGTTTCTCGGCTCGGATGTGATGCAGCGGGAAGGCGGCTGGAACCTGCTGTGCAAGTTCTTCGATAACCTCGGGCCCATTCCCCACCACATGCACCAAAGCGATGAATTCGCCAAACGGGTGGGCCAGAAGGGAAAGCCGGAGGCCTACTACTTTCCGCCCCAATACAACTTCAAGGACAACAATTTCCCCTACACCTTCATGGGGCTGGAGCCGGGGACGACGCGGGACGACGTGCGGCGGTGTCTCGAGCGCTGGAACGAGGGAGACAACGGCATCCTCTACCACTCGAAGGCGTACAAGCTGAAGCCGGGGTCGGGGTGGCAGATCGACGCCGGAATCCTGCACGCGCCGGGGTCGCTGGTGACCTATGAGCCGCAGGTGAACTCCGACGTATTCGGGATGTTCCAGTCCATGGTGGAAGGCCGCTATGTGCCGTGGGATCTGCTGGTGAAAGACGTGCCGCCGGAGCATCACCACGACCTGGACTACATCCTCAGCATGCTCGATTGGGAGGCGAATGTGGACCCCGAGTTCGCCAAGCACCGCCTCTTCCATCCCACGCCGGTTCGGCATGAGGCCGAAATGGCGCAGGATGGATATTCGGAGAAGTGGGTAGTTTACTCCACGGGCCACTATTCGGCGAAGGAATTGACGGTGTTCCCCGGGCGCTCGGTGACGGTGAAGGACGCCGCCGCTTACGGGCTGATCGTCGTACAGGGATGGGGGAGCATCGGCAAGATGGAAGTGGAGACGCCTTCTCTCATCCGCTTCGGTGAAATGACCAAGGATGAGTTGTTCGTGACGGCCGCGGCGGCGGGGCGCGGCGTGACGGTGACCAACCGCAGCGACAAGGAAAACCTGGTAATGCTGAAGCATTTCGGGCCGGGAAATCCGGACTCCGCCGTCTTCGCACGAAACAATTAAGGGAATTTTCCGCCGCTGTGGCGGAAAGCCGCTCGCGCGGGTCTTTGAATTGCCGGCTGACGGCAATGATTCATGAGGTTCGCGCACCCAGGGCTGGTATCGCTTGTCTGGCTTTGTTTTTTGCTTCGGTGCCTGTTCTATTGCAGCGTGGTTCCGTTGTGGGAGGGGTTCGACGAGCCCTTTCATTTTTCGTATATCCAGAGTGTAAGCCTCGACCAATCGTTGCCGGACCAGGAAAGTTCGCGAATTTCGCGCGAAACGACTGAATCGCTGCGTTCGGCGCCGCTGCCGTGGATGCTGCGGGATTGGGGCGGGCCGCATCTTTCGCACGACGTCTGGTGGCAACTCCCGGAACGGGACCGCCGGCAGCGCGTGGAGGCGCTGCGCTCCCTGCCGCCACAGAAGCCGCACGAACCGCGGCACGTGACGGCTCCGCGACAGTATGAGGCGCAGCAGCCCCCGCTTTACTACGCGGTGATGGCGATGCCCTACCGCCTCATCGCCGCCCGTCCGCTGGCGGAACGCGTCTGGTTGTTGCGGCTGGCCGGAGCGGCGCTCGCCTCGCTCGTGGTCCCGCTCGGCTTCCTCATGGCGAAAGAAGTGCTGTGCGACGACGGGCACGCGCTGGCCGTAGTCAGCCTGGCGGCGGCGATGCCGGAACTGATGCTCAACCTGTGCCGGGTGAGCAACGAAACGCTGGCGCTCGTTCTGATGACCGCTTTCCAACTGCTGCTCGTGCGCGGGGGCACGAACATGTGGTGCGGGGTCACGCTCGGTTTGGGGCTTCTTACCAAGGCATATTTTCTCACGGCAATTCCGGTTGTAGGCTTGATGTCCCTGCGCCGCACCATGCTGTTATTGAGGAACACGCGCAAAACGGAGCCCGCCCGCGCCGCGCATCATCGCGGTGCTCCTCGTACTTTGGGGGCGCGGGACGTGCCCTTTGCGCTTCTCAGAAACTCGCCCGCACAACCGAGGCTCGCCGGCCGGTGGATTCGCGAGTTCCTTCCTGCACCGGTGGGCCGGCGGGCACTGTGCGCGCTTTTGGCCGGCCTTATTGCCGGATGGTTCTACGCGCGGAACTGGATGCTGCACGGGTCCTTCTCCGGTGTTCAGCAGGAAGTGGCTTTACGAGGCATGCCGAAGTGGGAACTGGCGAAGCTGATTCCGCAAGTGGGCTGGCGCAACGCAATCGATTCCACCTTCGTTTCCCACATCTGGTTCGGCGGCTGGAGTTTCCTTCAGGCGCGCAGTTGGATGTACCACTTGTTCGCCGTTCTCTACCTGATAGCTGCGGCGGGCATCCTGAGAAGGGTGTTCTCGAGAAGACACACCAGGGCGCGAATGATTGCTGCTCTTTACTGGACGTTTGCCGCGGGAATCGGGTATCACGTGCTGCTGACGTTCGCCGCCTCGGGTGTTTCGTCGTCCACCGGCTGGTACTTGTACGCTCTGGTGATTGCCGAGTGCGTTCTGCTGCGGTTCGGGTTGGGACCGCAGCTTTTCGCGATGCTCGGACTCTGCTTTGCGGCGCTCGAGTTGTTCGCCACGCACGTCTATCTGCTGCCCTACTATGCCGGATTGCTGATCCACAAGGCGAACGGCCTTTTGCCGGCGATGCCGCTCGGCCAGTTTGGAAGCGTCCCGCTGCTGGAGCGCCTCGCAGCGAACAAACCCGAAGTACTCCCCGCGCCGGTAATTGGACTCCTCTGGGGCCTGTACGTCGCCGCCACTTTCACTCTGGCGGGAGTCCAGATCTTCTGTGCAAGAGAGGCGTTAGGGTTTGCTCGAAGGCGCTCCAATGAGGAGCGGGCGGTTCAGGGTTACAGTCAATTCCGAATATTGGGGTAGATAGACGTCCCTTCCCTGCTGCAGAAAGAACAGGAATGCGCCGGATCCGATGCCGACCCAACGGGCGGCTCCGGCTACCGTGCCGGAGCTTGCCGTGGTCCAGATGGCTTTGATGCCTTCTTCGACGAGGTCGTCCACGATCTTGCCTGCGACGTAGGCGACGCCGAGGTCGATGGCGGCGCGCTTCTTGCTTCTGCTGCCGCCGGAGAGGGTACCCTCCGGGTCGATGTGCACGCCGCCGCGGCTTGCCACGGCTCCGCTGAGGTCCGCCGAAATGTCCCATGTGAGCCCGCCTTGGGCGATGGCTTTGCGGAAGTTCAATCCGAATGAGCCGGACCGGCTGAAGGAGCGGGGCGGCTTGCGGCGCACCAGGGAAGCTTCGAGTTCGGTTCCCTCCGGCAGCGCCACGCGGCCATCCACCAGCAGCGGTTGAAGCAGACGGGCGCGGACGGTATCGCCGTTGGCATTTCCGGAGGCGCTCAAGGGAGAGAGCAGCATGACACGCAGCGAAGCCCCGGCCGGTACGGTTTCACCGGCATAAGCGGGGAGCGGCGCGGATTCGGGGACGTCGACGGGGTTTTTCAAGCGCACGATGACGCTGGCGCGTTTCGGCGGGCGAGGCGCATGGCCCTTCTTCGGCCGGACAGGGGAATCCGGGAACAGGTCGACAAGATCCACATCGAGCGGCAGCGCGGCTCCGGAAGGGAGCTGCAGTTCGGCGGAGCGCACGGACGCATCGTTGGGATGATGGAATTGCGGAGTGCGCCCAGCCATCATGAGCGCGGCGCGGCGCAGAGCGCTGGGGCCTTTATGCGGCACGGGATCGCCGATGGTGAGCTTCAATTTGCTCCCAGCCGGAATGGCAATGCGGTCGCGGGAGTAGACAGGCGATGCGAAACCGGCGAGCACGGCAACACCTGGCTTGACCGGGGGCCGGACACCTTCTTCGGTGACTGCTCGCAGGATGGCTCCGGAAGGAAGGCGAATGCTGTCCGCGAGCGCAGGTTGAACGGCGCCGGCGAGCAGGACGCCAATTAGAAGACCTAGGGAAATCCGCACAAAGGAAGAGTATCAAAGCTATGTTGTGGGGCGTCGGCCGCGGCAGGCTTGCGCCATAGTTGCGAAACCATTAGCCCCCACCGCGCCTGCTGCTGCTCTTCGCGGATGAGCCCGGCGCGGGAGAGCAGCGCGGCATAGGGAGGCAGTTTGCCGGCGGTGAGGCCGGTGGTAAAGCGGAAGAAGGTGTACATCACGGAGAGCCAGAGGCGGGCATGGAGACGCGCGACACGGCCGGGCGGTTCCTCGAATTCACTCACAATCCACGCGCCTCCTGGCAGCAGCGCGGCGGCGAGTCTGGCGATAAGCCGCGCGGCGTCGTCGGCGGCGAAGCAATCGAGAAAGAAGTGGGTGACGATGAGGTCGTAGGAATCAGCGGGCAGCGGCGCGGAAAGGGCGTCCTGGTGATGGAAGCGAACGCGCCGCGCGGCAGGCGCCGGCAGCCGTTCGCGCGCGAGGGCGAGCATGGCGGCGCTTGCTTCCACTACATCCACCTGTGCGGCATCGTTGACTGCAAGGAAGCGCGCGAGAAACCGGCCGTCCCCCTCGCCGAGAATCAATACTCGGCGCGCGCGCGCGGCGCGGGAGAGGAAGGCGAAGCGCCGGCGTTCCAGAGCCTTGCCGAACGCCGCGTACTCGATCCAACGGTAGAATGCGGCGATGGGGTCGGCATTCATAGCAGAAACAGGAGCGGGCTGAGCAGCACGCCGTCGACCAGCGCGCGGCGCACTTCGAGGCTCATCCTGCTTCCGCGGGCGAACAGGAGAGCTGTAGCCACGGTACTGAGGGCCACTGCCCTGTAGAAGAGGGCGTCGCCAGGCAGTAAGCTGGCCAGGGCGAGCAGCGGCGTCCAAACAAGAAAGAACCGGCCCGAGGCAACCGTCAGCGGATGGGGTTGTGGCGGCGCGCCGCCGCGCAACTCGCGCCACTCCCAGATTTCGATGGCCACCAGGTTGGCGAAGCAGAGCAGCAGAAAGGCGACTGCCGGCCGCAGGAGTTGTTCGAACGGGTGGGCGGCGATGGTCCACGGTACGAGAAACGTACCCAAGGTGAACAGCAGGGCGGCGACGAGTTCCTTGGGAAGCCGGAACGGACTGCGGCGCGTGTGCACCAGGACGAAGTACAAGCTGACGCCGGCCAGGGCGATGAGTCCGTTATGAAAGACGGCGGGACGCAGCCAGAAGATGATGAGCAGCAGGTTCAGCAACGCCACCGTGGCCAGCAGCCACAGGGCCTGCTTATGGTAGCGGCGGTAGAAACGGTGGCGGGCCGGCTCGAGGGCGCGCGCGGGGAGGCGTACGTCCAGAAGACGGTCCGCCAGATAGATACACCACACGCTGAGGAACAGAACCACGCGGCCGGATTCGCGGATGGGAAGAATGTAGCAATGGGCGAGGAAACTCTGCCACACCAGCGCCACCACGGGCGCGTCCAGACTGAGGAGATTGGGATACAGCCAAGCCGGAAACCTGGCTCGATCGCGTTGCTGGGCCATCGCCCTCCGCCCTTGATGTTAGCGAGGCTTGGGCTGATGTGTCGAGTTGACCCAGGAGTTGAGGATGCGGTTGAGTTCTATCAGATCAATGGGTTTGGTGAGATAGTCGTCCATTCCCGCGGCGAGGCAGCGTTCGCGTTCCCCTTTCATGGCTCCGGCGGTAAGGGCGATGATGGGGATGCGGTGTCCGGTGGTTTCCCGCTTGCGGATTTCCACGGTGGCCGCAAAGCCGTCCATGCCGGGCATCTGGCAGTCCATGATGATGGCGTCAAAGGGCTTGGCTTGCCATTCGCGGAGGGCGGATTCTCCGTCGGGAGCGGCGACCACCTGGTGGCCGGCCTTTTCAAGCAACCGCTGCGCGATGCGCTGGTTGACGGGATTGTCTTCCACCAGGAGGATGGAGGCCGGCTTCGATTCCTGCCCAATGGATGAGGCGGCGCCGGGAGAGCTTTCTGTGGGGACTGCCGGCGCGGCAACCGGCAGAGGCAGTGAGAGCCGGAACGTGGACCCTTTCCCGACGGTGCTTTCCACGCTGATGACGCCTCCCATGGCATCCACAATCTCCTTGGAGATGGCGAGGCCGAGGCCGGTGCCGCCGAAACGGCGGGAGATGGATGGGTCGGCCTGGTAAAACCTCTCGAAGATCTTTTTCCGCCCCTCTTCGGAGATGCCAATGCCTGTGTCGGCCACTGCAACGCAAAGCTCAATGGCTCCAGACATGTCTCGTGCGGCAACAGTGACGCAGACCGAACCGCGCGCGGTGAACTTGATGGCGTTGGTGATGAGGTTGCTCAGCACCTGACGGATGCGGCCGGCATCCCCGTTCACAAGGGGAGGCAGCGAGCCGGGCATGGCGAATTCGAGCCGGATGCCCTTGTTGGCGGCCTGCGGTTCGAAAAGGCGCACAGTTTCCGCAAGGACCCCAGCCGGATCGAAGTCGCGGCGCTGCAACTCGAAGTGCCCGCGCTCAATCCTGGCGAGATCGAGCAGGTCATTGACAAGACTGAGAAGCGTCTGGCCGGAGTCCGCTATCATTCCGAGGAATTCTTTCTGCTCAGCGGCGAGGGGAGTCTCGGAAAGCAACTGGGTCATGCCAAGAATGCCATGTAGCGGCGTACGGATTTCGTGGCTCATATTGGCCAGAAAGAGGCTCTTGGCGGCGTTGGCGGCGATGGCTTCCTGCTTGGCGCGGCGCATGCGAACCAAGAGCACAAACAGAAGGATCGAAACCACGCCAAGCGCTCCAGCGAGCATGGCGGACAACCGGTTGGCATGATACGCCTCCATTTCCCGGTAAAGCATTTCCGCCTCGCCGCTGTAATAGTAGTTCCATCGCCTGAGGATCCGGGCCATGGTCCCATCGGCGAGCATGGCGCCGATCTCTTCACGCAGCCTCTCCGCGACGGGCGCGGCCTCTTCAGTGGATGCAATGGACAGTTCGCTGACGGGCAGATCGAGACCGGTTGTGTGGAAGGAGAGATTCCTGCAATCCGGCGGATAGTGCAGCAACTGGTATTGAATGGCACGGCTTTCACTAACCATGACGTCGGCCTGCCCCGTGCAAAGGGCGGCGAAGGCCTCCTCGCGCGATCCTCGAGGCGCCAACTCCGCCTCTGGGAAAACCTCTCGCGTGAGGCGCGTAACCAGCGGGTAGGAAACCAGGGTTACCCGGCGGACAAGCGCAAGCCCGGCGCGGGTGGTGAAGGAGGGATCAACAGCCAAGGCAATGTAAGAGTTGCGCAGATAGGGGGCGGTGAAATGCAGGTCCGGCCACATCTGCCGCTGGGCGGAGAGGAGGGGCCAGAGGTCCACGGAGTGGCGGTTGAATGCCGCGCGCGAACCCTCCAGGCGGCTCACCCAACGAATGCGGATTCGAGCTCTGGCGGCTGCTTCATTCATCACCTCGACTGTCATTCCATCGGCTCTACCGGAGGAATCCAGATAGTGATACGGGTAGGCGTTGTCGCTGCCGATGGTGTATTCGGGATCCTCTTGCAGCGAGTCCACGCCGCCATCTCCAACCTGCGCGCCCACTACGAAAACAAAGATTAGAAGACAACTGCGGGCAACCCTCCGGGCGCCCGGCCATCCCTCGCGGCGTGGTTTCGCAGGTGTCACATGGTTCCTATGTAATCCCTTATCGGCAGTTCGGAGTTCGTTTGAACCCGTGTGTGGCGGAAATCGGAAGTTCGCTGGAGCGGGTGCGCAGAGGCTCGCGCACCGCCGGAGTGGAAGAACTCGTGAATGGCTGGTCCGGCTCGGCTTTCTTACAACTGATAGGGGCTGCGCATCTTGACGGAGAGCATTTTGGAGGCTTCCTCGTCATTGAGGAGTTGTTGATGCTCAGCGTCCCAGCGCAGCTTGCGGCCGGTCAGCATGGCGATTTGTCCCAACCAACCCGGAGTGGCCGAACGGTGAGCCACCGAGGCCGGAGTGAGCGTCGGCTTGCGCGACTTCACGCATTCGATGAACTGCGCATAATGATCAGTGGATCGTGTGAGGTGGATCTCGTTCGGCCCGATTTCTGAAGAGAGCAGGCTTTCCGGACCGGCTTCGATCCCCCGGCGATCCACCCAGATCCAGCCGTGCTCCCCGATCCACCGGGTGCCGGAGCGGATATCGTCGTAACCGCCGGCTATCACCATTTCGATATCGCCGGGATACCTCGCATGGATGCGGTAGCGGCGGGCGGCGTTCCACAGTTCGTTGACCGGCGGGTATTCGCCCTTGCCCTCGATTTGGTACGGCCCGGTGTGATCAAAGCCGAGGCCCCAATGGGCGATATCGACGTGGTGGCCCACCCAGTCCATTAACTGGCCGCCGCCGTAGTTGAGATTCCAACGCCAATTCCAGTGGCAGCGGGCCTCGCAGTAGGGAGCCTCGGGCGCCGGTCCCAGCCAGCGGTCGTAGAGAAAAGTCGCTGGGGGTTCGGTAAACGCGGTCTTCCCTTCGACTTTCTTGTAGTCGAAGGGGCCGTCGGGAAGGCCTACCTCGACGCGGCGGATCTTGCCGAGCCTGCCGTTACGGACCAGTTCACAGGCGCGGTGGAACTGCTCTTTGGAGCGCTGCCAGCTTCCGGTTTGCCAGATGCGCTTGTGCTCCTCCACGGCGCGAACGATAGAGAGCCCTTCGGCAAACGAGTGGGCGAGCGGCTTTTCGCCGTAGATGTCCTTGCCGGCGCGGGCGGCCATGGTTCCGGCAATGCCGTGCCAGTGATCGGGCGTGGCGATGGTGACGGCATCGATGTCGCGGCGGAACAGCACCTCTTCGAAGGCGCGGTAGGCGGCGCAATCCTTGTTGCCGTACTTCTTGTCGATCTTTTCCTTGGCTTCGGTGAGGTGCTCATCGTCGACGTCGCAGACAGCGACGTACTGAACGTGGGGGAGTTTGGTGAACGCATTGATATGCCCGTTGCCCATGCCGCCGCAGCCGATGGTGGCAAGGGTGACGCGGTCGCTGGGAGCGGTGGCTCCGCCAAGGCCGAGGGCGGCCGCTTTTACGATGGCGGGAAAGCCGCTGGCCACGGCGGGCGCGGCGGCGGTGGCGAGAAAATGCCGGCGGGTCTTCATCAGTCTAGGTATACACCTTCTCGCCGGTTCCGGTGTTTGTGCTTGCGCCACGGCATTGATGAGACGGCGGCGTTTCGCTACTCTGAACGTATTCCGGCAATGCACGAACTGCTGATCACGCACGGCGACGGCTCCACCCGCGTTGTCAAGCTGGAGGACCGGCCGGTGACGGTAGGCCGCTGCCCCACCTGCGAGTTGTCCTTTCCTCAGGATCCGGAGCTGTCCCGCAAACATATGCAGTTTGCCTACGACGGATCGCATTGGACAGTTCGCGATCTGGGGAGCACGAATGGAACGCGGATCAACGGGACTCCGCTCCAGAGGGCGCACACGCTGCGCCCCGGCGATTGTGTGGCGGCGAGTCAGATGACTTTGCAGTTTCGCGAACGGGAGACCGCTTCGCAGACTGTGATGTTCGAGGCGAGCCGGATGGACGTGAAGGCTCCGGGAACCGTGGCCATTCAACTGAAGGATGTTCTCGAGTCGAGCGCGCAGCCATCCACGTCTCCGGAGATCGCCAAACAGTGGGTGAGCCCGCTGCAAGCCTTGATCCGCGTGGGACGGGAACTGGCGGTGCGGCGGCCGCTCGAGGAGATGTTCCCGGTGATTCTCGACCTGGCGCTCGAAGCGGTGAGCGCCGAGCGCGGCGTGCTTCTGGTGCTCGAAGGGGAACGCCTGGTGGAAAAGGCGTCGCGGGGCGGCGAATTCCGCATCAGCACGGCGGTGCGCGACCAGGTGATGAACGACCGGCAATCACTGATGATTCAAAGCGTCGCGGAGGCTCCCGGATTCAAAGAGCGCAAGAGCATTGTGATTCAAGGCGTGCGATCGCTGATGGCGGTGCCGCTGCAGACCGACGAACGGGTGATCGGCCTGTTGTACGTCGATGCCCTCAATTATCTGAGGCGCTTCAAGAACGATGATCTGAACCTTCTCACCGTGATGGCCAACGTAGCGGCAATCCGCATCGAACGGGAGCGGCTGGCGCTGGTGGAAGAAGCCGAGCGCCGGCACATGGCGGAACTGGACCAGGCCGCGGAGATTCAACGCCGGCATTTGCCGGCGGCGGCTCCGAAATGGGACGGCCTGGAACTGGTGGGCCTCCACAACCCCTGCCGTACCGTGGGCGGCGACTATCACGACTACCTGAAGCTCTCCGGAGGCACATACGGCATTGTGGTGGCCGATGTGGCGGGCAAAGGCATGCCTGCCGCGCTGATGATGATGGGCCTTCAGGCTCGTGTGCAGGCGCTGTTTGAAACCTGCGGCACGATTGCCGACTTCATGCGCGTGCTCAACCGGAGCATGAATCCCACCTGTGCTCCGAACCGGTTTGTGACGGTGTTCGCCTCTGTTTTCGATCCGGCGACCGGCGCCTTCCGCTATGTGAACGCGGCGCATACTCCAGGTCTGCTGGTTCGCGCCAGCGGAGCGGTGGAACAACTGCAAACGGGCGGGATGTTCGTCGGTCTGCTGCCTAACCTGAGCTACGAAGAGGGATCCACCATCTTGCAGGACGGAGACCTGGTGGTTCTCTACAGCGACGGCATCTCAGAGCAGGAGAATACCGCCGGTGAGGAGTTCGGGGTGGCACAGCTTGCGGAGTTCGTGCGCCTGCGCCGCGCATTGCCGCTCGATGAAATCCTTTCGACGCTCCATGCTGCCCTCGAGGCGTGGACCGGAACCGGACCGGTAACAGATGACCAAACCCTGGTGATCCTGCGCAGAAGGACGCTCGGAACCACGCGGCTCGCTCCGCGAAAGGAAAAACAGGGACCGCCCTGCCCAGGATCGGCCCCTGCTGCTCTCTGAAATTGGCTCCTTAGCTGGTAAGGACTTTCCGCTCTTCCGTCTGGATCTGGATCTGCCTGGGTTTGCTCGATTCAAGGATCGGCATCCGGATGTCGAGGATGCCATTGTGCAGTTTGCATTGCACATGATCCACATCGAGACCCGCGGGGAGAGTCACAGCCGTATAGAATTTCCCGTACATCAGTTGGGTGAACGCGTTCTTTTCGAAGCCTTCCGGCGCCTTGCGTTCGCCTTCGATTACGAGTTGGTTGTTCTGCACGCTTACCCGGACATCCTTTTCGGTGACGCCGGGCAGAACCGCCCGCAGATTGAGGAAGTTGTCGGTCCAGGCCGACTCGAGGACGGGACTGAAAGTCCAGGTCCGCTCGGCGGCTGGCGTCGCAGGCCCGGGTTGGGTCTGATAGCCATAGAAGTTCTCGAACATCTGATCCACAGAGCGCCGGAAGTGCTCCAGCGTCTGTCGAACATCATTAGCAAGCAGTGTATTCAACATAGGCTCCTCAATTCCTAGGGTTAAAGAGAGAGGAGAAGTTAGAGGTTCCCGGCGGCGGGCCGACGCCCAGGAGGGATTCTCAGAGCTTCCTGGGCTGGCGTGCCGCGAATGGTTGCCGGGAGCGTCCCACTCCCGAACCCTCTCAGAGAATATTTCCAGTCATCAGTATGCGCCAGCGGGGCGAGAATGTCAAGGAAGTGAATAAACAAATCTGATTGCGCGAGACTAATAATTTCGCCTATTCTTTTAGTTAGAGGACCACTTCCATGGTTTGTCATCCTCCTCACCCCGACTCCATCGCCGGACTCCGCCACCTCCGCGAGGAGGTCGCCCAGCGTGGGGACGAATGCCTCGCTCTCCTGCTGGCAGGCTTGGATGTCTACACCTCCCTGGGACGCGAATGGGAACTGCTCGAGATCATGCGCAAGTTCGCCCATGACGCCGAGGAAATGGTGCGCAACACGCCGAGCGCCGCCGAGTTGAAGAAGCTTTACGAAGGCGACGACACCAGCCCACCAGCCAGGTAGAGGAAACAAAGGCTCCGGCCGGCAAATCCTCTACCGGGAGAATCAATGGACACTGCTGCGCCTGAATTCGGAGGGCGGCAAAACCGCGGGCGGCTATGGCTCGTCTTCGCCCTGACCACCCTCCTCATGGTGTTGGAGGCCGCCGCCGGGGTGTGGGCGAACAGCCTGGCGCTGCTCGCCGACGCCGGGCACATGCTGACCGATGCGGGCTCGCTCGGCCTTTCGTTGCTGGCCATCCATTTTGCCGCCCGCAATCCCACGCCGGGCAAATCGTTCGGCTATTACCGCGCGGAGATCCTCGCGGCTCTCGCCAACGCTACGGCGCTATTCGTGATTTCCATAGGGATTCTCTACGAAGCCTGGAGGCGCTTGCAAAGTCCGCCCGAGGTGTTGGGGATGCCGGTGTTGATTATCGCGCTGGCCGGATTGCTGGTGAACCTGGCGGGAGCATTTCTGCTGCGGCAGGGTTCCGGGGAGAGCCTGAACGTCCAGGGGGCGTATCTCGAAGTGCTCAGCGACACGCTCGGCTCGGCGGGGGTGATCGTTGCCGGCCTTCTCATCTGGATCAAGGGCTGGTATCTGGCTGATCCGATCATCAGCGCCGCGATCAGCC
Source organism: Bryobacterales bacterium (assembly GCA_020847975.1). Taxonomy (GTDB): domain Bacteria; phylum Acidobacteriota; class Terriglobia; order Bryobacterales; family Bryobacteraceae; genus CADEFT01. The sequence continues at coordinate 18,655 of JADLBD010000003.1, read as the reverse complement.
TGATGATCCTGCCGCGAACCTGGTCTCTACTGAGCCAGGCTACACACATCCTAATGGAAGGCGCTCCGGCACATATTGACCAGGCGGCACTGATAACCGCTGCGAATGAAGTTCCCGGGGTCCTGGATCTGCACGACCTGCACGTGTGGACGATCACGTCGGGCTTCACGGCGTTGAGCGCGCACGTCACGGTGGAGCCGGGCACGGATTCCAACTGTGTGTTGAACCTGCTACAGGCCTTGCTCCGAGACCGCTTCGGCATCACGCATTCCACGCTGCAACTGGAAGCGGGCAAGCCCGGCGATTGCCAGCCTCCGATCTGAGCAACTGGAATTGGGTTCATCCGCGGCCCCCTGTGATTGAGTCCACCCCCGAATTCCGCCTTACTATATAGCATGCGCCCATCCGACAAACGTATCTTTCTCGAAGCCGCGGCACACTTCCAGGTGTGGATCCTGGTGCGCCGCACCAACCCGGCGTCTTTACGCTATGTTGGCCAGGCCGGATACACTCCCAAGCGCATCGATTGCAAGGCGAAGACCGCCGATGCCGATAATCCTCCCTACACTCTAGCCGGGCTGGTAGTGGACCCTCGTATCCATCCTCGAGCATTCAAGCCAGGAAAAGAAGCTAAGGCTTTGGCCGCCTGGAAATCGATGGAACCATTGATCGGCCGCACCTACATGGTCGACGAGGACAAGAACTCCAAGCACTACGGGTGCCTTCGCCTGGATGGTAACTACATCCATGGCGATTACGACCTTTACGACATCATCGACATCAGCCAGCCTCACCGCAACCTGGCGGCAGTGGAAACACTGCACGGGCAGCCACACCGCCGCGGCGCAAAGTTGCTGGCGGTGCAAAAGTACGTTAATGAACGCATGGGCGCCCCCATGGTGCAGCACGGCGGCGAGGCGCAATACGCGGACCATTCCGAACAGGCCATCGACGCATTCGGACCTAACGGGGAAGACGTCACCATCCTGAACAAATTCAGCCTCCGCGCCTGGTACAGCCAGCGCTTCGGAGGACGTCAGGCGCTCGGCCACTAGAAACTAATGCCGCGCGCGCCTCGGGTAAGTCGAGCGCACGGCCAGAATGTGCGCCAGCCCCTGCGTGCTGTTATAGAAGCCCACCGTGCAGTTCAGGCGGAAGAAATACGCATCGCCCGGCTTGGCCGGGTGGCGGCCTTCCACTCCGTTCATGCCACCCCCCGCCACCATATCGCCTGTCCCATCCAGCAGCACGTAAATCTCTTCCTCGTTGTCGTGATGATGCGGAAAGTTCGTGCCGCCCGGGGCGAACTCCATGACGTACAGGCTGGTGAGCAGATGCCCGGCGGCGATGCGGTCGCGAGTGCTTTCCACCCCGCCCATCATCAGTTGGTAGACCACCGAATCCGGATGACCGCCAACGGTCTGCTTCTTCACGTCATCATAACTTGCGATCTCGAGCTTGGCCGGAGGCGGTGTGCCGGGCGGGATCTTGAAGCCCATGACGAAGGCGCGCAGCGGCGAGGAGGAGTTGTTCGACAGGGAATGGTCCACCGTCGCCGGCAGGTACATGAAATCGTGCTTCTTCACCGGCGCCGTTTCCTTCGCATGGTGGACCGCGCCGCTGCCCTCTATGATGACGTACACCTGTTCCTCCGCCGGGTAGTTCACCGTCTTGCAGCTACCGCCCGGAGCAATGGTCACCTCTCCGTACCGCGCCACGCCGCGCACGATCGTCGTCTCGGAATCGCCCGCGCCGAACAGCGGCTTGTACCGGCAGGTGGATGTGGCGAGGTCCGAATCCTTTTCCGGCACATCCGGAATGTAGCGATGTAAGAAGGTGGGGTCCACCTTGCGATGGGGCGCGTCGGCGGCCGTCACAACGCCCGCGGCAGCCAGCCCGATGAGTGCTATGGATATGAAACGCAGTTGCACCATTTTCCCTCCTCGTCGTAATGAGGCCACGGCTCTCCCGGGGGAGAAGCCGGATATGATTGTATCGTCAAACCCCGGCGTTGGCTCGATGTAGCTACGGTGTCAACAGCCCTCTTACCAGGAACACCGCCATCTGCCCGCGCGTGTTCAGCTCGTTCGGGCAGTACGTGGTCAACGTGCATCCGCTGGTGATGCCCAGTTCCTTCAGCTTCTGGACGTAGGCGAAGAACACATTCCCTGTTGCCACGTCGTCGAACAGAGGCGTCGTCAGGGAGGGGAAGGTGTCCGCATACGTGATTCCCAGCCGCGCGCGCACGATGAAGGCCGCCATCTGTCCGCGGGTCACCGTGTCATCCGGGCAATAGGTGGTGGCGGTGCATCCGTTGGTAACTCCTATCTCGCGCAGTTTTTGGATATAGCGGAAGTATGGATGTCCGGATCCCACGTCGGTGAAATATGGGGCGCTCGAGAAAGTGAAGGTTTCCCCGTATAGCGAGCGGATGAGGAACGCCGCCATCTCCGACCGCGTCATCGGCCCTTCCGGGCAATACTGGGTCCCGCCGCAGCCCGGGCTGATGTTGTCCAGTTTGAGCAAGGTGATGGAATCGAAGAACAGGTAGTTTAGCGGAACGTCGGTGAACAACTGCGTTGCCGAGAGCGCCTTCTGGATCACCTGCCACCACTGCCCGCCCACCACAATGTAGCCGCTTCGCGGGGCGGTTCCTGTGTTCGTAGAAACCGAGAATCCCAGCGTTCCCGAGCCTAATCCCGCAGTAGCAGTAGTCAGCGCGATCCAGGAAGGAGTAGCGGCAGCGCTCCACTGGCAGGTTGCGCTGGAAGCCGTGATCACAAGCTGGTAGGAACCGGCGCTAGCCGCCAGGGTGGAGTCATTACTCGTCAGGTTGAAGCCGCACCCCCCAGCCGCCTGGGTAATCGTGAAGGGCACTCCGCTAATCGTCAGCGTGGCGCTGCGCGGCGTGCTGTCTATGTTCGCATCCACGCGGAAGCGCACGCTCCCATCCCCCGCGCCGGAGGCTCCCGAAACCACCGATACCCAACCCGCATTCGACGCCGCCTGCCAGACACACCCGCTTCCCGCTGATACGTTCACCTTCCGCAGATCGCCGGTGGCCGCCACTGTGGTAGCGTTGCTGCTGAGAACGTAGCTGCAAACCGGGGCGACGGTGAAGGACGCCGCAACAGTGCGCGGGGCGGACATGCTCAAGCTGAGGGGATTCGATGTGCCGCTGATGTCGCCGCTCCACCCGCTGAATACATACCCCGCGGCGGGCGCGGCGGTCAGCGACACCGTAGTCCCGGCATTGTAAAAGCCGTCACCCGATCCGGGATTCGCGTTGATGTTCCCCGATCCGGACGAAACGCTGGTGGTCAGCAGGTACTGCGTGTTGAAATAGGCAGTCAGGGTCATCGGATTCGCCGGCGCGGTGATCCCATGCGTCTGGGCCCCGGCGTCACTCCAACTGAAAAACGTCTGCCGGGTGCTGCCCGAACCCTGCGGAGAAATAGCGGCCACTGTGTGTCCGCTTGCAGGGGCCCAGGTGAACGCTTGTTGTCCGGTGTAGGTGACGCCGTCTACCTGGAACGTCAACCCGGGCGGCGAGGTCTGCACGGTCACCTGGACATCGGTGGGCGTGTAGGAAACACGGTAAACGGCGTTCGACCCTCGGGCTAAGTAATAAAGGTCGCCGTCCGGCCCGGCTTTGAGATCCACGGGAAACGAAATGCCCATCGCGAATCCGGTTGCCTGGTTGTTGCCCGGGTCAAGGACACGGATCCAGCCGGCGCAGAAGTCGGCGAAGAAGTATTTTCCAACGTAGGAAGCGGGAAATGTCGCAGTCGTGGGAGTGTAGAAGGCGCCACCACTGATCGCGCAGGCGTTGCCTGAATGATCGTACGCGTACAGCGGAGCCGTGTTCGCATTGCTATACCCTACTTGTGGCGTGTTTGCTTCCCACGCCGGCCAACCGTAGTTCGACCCGGCAAACCCATCGTCAATCTCCTCCCAGTTGTTCTCACCCACGTCATTGATGAACATCCGGTTTGTGCCGGGTTGGAAAGCGAACGTGTAGGGGTTGCGCAACCCGAACGCCCAAATCAACCCGCTGGTCTGGCCAGGGAATGGATTCCCGGGTGGTGCCGTGCCATCGGGGTTGATCCGCAGGATCTTCCCGAGGAGGTTCGTAAGATCCTGCGCATTCACCCGGTTGGCGTTCTCCCCCACTGCTACATACAGCTTCCCATCTGGTCCGAAATGGATCGCTCCGCCGTTGTGGTTCGTGGCGCTGCTCAGGTCATTCAACGTCAGAATTACAACCTCGCTGCCTCCAACGGCCACATCGCCGCTCGCCGTAAACCGGCTCACCTGGTTATGCCGCGGCGTTGTGGTAGCGGTGTAGTACACGTACACATAGTTGTTGCTCGCGAAGTTCGGATCGAAAGCCACCCCAAGCAGACCCCTCTCGCCGTTCGAATCGACCGGAACCGACAGAAACGGCGTTGACAGAAAGTGACCATTCTTAATCACCCTCAAAGTCCCGCCTTGCTCGCACACGAACAGCCGGCCATCCGGGGCAAATGCCATCGCGGTTGGCTTTACCAGGGATTCCGGAGCCACCCGCACCTCAGAAAACCCGACAGGCAAGCTCGCCGCAGAGGCGAGTCCACCGAAGAGAGCAATCCCAGTGAAGAAGAAGTAGGAAAAAGACATGGCACTTCCGTTTCACCCCCGTAAGCCCCGAGGCTCTGGCGGTACTGGTCCCAAAGTTAGCACACGCAACAATCAGCAGGTCAACCCAGCCCTCGAGTACCGGGGACCTTAGTACTTACGATTGTCCTGCAGGTTCATGCCTCCGGCGAAAACTGCCAGTACAGTAGGGATAGATCCGCACTTCTGGAGGAGATACTTACATGCGCCCACTTGCGATGGCTCTAGCCTTGGCCTCCCTCGGCTGGAATGCCTTGGCTGACGTGATCCCACAGCAGCCGGTCCCGGTCCCCGAACCCGGATTTTATCCCGAGTTCGCGCTGGCGCTCGTGTGTCTTGTGCTCCTCGTCGGAAAAGTGCGTCCGGTCCATGCGCAGGCTGAGTGATTAAGCCAGCGCCCCGTCCCAATAGCTGTGTGCTTCCGCCTGCTTCTGCGTGTCACGCTTCCAATTCTCCAGCCGCGGACCAGCCATGCGAGATCCCTTCTGCCGCAATTGCGCCATCTGCTGTTCCGTCAGCGGCTTGAATTCCTTGGCAATCCGCACGTCATCTTCAATCTGCCCGACGGTGGTGCACCCCAGCGCCAGGCAGTGGATCGGCAGGCTCAGCACATAGCTGAGGCAATCCTTCAGGTGGATTCCGGAAAGCAGCCCGGCGTTGGCGGTGCTCTTCATCCCTTGAATTCCCATTCCACGCTGCACAGCCACCGGAAGCACCATCTTTTCGAAGCTCAAGTACGACGGGTCGGCCGGATTCAGCGGCATCAGAATGGTGTCGTACTTGTCGTAATTCTTCAGCATCGCCAGGTGCACTTCGGGATCGTGATGACCCGTGAAGCCCATGAACCGGCACTTGCCCGCCTTCTTCGCCGCCTCGAACGCCTCGATGGCCCCGCCCGGCGCGAAGATCTGCTTCACTTCATCCTGCGTGCTCACCTGGTGGATCTGCCACAGGTCGACGCAATCCGTCTTCAACGCGCGCAGCGATTTCTCCAGATCCGCCTCCGCCCCCTTGCGGTCCCGCACGGGCGACTTTGTGGTGAGAAAGATGTGCTTCCGGAACGGCGGGAGCACCGCGCCGTACACTTCCTCCGACCGGCCACCCCAATAGATCCGCGCCGTGTCGAAATAGTTAACGCCCAATTCGTAGGCGCGCAGGGTAATGGCCTTGGCCTCCTCAAAGCTGCATAACGGAAACCGCCCGCCGGCCTGCCCGATGATAGTCAATTTCTCGCCCGTCTTTCCAAAGACCCGCTTGGGGATGTCACCCCCGCTAGTCTTGGCGGCGCCGCCGCTTTGAGCAGATAGGGTCAAACCGGCCGCTGTCGAGGAAGAAAGAAACGTTCTGCGTCGCATAGGCTCTCCTTATCCGACAGTATGCTCCTTTTCCCCCTTCCCGCACCAGCCCTCTATTCGTTCTGATAGTTTGGAGGGGCAAAGATTACCGCCATGCTCTCCACACGCCGAAGCTTTCTTAAGACCGCTGCCCTCGGGGCGCCTTCCCTGCTATCCGGCGCCTCCGGCGCCCCCAACATCGTCATCATCTTCCTCGATGATTCCGGCTGGGCGGACTTCCGCCCCTTCGGGAAAACGAACTACCCCACGCCGAACGTGGAAAGCCTTGCCAGCCAGGGCTGCTGTTTCCAGAATTTCTATGTTCCCCAAGCCATCTGCTCGGCCTCGCGCTCCGCGCTGCTCAGCGGTTGCTATCCCGGGAGGACCAAGGTAGTCGGAGCCCATCCGCCCGGAGCCCGCGGGCTCGATCCGAAGTACGCCACGCTCGGCCAGGTGATGCAGTCGCGCGGCTACCGGACCGCCTGCTTCGGCAAATGGCATATCGGCGACCAGCCCGATACGCGCCCTCCCGCGCGCGGCTTCGATGAGTCCTGCGGTTTGATGTATTCCAACGACATGTGGGAGTACCATCCCGAGAACCCCACCTTCTGGGGCAAGTACCCTCTCCACTTCTGGGAAAACGGCAAAATCAAAATCGAGCGCATCACCCCGAAAGAGCAGCCCATGCTCACCACCTGGTACACCGAGCATGCCGTCGATTTCATCCGCCGCAACAAGAGCAACCCTTTCCTGCTCTATGTCCCCCACAACATGCCGCATGTCCCGCTATTCGTCAGCGAGAAGTTCAAAGGCAAGTCCGGCGCCGGCATGTACGGCGACGTCATGATGGAAATTGACTGGTCCGTTTCCGAAATCACCAAGGCTCTGCATGCCAACGGGCTCGATGACAACACGCTGGTCATCTTCACTTCCGATAATGGCCCCTGGATCTCCTACGGGAACTGGGCCGGAAAGACGCCCTTCCGCGAAGCCAAGGGCACCAGTTTCGACGGCGGAACCCGCAGCGCCTGCATCATGCGCTACCCCGGCAAGATCAAAGCCGGCGCCGTTTCCCACAAGATGTTCTCCACCGTGGATCTGCTCCCCACTATCACCCACATCACGGGAGCCAAACTGCCCGCCAACCCAATCGACGGCAAGAACGTCTGGGACCTCATCACCGGTGTGCCCGGAGCCGTCAATCCCCACGAATACTACCCTTTTTCCACGGGGAACAACTTCGAGGGCGTCATGAGCGGCGACGGCCATTGGAAGCTCCACCTGCCCCATTCCTACCGCACTCTTCTCTACGCCGGAAAAGACGGAGCGGCGGGCAAATACACGCAGAAGCAAATTGAACTCTCCCTCTACGACATGGAGAAGGATCCATACGAAACCACGAACGTCATCGACAAGCAGCCGGACATCGCCAGACATCTCGAGGATTGCGCGGCGCGCCACAAGCGCGAATTCTATTCCTGATCGCCGCTACACGCTCAGCACCGGACAAGGCGACTCGCGGATGATCGCGTAGAGATTTGACCAGAAGCGGCCCACGGTCTTCTGGGACATCCCGCGCCCCACCACCAGCAGGTCGCCCTCGCGCTCCACCACCGCCTTCCGCACGCCTTCCGCCGGATTCCCCTCGACGACGCTGACCGTGGCTTCCAAGCCTGCCTCGTCCACCAGCCTCGTCAGCGCCGTCGCCACCACCTCACGGCCGTACACGGGGAATTCGATGAGGGCGTTCGATTCCGGCCAATCCACCGCATGCGTAACCGAGAGTTTGGCCCCGTAGGCCTTCGCCAGCGCGCCCGCCGCCCGGATCACGCCCGCGTCCTCCTCGTGGAAGTCCACCGCGCAGACAATGGAGCGGTAGGGCAGCCGCGGTTGATACCCGCCATCCGTCCAGTGAACTCCCGTCCACACGGCGCAACTCAGGTCATGCAGCATCTTCGCCGTCACCGAGCCAAGCAGAAAGCGTCGCAGCGTACCTCTTCCGTGCGTGGGCATCATCACCAGATCCGCTCCCTGATGCCTCACCGTTTCTTCAATCGCCGATCCAGCTTCGCCGTCCACCAACATTAACTTCGGCCGCAGCCCGGCCAAATGCTCAGCAGTGAATGCCTCCAGCCGCTCGCGCTGCTCCTTTCGGATGGCGGCATACAAGGGAAGGCTCTCCGCCAGGAACGGCCGCAACGAGTCGGGTGGGACGGCGGCGATCTCGGTGGCGTGCAAAATCACCAGTTCCGCCCCAGCCCGCTCCGTCATTTCACGCACATAAGGCGCAACCGCCTGACATGCCTTGGACAAATCCGCGGCAAACAGTATCTTTCGAAATGGCACCATAGTGCTGTCCTTTCGCGCACTCACGAAAGTTAGAGCATTTCAGATGCCACACCAGGCAGCGGTGAGCCTTACCAGATCACCCGCATCGTCATCGTCATGTTGCGCGAGTTCGAATCCGTATCGGCGTAATACCCGAACGTTGTCGGCGCCGAGAGCGTGGGTCCCGGCCGGCTGAACGTCGTGTTGTTGAACATGTTCTCAATCTGCGCCTGGAAGCGTGTCCTGATCTTCTCCGTAATGGCGAACTCCTTGCCGAATGTCATGTCGGATTGGATCAGCGCGTTCTGCCGTAGCCGGTTGCGTCCCAGCGTGCCGTAGGCGCCCACCAGCGGTTGCGCCAGACCGGAACCTGTCACCAGATTCGGATTGCCTCCTCCCAGGCCGGGATTGGCCTTGAAGTCGATTCGCACCGGGCCCACCACGTCCGGCCGTACGACGCCATTCCCTCCGATCAGAGTCGGATCCGCAAGCCCGGCGCGGCTCCCGCTGAAGAGGTTCACCGGGAATCCCGATTGCGCCTGGAAGATCCCCCCGAACTGCCAGCCGTGCAACACATGCCGCAACACCGGGTTCTGTACCCCCGCGAACACCTGCGGCTCAAATTCGTGCGAAATCACCAGCCGCTGCGGAATATCGAATTGCGAAACGGCGCGGTTGTTGCGGTTGTCGAAGGGATTCTGCTGTGACGCCGAGTCGTTGGCAAGCACGCCGAGCGCGTCGGAGATATCGTCAATCGACTTCGAAATCGTGTACGCCGCCGTGAACGTATACCCGCGCACGAACCGCCGCTGCACCGAGAACTGCACCGAGTGATAGTTCGAGTTGGCCGACGATTCCACCAGCGTCACCCCGTTGAACCGCGGATCAATCCGGTTGCTCGACGAGGTAAACGCCGCATTCAAACCCGCGTTCAGCCGCGTGTACAGTCCCGATGCCCGCTGCGCTGTCTCCTCCTCCACCGTCGTCGGAGGCGTGAACAGTCCCGGAGCCAGCGTATTGATCGGCCGCGAACGCTGCAGGAAGTTCCCCTTGGTCCCCGAATACGAGACCCGCCCGATCAACTGAAACGGGAGTTCCCGTTCCACTGTCAGACTGAACTGCTGCACCTGCGGATTCTTCAGCCCCCGGTCAATCGGACTGACCGCCCCGAAATTCTTGATTGTGGTTCCGAACGTGCCTACCGTGGACCGGCCCTGCGTCTGGAAGGCCGAAGTTCCGGCAACGACTGCTGCGTACGAATTCGCCCCCACGAAGTCCGTCTGCGGCAGGGAGAACAGGTACATGAACGGCGGCAGGAAGCGCCCGTTGGTGATCGGGTTCAGATAGATGAAGTCGTAGGAAACACCGTAGCCGCCGCGAATCGAGGTCTTGCCTCCGCGCGGGTTCCACGCAAATCCGAACCGCGGGGCCCAGTTCTTCGTGGTATTGAAATACGTGCCCCCGGTCACGAATGCTCCCAGCGGCCCGCTCCCGGCTCCCCCAAGCGCAGCCGTGCTCTTCAAATCGAGGTTCGAAAGAATGTTGTTCACCTCCGAAACACCGCTGTTCAGCTCCAGCCGCACCCCCAGGTTCAATGTAAGGAAGCGCGAAACCCGGTAGTCATCCTGCGCGAAGAAATAGCTGTTCGTCAGCCGGTTCCCTCTCACCGATCCGCCGAAGCGCTGCGAGTAGGCGAACGGCCTGCCCGCCTGGAAATCCGCCATGCTCAGGAACGTCAGCGTCCCCCGCACGTTGGAATCGAAATAGCTGTTCGCCTGGATGCGGTTGATATCCACTCCGAACTTGAGCTGATGCTTCCCTCGCGTGTGTGTCAATGTGTCCACAAACTGGTACGTGTTCTGCACCCGCCCTTGCGGTACGCCCGACCAGATGCCCATGTTCGAGATGCTGCCGTCGCCGAGGGCAACCTCCGGCCCTCCAAACGTCTCGATTGGCTGGAACCCTGGCCGGCTGCGCCCGAACGATACCAGAAAGTTATTCACCGTGGTTGCGCCAAAGGTGTGCGTTTCGCTCACCGTCCCGTTCTGCGGGCGGTTCGTGGATGTTGCCCCATTGGTGGGCAGGTTGGACGTAATGAACGTCAGCCCCGGGCTGCTTGACGATGAATTCTGAATGCCGTAGCGCACGTAAAAGAAGTCCCGGCTCGTCAGGTTCGCATCCACACGTCCGGAGAGCGCCCAGGCATCCGACAGGTTCGACGCCGCATTGCTCACTGTGCCGCTGGGATCCGTAGGCACCTTGAAGGTGGTGAGCAGTTGCTTCGAGGTGGGATCAGTGATTGCCGATGCCTGCGCCGGAGTTGGCACGCTCGCAATGCGCGTTCCGCCCGCTCCGCGGATCTTCTGTTGCTCGTAAGTCCCAAAGAAGAACAGCTTGTCTTTGATGATGCGTCCGCCGCCGGTCACCCCCCAATCGTTGTTGCGAAGAATCGACGCCTTGCCGCTGCGGTCAAAATAGTCGCGCGCATTGAAAATGTCGTTCCGTAGAAACTCGAAGGCGCTCCCGTGGAATTCATTCGAACCGCTCTTGCTCAGAATCTGCACCTGCGCCGAGGCGTTCCGCCCGAACTCCGCGCTGAAATTGTTCGTCACCAGATTCACTTCCTTGATCGCGTCGATCGGAAGCGTCCCTAACCCCGCGCCGCCCGTGGTCGAAACATCCGTGGCGGTTGCGCTGTCTATCGTAATGTTGTTGCCGCGCCCGCGCCCGCCATTCGAATTGAAGCTGCCCAGGCCCAGGAACGGATTGCGCGGTGTCACGGGAATCACTCCCGGAGCCGTCCCTGCCAGCGCCAGTACTCCGCTGTTGACAATCGGAAGACTGGTTACCACTTGCGAGTTCGTATTGCTCTGCAACTGCGAATTGACGGTGTTCAGTTGAACGGAAGCTTCCACTACAACTACCTGCTCCGTAGTCCCTTTCACCTCGAGGGTGATGGGGACCGTCGTGGTGGCGCCGCTGTTCACTGTCGCGGGCGCCGAGTACACGGCAAAGCCGGGGCTCTCCACCTTCACCTCGTAGTCGCCGATGGCAAGCTGCGTGAAGCGCACACCTCCCTGGGCGTCACTGGCGGCGGTGCGTGTTGTCCCCGTAGCCTTACTGCGGATGGTAACGTTGGCCTTGGGAATGACCGCGCCGGACTGGTCCGTGACCCTGACATCGATATCGCCGGTGATTTGCCCAAATCCCGGAATTGCAAACGCGAGAAGGAGGATAAAGTTGCCTAACCGCATATGTCTGCTCCCTGAAGCATGTTTTCAGACTTTCGTAACAGTTGTTACTGCTGTTTCCGATTATGCCACCAATGTAAACTCGCGGATAGCTGAAAATCGCACCATGCAGTCCGATATCCTCATCCCTGGAAAGGAGGACTCCCCGGAATGTCCATGACAAGGCTTGCGCAGTCTGCTCATCCTGGCGCCGCATTGGCGCGAGCCCGTGCCCAAACCGATTCCCTCTTCGCCCTGGTTTCCCGGGAGAAGCTTTACGACCGCCCCATTGCCGAGCGCCACCGCATGATCTTCTATCTGGGCCATCTCGAGGCCTTCGATTGGAACCTGATCGGCCGACGCGCTCTTGGCATTCCAGCCTTCCACCCGGAATTCGATAAGCTCTTCGCCTTCGGCATCGATCCCCCGGCCGGACAGCTTCCTCAGGATCAACCTTCGGATTGGCCATCCCTCGACGAGGTGCGGCGCTACAACCTCCGCGTTCGCGAAACACTCGACCGGCTTCTGGAAGACGCTCCGCGGCAATTGATCCATTGCGCCATCGAGCACCGCCTGATGCATGCGGAGACCTTTGCCTACATCCTGCACAATGAGAACCACGCGCGTCCCCTGACCGCATTGCCTCCTTCCGTGCCTCCTGCGCCGGAGATGATTTCCATCCCCGCGGGAACAGCCACGCTCGGCCTGCCGCATGGCGACTCTTTCGGCTGGGACAACGAATTCCCGGAAACAAGCGTCCAAGTCCCGGCCTTCTCCATCGCTCGTTACAAGGTCGCCAACGGGGACTACCTACGCTTCGTGAACAGCGGCGCGGCTCCGCCCCACTATTGGACCCGCCGCAACGGCGAATGGTTCTATCGCGGCGTCTTTGCCGAATACCCGCTGCCGCTCGATTGGCCGGTCTATGTCACGCAGTCCGAAGCCGCCGCCTACGCGAAATCCGCGGGCAAGTCCCTTCCCACCGAGGCGCAGTTCCATCGCGCCGCCTACGGTACACCCGCGGGTGAAGAGCGCGTCTTCCCCTGGGGTAGCCAGCCGCCCGACTCCCGCCATGGTAACTTCGACTTCGCCCGGTGGGATCCGCTTCCCGTCACCGCTAACCCCGCGGGCGACAGCGCGTTTGGAGTTTCGCAACTCGCAGGCAACGGTTGGGAGTGGACTTCCACCCCCTTCTCTCCCTTCTCCGGCTTCGAGCCGTTCCCCTTCTATCCCGGATACTCCGCTCCGTTTTTTGACGGCGATCACTTCGTCGTAAAAGGCGGCGCGCCGCGCACCGCTGCCTGCTTCCTGCGCCGCTCCTTCCGCAACTGGTACCGGCAAAGCTATCCTTATGTGCATGCCACGTTCCGCTGCGTGGACGTGCAATGAGTAGCTCCCTCAGCGAATTCGCGCAGGATGTGCTGGCCGGCCTTGCGCGCTCCGGTCAGCGTGAGCTTCCGTCCAAATACCTCTACGACGATCTCGGAAGCGCACTGTTTGAAGCCATCACCCGCCTGCCCGAGTACGGCCTCACCCGCGCCGACGAGCGCCTGCTGCGTGTCCACTCGCCGGAAATCGCCGCCGCTATGCCGCCCGGCGCTATTGTTGCCGAACTCGGCAGCGGCTCCGGACGGAAAACGGTTTCCATCCTCGACAGCTTGCGAGCCCGCACTGGACACAAACCGCGGTATTACGCCATCGATCTCTCCACCGCCGCGCTCAACACTTGCGCGCGCGAACTTGCTTCCTGCGCCGCCGTCATTCCCATCGAGGCTGCCTATCTCGACGGCATCGCCCGGGTTGCCGCCGGCCGGGATGGCTCCCAACCTCTCCTCGTCCTCTTCCTCGGCAGCACCATCGGAAACTTTGACCTCTCCCGCGCCACCGAATTCCTCTCTGCCCTCCGCTCCCATCTCAGCCCCGGTGATGCCCTCCTTCTCGGAGCCGATCTCGTCAAGCCGATCCCTCAAATGCTGCTCGCCTATGACGACCCCACCGGCGTCACCGCGGCCTTCAACCGCAACATCCTCGGGCGCATCAACCGCGAACTGGGAGCAGACTTCGATCTCACCGCCTATGAGCACGAGGCCCGCTATCACGAACCCGTGCGCCGCATTGAAATGTATCTCCGCGCCCGCTCCCGGCAGCACGTCTCCATTCCCAATCCCGGCCTCCGCATCACCATCGAGGCGGGCGAAACCATCTGGACGGAGTCCTCGCACAAGTTCCTCCTCTCCGATCTCGATTCCATTGCGCATGATTCCGGTTTCCGCCCCGTCTCCCGCTGGATTGACTCCGAATGGCCGTTCGCCGAAAACCTCTGGAGCGCCGGAGAATGAAGCCTGTCCTTCGCTTCGAGCACGCCGCATACTCCGTTGCCGGCCGCCCCATCCTCCAGGACCTCAACCTCGAACTGCAAGCCGGGGAGACGCTCGTGCTGCTCGGCCGCAGCGGCTCAGGCAAGACCACCGCCCTCAAGCTGGTGAACGGCCTTCTCATGCCGGCATCCGGAGCCGTGTTCGTCGAAGAGCGTCCCACCTCGTCCTGGGATCTCATCCGCCTCCGCCGCCGCATCGGATATGTGATCCAGGAAGGCGGCCTCTTTCCTCACTTCACCGTGGAACGCAACGTCGGGCTGGTCCCCTCGCTCGAGGGATGGGAGCCCTCCAAAATCCGTGCCCGGGTGTACGAACTGCTTGCCCGGCTCGACCTCCCTCCCGAGCAGTTCGCCGCCCGCTATCCGCGCCAGCTTTCCGGGGGCGAGCGCCAGCGCGTCGGCATCGCCCGCGCCCTTGCCGCCGATCCGGATATTCTCCTCTTCGATGAGCCCTTCGGCGCGCTCGATCCCATCACCCGCGCCGAAGCGCGGAAGCAGTTCCTCCACCTGCGCGACTCCCTGCGCAAGACCGCCATTTTCGTCACGCACGATGTCCGCGAAGCCCTTCGTATCGGCGTCCGCATCGCGCTGCTTCATCAGGGACGTCTCGAGGCTCTCGGCACGCCTGAGGAATTCACTCGCCATCCGGGCGCCGAAGTGCGCGCTTTCCTCGCTTCCGCGGAATGACCATGCTCCAGGAAACGCTCGCTCTCACTCTGGAACATTTACAATTAGTTTTGTTCTCCACGTTTCTCGCTGCCGCCATCGGACTTCCCCTCGGCATTCTGCTCACCCGCGGGGCCGCCTTCCGCGGCTGGTCGCTCGGCCTCATCAACATCGTGCAGACCATCCCCAGCCTCGCCCTCTTCGGATTCCTTATCCCCATCCCCCTCATCGGCGGCATCGGCAAGCGCACCGCCATCGTCGCCCTCGTTCTCTACGCCCTGCTCCCCATCGTGCGCAATACGCTTACCGGCATTCTCTCGGTGGACCCCGCCGTCCGCGAATCCGCCATCGCCTTGGGCATGCTTCCCCGCCAGTTGCTCTGGCAGGTGGAACTTCCCCTCGCCGCCCGCACTATCATCGCCGGTCTCCGCGTCGCCACCGTCACCACCGTGGGAACCGCCACTATCGCCGCTGCCATCGGCGGGGGCGGGCTCGGTGTCTTCATCTTTCGCGGTGTTGCCTCAGTCGACAGCACCCAGTTACTCGCGGGCGCCATCCCCGCCGCTCTCATCGCCATCACCGCCGACGGAGTCTTGGAATGGATCGAAGAACGGTTCTCTACTGTCTGACCGCCATGCTCACTGCTTGCGCCGGCGGCCATCGCCCGCTGACCGTGGCGTCGAAAAACTTCACCGAACAGGTGATCCTCGGCGAGATTGTCGCCCAGTACCTGGAACACAAACTCGGGCATCCCGTCTCGCGCAAGCTGAACCTTGGCGGCACCCTGTTGGCGCACAACGCGCTCGTCAGCGGGGAAATCGATCTCTACCCGGAATACACCGGCACCGCCATCACGACCATCCTCAAGGACAAGTCCTATCCTGATCACGCCTCCGTTCTCGCCCGCGTCCGCACCCTCTACCGCCGGAACTGGCGCATCGAATGGCTTCCTCCGCTCGGCTTCGACAATCCATTTGCCATGGTGGTGCGCGAGGAAGACGCTGTTGCTCATCACCTCGAAACCCTTACCGCAGCGGCAAACTCCTCCATCGCCTGGAGGCTCGGCATCGGCTACGAGTTCCTTCAGCGCCCTGACGGGTACCCCGCTCTCAACGCCAAGTATCATTTCAAATACGCTGCCCCGCCCATCAGCATGGACCTGGGCCTGCTATATCGAGCCCTCGAACAGAAGCAGGTGAACATGGCCGCCGGCAGCGCCACCGACGGCCTCCTCTCGGCTCGCCCGTTCCGCGTCCTCCGCGATGACCAGCACGCCTTCCCACCCTACCAGGCGTGCCTTGCTGTGCGCTCCGCGGCCTTTGAAAGATATCCCGGGCTGAAGCCTGCTCTGGAAAACTTGAGCGGCAAAATCTCCACCGAAACCATGCGCCGGCTCAATTATCAAGTGGATGGCGAACACAAGCCGGTACGCGAAGTTGCCTCCGCCTTCCTGAAGTCCGCCGGCCTGCTCTGACGGCGCTGGCTCACTCGAGGTTCGCGAGCCAGCGTCCCGCAAGCGCCGCCGGGTCACCGCCCAGATCCACTTTCTCCCGGCCTGTCTCGACGCCATCGGTAAAGTAGTGCGCCTCCACACCATCGGGTTCAGGCCGTAATTCCAGACGAAGGTTCCGGGCATCCAGCCGCAGCGCCATAGCCGGCGTCTCCAGCCACACGATGTGCACCTTCGTTCGTTTCCCGAATCCGATTCGCGTTGCCTGTGCCAGCAACCCCTGAGTGAAAGCGCCGTTCCGTAACTGCTCCACATACGGAGCCGCCGCGCTCTGCCGTTTCTTGTCCTCTTCCCGCCGCGCGCGTTCCCGTTCCAAAGCCGCCGGATCGCGCTCCTCTTGCGCTTCCAGGCTCTTCAGGTTGTTTTCCAGATTCTCGCTGAAACCCATCTATAAATGGTAGCTGCCGCCGCAGCCTCGAATCTTGTCGTAGTGTTCCATACATCTACAAACGCGGTTTCCGCAGAGAGTTGATGCGGACAAGAAGATTTTTGTTTCATCACCAGTACTCTTACCCGCGGGGAGTACTGTCCGCAGTGTGAAACCTGCTACGCCGGCCTCACGACATCCTTATTCCGGCGCGTCCCGTTTTCCTCCCAATAGTTCCCGCAGCCGTCGCCCGCGTGCGCGACTGCGTCGATAACCGGTGCGTCAGTCTATTCTCGCTGGCAAACCCACACGCCGCGCTCCTGGTGTGCGTCGTTTATCTCACCACCAATACTCTCACCGCCGAAGGGCGTTCCCCATCGTGATAAACCCGCTGCGCCGCCTTCACGAAATCCTCCCTCCGCGCTTCATAGATGTTCTCCACGAACTTTTGCGGATTCCGGTCCACCAGCGGAAACCACGAACTCTGCACCTGAATCATGATCCTGTGCCCCCGCCGGAAATTGTGAAACACGTCCGGCATCCGGTACTCCACCCTCTCCACCTTTCCCGGCACGAACGGCGCCGCCTTCTCGTAACCCTGGCGGAAGCGCCCGCGGAACAACTCGCCGCGCACGAGTTGCTCAAACCCGCCCATCGTCACTTTTTCCGGATTGGGGTCCGGGTCCGGATAATCGTCCGGATACACGTCAATCAGCTTCACCACCCAATCGGAATCCGTCCCGGTCGTCGATACGAACAACTCCGGCCGCAGCGGCCCGGCAAGCACCACGTCCCCTTCGAGTAGTTCCGTCTGGTACACCAGCACATCCGGCCTCGCCGAGGCGAACCGTTGATCGTCCACCATGTACTCGCGCGTCATCTGCTTCACGATCCCCGGTGTGAACGGCACGGGACGCGCCGGATCGCTCACATACTCATCGAATGCCGTTCCCCCGTCATACTTTTTCTCAAAGCCGAGTTTCCCTCCGGGCAGCAAATACAGTTCGCGCGCCTGCGCTTGCTTCGGCGGCCATTCGTCCAGCTTCTGCCACTGGTTCGCTCCAGTTTCGAACATGTACGTCTTCGCGAAATCTCCCTCTCCTTTCCCCTTCAGGTGGTACAGAAAGAACGGGTATTCGATCTCGTCGCGGTAATACTCGCCCGTCTTCGAGCGAAAGTCCACAAACCCCAACCTCTCCCCTGAGTCGCCGCCCCATTGCCCGTGATACCAGGGCCCCATCACCAGCGTGTTTTGCGGCGGATGCCCCTCCTTTTCGATCGCCTCATGCAGACGGAGCGCGCCGAAGAGATCCTCGGCGTCGAACCACCCGCCCACCGTCATCATCGCGGGCTTCACGTTCTTCGCGCCCGCACGCAGATCACGCGCCTTCCAATAGGCGTCGTAGTTCGGGTGCTTGATGAACTCGTTCCAGTACGCCACCTGGTTCTTGAAATACCTCTCGTTCAGGTTCGCCAGCGGGCCCACGTTCAAGTAAAACTGATAGGCATTCACAATCTCCGGCGAAATACTCTTCGGCCCCTTCGTAATCAACTCCGGGCGCGGCAATCCGAAGCCGCTGAAGAAACGGAAATAGTGCGTCAGGTAGAACGCTCCGTTGTGATGGAAGTCATCCCCCACGAACCAGTCCGTCACCGGAGCCTGCGGGGAAGCCGCCTTCAGCGCCGGATGCGCGTCAATCGCCCCCATGGCCGCATAGAACCCCGGGTACGAGGTCCCGTAAATACCCACGTTGCCGTTGTTGTTGGGAATATGCTTCACCAGCCAGTCGATGGTGTCGTAGGTGTCTGTCGTCTCGTCGATATCCTGCGGCCCCTTCTTCACCGGAAGATAAGGCCGCACATTGACGAACTCGCCCTCAGACATATACCGCCCGCGCACATCCTGAAACACGAAGATGAACCCCTCTTTGAGCGCCTTCTTCGACTTCCGGTACAGCGACTCGGGATAATGATCCTCGCCGTAGGGACCCACCGAATACGGCGTGCGCGTCAGCAGAATAGGGTACTTCTCTTTCTTGTCCTTCGGCACGTACACCGCCGTGAACAGCTTCTTCCCGTCGCGCATCGCAATCCGGTATTCGTACTTCGTGTAGTGCGCCTGAATGTATGCTTTCTGCCCCAGGCAAAGCGCCGCCGAAACCAGCAGCAGGGTGAGTGTCCGCATCT
>JADLBD010000002.1 GCA_020847975.1 Bryobacterales bacterium | reverse complement strand
GAACTCTCCCCACCGGGATATGACATGGATTTGGGGATCAGCTTCGAATTCGGCCGCAATCCGAGGCCAACACCGATTCCACGCTATCAATCGAACGAACAGCCTCCCATGGACGGATTAGTTTTCGTCGGGCTTGCCGAAGGGACGGCCGGCGTATATTTGGTGAAATTCAAGATCCCCGCCGTTGTTCCGGAGGGAACGCCACGTTGCGCACCTGCAACACCTGGAACGATCGATCCGGGCGTGGTCAATAATCTGATGGTGAACATCGGCTATACCGTTCTCTCGCCGAGGCCGGATCGCTATGATGGCGCGGGTCTTTGCGTAGCAGTCCCAGCGTTCCGCACAAGTTCGGGCCGTACAGGCCGAACTGTCGCAAGTCATGGCCGTGCCGCCAGATGATGCGTCCCAAAGCTAGAGTTCAGTAATTGTATAATCTGCTTCGTCTGCACGTATGGCCAACGTATCGGTTTTGATCTACACATTGCCCTTCCGGCGCAGTGACTCCGCAGTGAGAATTTGCACTTCCGCCCGAAGCGCCACACTCCGCGACTCGATCGATTGCGCGAACGTTGGAGTAGCGGTGATTGCAATTCCTAAGAACAACAACCGAATCATCGGGTTCTTTCCTCCTTGCAAAACCGGTTTATTGAGTGCTGGCACACGCCGTAAACGACGGTTCAAGGGTAACATTAGCCCCGGGAATGTCAATGGGCTGGGTCGGCCGAGGCTCCTGGGAGGCTGGCATTAAGATTAAGAGTTGCTTCGGTCTCATGCTTGACGTTTCGAATATGTCGTATGCGGACTTTTTCGATATGCTCCGCGAGAAATAAGCAGCGTCCAAGGCGTGACGCCAGATCAAGAGCTTTTCCGTCAGGGGCGGCAGACTGTTGCGCATGCCAGAGGCGCCATCCGGCTTCCAAGCCTATTCTTTCCTTCTCCCCGAACCTCGCTGCCCGCTTTCCTGCCGCTCCCTCTCGATGGTCTTTCGTCGCGTCTCCTGCTGCCGTACCGTGGGCTCGCTCCTTTGCACTCGCGGAGGTTCCGCGGCCGGCCGCTGCGGAGCCGTCTGCCGGGGCGGAGCCGTCTGCCGCTGCGGAGCCGTTGGCTGACGCTGCTCACTCCTCTGTCGTTGCGGGACTTGCTTGTACTCCGGTTGTGGCTGCGGCTGCCGTCCGCGCAGATCTTCCAGCCTGCGCGCATCCGGAGGTCTGCCCGGATCGGCTTCGAGCGCGGGACGCCGGCTCTCGAACGGAACCGGACGCGCCGCCGGTGTCTGCCTCACCACCACCCTGCGATCCTGAACACGCTCCGGGGGCCGTCTCGCCGCCGCTGCTCCCTCCGGCTGGCGCGAAACGCTGTCGCGCGTGGCCACTACCGGAGCGGACATCCCGCTGACGCGTGCCGTCCGCGCCTCGTCGCGCGAAATCGGAATCATCGCTCGCGATACCGGCCGCCCGCGCGCAAACGCGTCCTCCGGCACGGCTGTGATGGCGCCCATAACGCCGTGGTTCATGTAGCGCTGCTTCGCGATGTCCGTTCGATAGATGATCGCGGGGTCGCGCACCACGGTGTTCGTTATGTTGACGTTCGTGATGTACCTCCTTCCAGCGCGGTAAGGAGGAATATAGATCTCCCGCGGACCCAGCGGAAACCACCCCACACCCACTCCAACCCCCACACGGATGTAATAGCGCAGCCCCCCGCCGCCCACAAACACCACCAGCGCCGGCGCGTACACCACCCGCACGCGCACCGGACCCGGTATCCACCACCACACCGTCTCGACGTAGATCCAGCGGCCGTAATGGTGCGGCGCGAATCCCCACGCCGCATCGTCAATCCACGTCCAGCCCCACGGTTCAATCCAAGCCCAGTGTCCGAAGCGGTAGGGAGCCCACCCCGGCGCCACACGCGGAGCCCACATCGGTCCGTAGGCCGCGTCCACGCGCCACGTCCCGTAGCTGTCTAAGTCGTCACGGCCGATTACTCCCTCCGCCACATACCGGTCTGCGCCAGTGGAACGCCTCGCGTCGCGTTTCGCGCAGAAATCATCGAATGCGTCGAGCGGCCCGGCCGCCTGTAGCGCATGAGTCACCTGGCTCGTCCCCAGCAACTCAGCCTGTTCCTGCCTGTGGACCACGAAAGAATCGCCAGGAGCCGAAACCTCCGCCATGCCGTTGCGAACCGTAACCTGCCCTCTGTCGCCCTCCTGGGCCGAGCGAATCCGGTATTCTCCACTGCGCAGAAGCGTTACCGCGGCTTGTGGCGTGTCCACCTCGAAAACTTCTTGCTCCCCAAGAGTCATCAACCGGACGTTGAGGTCGCCTTCCGCCAGCCGGACCTGCACCGTCTGATCATCCAGCGCGAAGAACGAAAGCGAGGTATAGGCGTCCAGGCGAACCACCGCGCTCCCCAATTGCAATTCCGCGCGCGCCCCGGCGTCGGTCCACAAGGAATCCCCGGCCGTGAGCGGGCGGTTCAATTCCGCCGCCACCCACTCCTGGGTGCCCGCGGCTTTGAAACTGACGGCTCCGCTGAGGTAGCTCAGCCGCGCCACGCGCCCGGGCGGACCATCATCCTCAACCTGAGGCGTGCCGGGCGTGGCGACGGGTTGGGAATGCCGGCACCCCGCAATGGACGCTGCCGCCATCAGCAAAACGGGCGCCCACTTGCCCGAAAAACGAAGCTGTTGCATATTCGTCCACTCCCTGTACGGAGAATGCACGCCGAGTGCCGTCTTTTCATGATTCCGCCCCTTACGAAAGAAGCATCGCGGACATGCTTATTTTGCGCGCTGGGGAAAATCACCCTATTTCCGTGCAGCCTCGCCCATCGGCTCTACAGCAGAGCATGCCGCCGGTAGAACCAGGATTTCACCGCTTGCACCAGCCACAAGTACGTCAATGTAAGTACGCCAATCGCCGCCAGCAGCGTAGCGGGCAGCGGCGTGAAGCGCAGCAATGTTCCCAGCGGCGTATAGGGCAGACAAACCGCGAACGCCACCACCAGCCAGACAGCCGCCAGCAGAGCCTTGCTCGGCCGGCTTTCCAGCGGATTCCCCGCCGTCCGGATCACGAACACCACCAGCGTTTGCGTCGCCAAAGACTCGACGAACCATCCTGTGTGGAACAGCGACGGATTCACCTGCGCCTGAAATCCAAAAAAAAGCACCGCAAACGTCAGAAAATCATAAATCGAACTGATCGGCCCGATAATGGTCATGAACTGCCGGATGAAGCCGATCTGCCACCGCTTGGGCCGCCGCAGCAGCGCCTGATCCACCTGATCCGTCGGGATACTTACCTGGGAAAAGTCATAAAGGAAATTGTTCAACAGGATCTGTGTTGGCAGCATCGGCAGAAACGGCAGGAATAACGATGCCGCCGCCATGCTGAACATGTTCCCGAAGTTCGAACTCGTCCCCATGATGATGTACTTCATGATGTTGGCGAAACTCCGCCGCCCCTCGATGATCCCGTCGTTCAGAACCTCGAGATCCTTTTCGAGCAGGATGATCTTGGCCGCGTCCTTCGCCACTTCCACCCCGTTCGTCACCGAAATCCCGACGTCGGCGGTGTGCAGCGAAGGCGCGTCGTTGATGCCGTCGCCCAGAAAGCCCACCACGTGCCCGCGCGCCTTCAGCGCGAGTATGACCCGGTTCTTCTGCTCCGGCGAAACACGCGCGAAAATGGCGCCCTGCTCCGCTTGGAAAGCAAGCGCCGCGTCGTCCATCCCGTCCACCTCATTGCCCGTCAGAATGCAATCGGCCGGCAGTCCGGCGTCGCGAGCCATTTTCCTGGTCACGTACTGGTTGTCGCCGGTCATGATCACCACCGAAACCCGGCTCTGCTTCAGCGCCTCCAGAACCGCGTGTACCCCTTCCTTGGGAGGATCGAGAAACGCCGCGAATCCCGCGAACGTCATTCCCCGTTCCTCTCCGCGCTCATAAGCCTCGCGCGGCTCCACCCCGCGCACCGCTACGCCCAGCGTGCGGTAACCGTCCGCGCCGAGTTGCTGAAACGTGCGCATCGCCTCGCTGCGAAGTTCTTCGCTGAACGGCTGAATACTCCCGTCAACGTCCGCCGTCTCACAAATCGCCAGCACGCTCTCCGCTTCGCCCTTCGTCACCAGCAGAAATTCCTCTCCGCGGCGCACAACCACCGAGAGCCTCTTGCGGTTGAAGTCGAACGGGATCTCGTCCACCTTCCGGTATTCGCTGATCGCAGGCGCGTCATGCTTGAGGATGGCCGCGTCCAGCGGGCTCCGGATGCCCGCTTCGAAATAGCTGTTCAGATACACCAGCCGCAGAACCTCTTCCTGCTCCGTCCCGCGCAAATCCACGTGCTTGTCCAGCACGATCTCCCCTTCCGTCAAAGTCCCCGTCTTGTCGCTGCAAAGAATCTCCACGCTGCCGAAGTCTTCAATTGCCGCCAGTTGTTTCACCAGCACTTTCTTCTTCGTCATCCGCCGCGCTCCCTGCGCCAGCGTCACGGTGATGATCATCGGCATCAGCTCCGGCGTCATACCCACCGCCAGTGCCACGGAAAACAAAAACGATTCGAGCGCCGGCCGGTGCAGCGCCAGGTTCACCAGCAGTACGAACAGCACCAACAGCATGATCACCCGCGTGATCATCAGCCCGAACTGCCGGATCCCGCGCGCGAATTCGCTCTCCGGTGGACGTTTGGCGAGCTTCGCCGCAATTTCCCCCAGCGCGGTGGACCGCCCCGTGCGCACAATCAACGCTGTCGCCATCCCTGTCTGCACCGCGCTCCCCAGGAAGATGCTGTTCGCCGCATCCCCCACCCCGTACCGCCCCGGCGCCAGGTCTGCCGCCGTCTTCTCCACCGCCAGCGACTCTCCGGTCAACGCCGACTCGCGCACGTGCAAATCCTTGCTCTCGAGCAGCCGCCCATCACCCGGCACGAGATCTCCCGCATGCAGCCGGATGACGTCGCCCGGCACGAGTTCCGGCACCCCGAGTTCCTGTTCGCGCCCGTCCCGGACCACAGTCGCCGTCGTTGCCGCCTGCTTCCGGATCGCCTCCACCGCGTGGCGCGCCTGAAACTCCATGAAAAAATTCAAGGCAACGCTGAGAATCACCATTGCGATGATGATGAGACCCCCCACGTGGTCGCCGACCGCAAGTGAAAGCGCGCTCGCCGCCAGCAGGATCACCACCAGCGGGTTGCCGAACAGGCGTCCGAACGCGCGCCACGCGGCAAAGCGTGACTCGGCCACCATGCTGTTCGGGCCATATTCCCGCAGCCTCCGCTCCGCTTCTTCCGAATCGAGCCCTCCCGGAGTCGCGCCCAGTGTCCGCAGCAATTCCGTTCGTGGGATCTCCCAAAAATGCCCGAACCGCTTGCTGTGATTCTGCACCGCGCCCCTCCTTTCAGCCGCTCAGAGGCTGCCGCGAATCGCCGCCGGCGTCACATGGCCCATCGGCGTTCACGCGAGCGGCAGCCCCGACGATACATTGGCCATCTGGTCGTGGTAGTCGATCAACGGTGAAAATCGCCGCTCTACGAGGTTGCTGCCGTAGGCGCCGATCATCCTGCACGTGGCGTACCGGCCGATGATGCCGTTGTACTGCCGCTCCCACTCCTCGAATCTTGCTCGCTCGCGATCCCCCTCAAACGGGAACGTAACAGGAGGTTGAGGAGCATTCGCCCGCCAGGGCTTCGGAGTCAGGCGCGCGCGGAAACATTCCTGCGATTTGCACAGACGCACGTACAGCGGATCCGCCCCAAACTGCTTCATCAGTGATTCCGCCTCCCCTGATGTCGCCGAAAATCCGTAATTGGTAATCAGAAACCGGTAGCCGCTGGCCGTCTTGTAAGCCCGCACCCCCAATCCCCGCTCCCGCGCAATGCGCTCCGCCCGCTCCACCGGTCCCGCCGCCGGCGCCGGAGCTTGCCGCTTGCCGAACAGCGAAAGCACGCTCGAGATCAGATCACCCCCAGGTTGCCGAGCCGCGGGCTCCCCCTCGTCCACATCGATGAACATCAACTCCTGCGTGTTCAGCACCAGCGATCCGTAGCTGTTCCGTGTCACTGCGGCGGCGGTTTCCCCATCCTCGTTCCGGAACTCCCGCACAATCGGCTCGGGAAGTGGCCGTTCGCCATAGAAGTACTGCTGCCGCGAGACATCCCCCGAAGCAAGCGCTGCCGCCACCTTCGCCGCCCGTTCCCGCGCGCACCGGCGCGCCTCCTCCAGATTCTCATTCGACCACCCCCGCGCCACCGCTCTCATCGGCGCGCCGTTTCTACCCATTGCGTCCGCGGATTCGCGAACCCAGTATCGAGCGAATTTCATGGCCGTCCAGTATACAGGAAAAATTTTACCTTTTCCCTGGCAGTCCAGTATCCATGTGTTTTTGCTTTTTATTCGCTCGCGAGTCTACCTTTCCTGGTCTTGTGGAAAGGCCGTCTGTATGCCAGTGGCCCCCGGTCCCCTGTACTAGCCCTGATTTCGGTCCTGTTGGTACTGATTCCATTTGATTCCCCATGAAACATCTTGGTAGAGTATGATTCGGCCTTACCCCAAGCGTTATTTCCTTATCCAGTTGGAGGACATCACCACAATGGATTCGTTCATCTGCGTCGGAGTCCGGAAAGCCGGCACTTGGCTTTCCACGCTGTCACGGCGCACTTCTTTCTTCCTGCGGCCCTTCGCATTTCTTGCAGTCTGTCTGTTACTGGCATCCGGCCTCTTTGCGCAGGAGCACCACGGCGGCGGGGAAGCGAATCTCGTGCTCCCCGATCTCAGCACCGTCACTTTCCTCGGCGGATTGGGTGGCCACTCCTTCCTCATGATCGGTCTTTTCATCAGCGCCCTTGGCCTCGTCTTCGGTCTGATCATGTACAAGCAGTTGCAGCACATGCCGGTGCATTCCACGATGCTCGAAATCTCCGAGCTTATCTATGAAACCTGCAAGACCTACCTCATCACCCAGGGCAAATTCCTCCTTATCCTCGAGATCTTCATCGGCGCCGTCATTGTCATCTACTTCGGGCTGCTCCAGCATTTCGAATGGATCAAGGTCCTCATCATCCTCTTCTTCAGCCTTGTGGGCATCGCCGGCAGCTACAGCGTCGCCTGGTTCGGCATTCGCGTCAACACCTTCGCCAACTCCCGCACCGCCTTCGCCGCCCTGCGTGGCAAGCCGTTCCCCTGTTACGAAATCCCCTTGAAAGCCGGCATGAGCATCGGCATGCTCCTCATCTCCGTCGAGTTGATCATGATGCTCATCATCCTCCTCTTTATCCCCGGAGATTACGCGGGCCCCTGCTTCATCGGCTTCGCCATCGGCGAATCACTCGGCGCGGCTGCCCTTCGCGTCGCCGGCGGCATCTTCACCAAAATCGCCGACATCGGCGCCGACCTCATGAAGATCGTCTTCAAAATCAAGGAAGACGACGCCCGCAACCCCGGCGTTATCGCCGATTGCACCGGCGACAACGCGGGCGACTCCGTCGGGCCCAGCGCCGACGGCTTTGAAACCTACGGCGTCACCGGCGTCGCCCTCATCAGCTTCATCCTTCTCGCCGTCAAGGAACCCACCGTGCAGGTCCAGTTGCTCGTGTGGATCTTCACCATGCGCGTCATGATGATCATCGCCGCGGCGCTCTCCTATTTCGTTAATGCGGCCATCGCCAGAAGCAAATATCTCCATGTCTCCAAAATGAACTATGAGACGCCCCTCACCACGCTCGTCTGGCTCACTTCCATCGTCTCCGTCATTCTCACCTACATCGTCTCCATGTTCCTCATCCCGAACCTGGGCGGCGACGATTCTCTGTGGTGGAAGCTTTCCACCGTCATCACCTGCGGCACTCTCGCCGGAGCCATCATTCCCGAACTCGTCAAGGTCTTCACTTCGGTCGACTCCAACCACGTGCGCGAGGTTCTCATCTCTTCCCGGGAAGGCGGCGCTTCGCTGAACATCCTCTCCGGCTTCGTGGCCGGCAACTACAGCGCCTACTGGCTGGGTCTCGCTATCCTCTCGCTCATGGGCATCGGCAGTTACGTCAGCACGTTCGGACTCGATAAACTCATGGTGGCCCCCGCCGTGTTCGCCTTCGGTCTGGTGGCCTTCGGATTCCTCGGAATGGGCCCCGTCACCATCGCCGTCGATTCCTACGGCCCCGTCACCGACAACGCCCAGTCCATCTACGAACTCTCCCTCATTGAGCAGCACCCCGGCATCGAAAGCGATCTCAAGAAAAACTTCGGTTTCACGCCGATGTTCGAAGAAGCCAAACAGCACCTGGAAGAGAACGACGGGGCGGGTAACACCTTCAAAGCCACCGCGAAGCCTGTCCTCATCGGTACCGCTGTCGTCGGAGCCACCACGATGATCTTCTCCATCATCGTCGCTCTCACCGAGGGGATGAAGCCCGAACTGATTTCCAGCCTCTCCATCCTCCATCCGCCCTTCCTCCTCGGCCTCATCACCGGCGGAGCGATCATCTACTGGTTCACCGGAGCCTCCACCCAGGCAGTCACCACCGGAGCCTACCGCGCCGTCGAGTTCATCAAGGCCAACATCAAGCTCGAGGGAACCACCAAAGCCTCCGTGCATGATTCGAAGAAGGTGGTGGAAATCTGTACCCAGTACGCCCAAAAGGGCATGTTCAATATCTTCTTCACTGTGTTCTTCGCCACCCTCGCTTTCGCGTTCCTCGAGCCCTTTTTCTTCATCGGCTACCTCATCTCCATCGCCTTGTTCGGCCTCTATCAGGCCATCTTCATGGCGAACGCCGGCGGAGCCTGGGATAACGCCAAGAAGATCGTCGAAACCGAACTCAAGGCCAAGGGCACGGACCTGCACGCCGCGGCTGTCGTCGGCGACACCGTCGGTGATCCCTTCAAGGACACCTCCTCTGTCGCCATGAACCCCATCATCAAGTTCACCACCCTGTTCGGCCTCCTCGCTGTCGAATTGGCCGTCTCCCTCTCCAAGGACAAAGGCAACAACTTCAGCACCGCCCTCGCCGTCGTCTTCTTCCTCGTCTCCGTCTTCTTCGTGCATCGTTCCTTCTACGGAATGCGCATTGAAGCCGCCAAGGCATAAACCTGTTCGCTCGCCTTGCCGGGTTCCACCCCGGCAAGGCTGCTGAGGCACTCATCCAAAAGCTGAAAGCCAAAAGCCGAAAGCTCCCGCCCTGGCAGCCATGGATAGAATAAGAAACAATGCTCCCGCTGAGAAGACGAGACATCCTCACCACCGCGGCGGCCCTGCCCGCCCTGCGCCTCCAGGCGCAAACCCCGCGCCCCAACATCCTCTGGCTCACCTGCGAAGACTCGAGTCCCAACCTCGGCTGCTACGGGGATTCCTACGCCGTCACGCCCAACCTCGACACGTTCTCGAAACGCGCCCTGCGCTATCGCAACGCCTGGTCGAACGCCCCGGTCTGCGCCCCCGCCCGCACCACCATCATTAGCGGCATGTACCCGCCCTCCATCGGCGGAGAGCACATGCGCTCCTTCACCAAACTCGCCCCCGGCCAGTGGATGTATCCCGCTACCCTCCGCGAAGCCGGCTACTACTGCACCAACAACTCGAAGACCGACTACAACCTCGAGGAGACCGGCAAAGTCTGGGATGAGTCGAGCAACAAAGCCCATTGGCGCAATCGACCCCGGAACCGGCCGTTCTTCGCCATCTTCAACTACGTCATCTCCCACGAAAGCCAGATCCGCAACCCGCACAAGCTGGTTCACGACCCCGCCGAAGTCCGCATACCCGCCTATCATCCCGACACCCCCGAAGTCCGGCACGACTGGGCCCAATACTACGACCGCATCACCGAAATGGACTCGATGGCCGGCACGCAGTTGCGCCAACTCGAGGATGACGGCCTCGCCGAAGACACCATCGTCTTCTTCTACTCCGACCACGGCTCCGGCATGCCGCGCAGCAAACGCTGGCCTTACGACTCCGGCCTCCATGTGCCCCTCATGGTCCACATCCCCGAAAAATGGAAACATCTGGCGCCCAAGGAGTACAAACCCGGCGGATCAACAGACCGCCTGGTCTCTTTTGTCGACCTCGCCCCCACCCTTCTCAGCCTCGCCGGCGTTCCCAAGCCCGCCCACTACCAGGGCCACGCCTTCCTCGGCCCGCATGCCGAACCCGGGCAGCCTTACATCTATGGCTTTCGCGGCCGCATGGATGAGCGCTATGACCTCGTGCGCAGCGTGCGCGACAAGCGCTATATCTACATCCGCAACTACATGCCTCACCGCATCTACGGCCAGTACCTCGACTACATGTTCCAGACCCCGACCACGCGCAAGTGGAAGGAACTCTACGACCAGGGCAAGCTGAACCAGGCGCAGAAGCGTTTCTGGGAAACGAAACCCGCCGAGGAACTCTACGACCTCGATGCTGACCGCGATGAAGTCCACAATCTCGCGGATTCCCCCGCCCACCGCGAAATCCTCGAGCGCATGCGCAAGGCGCAGTTCGACATGGCCCTGAAGATTCGCGATGTGGGGTTTCTGCCTGAAACCGAAATGTACGCCCGTGCCCGCGGGGACGCGCCCTTCACCATGGGCCACGACCCTTCGCGCTACCCCGTCGAAAAGGTCATTGCCATGGCTGACCTCGCCTCCCGCGCCCAGCGTCCGAAAGACGAAGTGCTTGCTAAAGGTCTACAGGATAGCGACAGCGCCGTGCGCTATTGGGCCGCGGCCGGCCTCATGATCTCCGGCGAGCGCTCCGTCACCGCGAACGCGCCCGCGCTCGAAAAAGCCCTCACCGATAAGTCCGATGCCGTGCGCATCGCCGCCGCCGAAGCCCTCGCCCGCTACGGAGGCGAAACCCAAACCAAAAGCGCCATCGAAGTCCTGATCCAACTCGCCAACCTCGACGCGCACGGAGTCTACACCGCCATCCTCGCCCTCAACTCCCTCGACAACATCGGCGCCAAAGTGCACGGCTATGAGGAAAGAATCGCCGGACTGCCGCAGGTCAACGATACCGTGAACCCGCGCATGAAGGAATACATCCCCAGACTCATTGCCCACCTCACCACCAGGAACGGCCCGGCTTGATCCCTACGGCACGTATCCAATCGAAGCCACTTGGATCGTGTCGCCCGCTACTTTGCCCGACACCCTCACCTTCTTATCCAGGAACTTCGCCGCCTTCGCCGGGTCGGAGACTTGGTAGACCTTCTGATCCTTGTCGGAGACGAACACCGCCTTGCTCCCGCTCTTGATGCACGATGCAGCGCACTCCCGCGAACTCTTGTCCGCCTTCGCATTCGCCGCCCCGCACGAACTGTCGCTGATCCAGCCCGTCATCTCCTCGGCGAACATCGCCGAGCATCCCAAGACCAACGCCGCCAATAGTAATCTCTTCATCCCTACAGCTTACCTCACGCCAGCGGACTTCTGAGTCGTTTTCATCCCTCTCGTCGAGCCTGACACTCAACGCGTGAGTCTTGCAACCTCTCTACAATATCGGGCTCGAGGCTCTCGGCTTTGCCAACTACCAGAGCATTCAGTTCGCGGCCGAGCGGCGTTTCCGCCACGACTTCTTCTTCCAGGTCTCCTATACGGGCGCCAGGGACCTCACTAACGTCGCCGGCGGCAACCGCGGCAGTGCCTTCCTGTACGGACCCGGAGCCGCAAACAGAACGGTCGCCGACCGTTTCAACACACGCTCCCCATCACCGAGCGCCTCCGGATGCGCATGGATGTGACCTTCACCAATGTGCTGAACCATCCGAATTTCCTGTGGCCCGATCCCAACATCGGCTCTCCGGCGTTCGGAAAGGCGCTTTGGACCAGCGATCCGCGTGTAGGCCAACTCGGGGCGCGGCTCGACTGGTGACAGTCAGTCCTTGTGGAGAGTATGGTGGGCGCGACAGGACTCGAACCTGTGACCTCCTGCGTGTGAAGCAGGCGCTCTAACCAACTGAGCTACGCGCCCTTGCGGCGGGATTCTTCATTTTAGAACACTCCATACGCCAGGCGCTACAAAACTGTCAGTTTCTCAGGCGGCCGCTCCGGCAAGCGAAAAGAACAGCGTGTGATCTGATTTGGCGCGCAAATGCGCCTTCTCCGGTGGGGGGAGCGAAAGCGCAATGAAATGGAAACAGAAGCTCACAGTGGTGTTGTTGCTGGCGGGTGGAGTGCTGGCGGCCTTGGATGCGGCGTATGTCACCCGGCAGGCAGCGGAAGATGAGCGCCGCGAACCGGCGCCCCTCGCGTTCACCGTCCGTTAGGAATGCACGGTGACGGCGTTTCGCACTGGCGCCACCAACCCCAGGCGGTTGCAGACATCCTGGTAGATTTCGTCAATCGAGCGGGTCGCGTCGATCGTGAGCAGGATCCCTTTCTTGCGGTAGAGTTCCAGCAGCGGCTTCGTCTTGTCGTAATACTCGGTGAGACGCACTTTCAGCGCATCGGGGTTGTCATCCACCCGCTTGGTGAAGCCGCTGCCTTCGCCCACCTTGGCGCGCGTCATGACGCGATCGAACACCACATCGTCCGGAATATCAAGGTAGATGACGCGGTCCATGTTCCAGTTTTCGAACAGGTACTCGGCCTGGCGCAGCGTGCGCGGAAAGCCGTCGAGCACGAAGCCGTAGTTCCAATCGTGCTCCTGAAGGCGCTTACTCACCACCTCCTCCACAATCTCGTCCGGCACCAGCAGGCCCGCGTCGGTGATGCGCCTGATGCGCGCGGCCAGCTTGGTGTGGTGGGCCACGTTCCAGCGGAAGATGTCGCCGATGGAGATGTGCACGAAATCAAAGTCGTCGCACAGTAGCCTGCTTTGTGTCCCTTTGCCCGATCCCTGCGGGCCGAAGACGATGTAATGGTGCATAAACGCCCTGAACAGACTATCGTAGCCGAATTCCCGTAACCCCGCACCAGGGATCTCGGAGGGGAAGCTCCTCTATCCGCTTCAGGCCAGGATGTCGTGTATCACGTTGCCGAAAACGTCGGTCAGACGGAAGTCGCGGCCGCTGTAGCGGTAGGTGAGACGGGTGTGATCGATGCCCAGGCAGTGCAGCGCCGTAGCGTGGATGTCATGGGGGTGCAGGGGCTTCTCCACGGCTTGAAAGCCGAATTCATCGGTGTTGCCGTAGGTCATGCCGCCTTTGATCCCTCCTCCGGCAAGCAATATCGAGAAGCCATGGTTGTTGTGATCGCGGCCGTTCTGGAATTTCACCAGGCCGCTCACTTCCACGGCCGGAGTACGGCCGAACTCGCCCCCGATGATCACCAGCGTTTCCTTGAGCAGACCGGTGCGCTTGAGATCGGCGAGCAGCGCAGCCATGGGCTGATCGGAAGTGAGGGCCAGTTTCTTGTGGATCAGGATATCGTCGTGGTTGTCCCAAGGCTGGCCGTTTCCGTAGTAAATCTGCACCATGCGCACGCCGCGTTCCACCAGGCGGCGGGCCAGGAGACAGCCGCGGGCAAAGGGGCCGTCCCCGTAGAGGTCGCGCACGGACTTGGGCTCCTTGTTGATATCAAACGCTTCGAAGGCCTCCGTCTGCATGCGGTAAGCCGTCTCCATCGATTCGATGCGCGATTCCAGTTGTGGGTCATCCCCCTCTTTGCGCAAGTGAATGCGGTTGAGTTTCTCGAGCAGGTTCAACTGCTGGCGCTGCTCGGGCAGGGAGATCTGTTTGTTCCTCAGATACTGGATCAGCTTTTCCGGCTCGGTTTCGTTGTTCGGGATGTGCGTCCCCTGATATGTGGCGGGAAGATAGGCGGAGGTCCAGAGCTGGGGTCCGATGACGGGGAGTCCCGGGCAGAGCACCACGAAGCCCGGAAGGTTCTGGTTCTCCGTGCCAAGGCCGTAGTTGAGCCACGACCCCATGGAAGGATGACCCGGCAGGACATGGCCCGAGTTGAGCATCAGCAGGGAAGGCTCGTGGTTCGGCCGCTCGGTGTGCATCGAGCGGATGACGCAGATGTCATCGATGTGCTTGCCGAGTTCGGTGAAGATCTCGCTGATCTCGATGCCGCTCTGGCCGCATTTCCGGAACTGAAACGGTGAGGCGAGCAGTGTTCCGGTCTTGCGTTCGGTCTTGAGGTTGCCACTGGGCGCGGGTTTGCCGTGATACTTGGTCAGCATCGGCTTGGGATCGAAGGTGTCCACCTGCGACGGCCCGCCATTGAGAAAGAGATAGATGACGTGCTTGGCTTTGGGCGGGAAGTGCGGCCCGCGCGGGCCGGCGGTGGCCCCGGCGAGGACGCCGCTCAATCCGAGCATGCCGAAACCCCCGCCGATGGCCGAGAGCGCCTGGCGGCGAGAAGGACGCGAGTTAGTAGAAGACGAATTCATTGGAACTCAGCAGAACCTGCGCGTATAGCGGCCAGGATTTGTCTTTCGATTGAAGAAATGCGAGCCCGGCCTCCAGTTCCGCTTTGTCGGGCTCGCGATAAAACAAAAGTCGATAGGCGTGTTTGATGCGCGCCGTGTTGTCGGGGGATTGACGGCTGAGGAGCGTCGAGAGTGCCGCGGCGCGGTCCATGAGGAACTTGCTGTTGAGAAAATACAGTTGCTGCAGCGGAGTGGCTGTGGGAATCCGCAGTTCGGACGTGGAATTGGGGTTGGGAAAATCGAACAGCGACAGCGTGCCATCGAGTTTGCGGCGGCTGACGAAGCCATAGACGGTGCGGCGCGTGTTCCCTTCGCTGGTGAGATAGACCGGCGGACCGCCCAACTTGCGATCCAGTTCCCCGGATGCCGCGAGCAGGGAGTCGCGAAGGGCTTCGATATCGAGGCGGCGGCGATTGGCGCGCCACAGCAGCCGGTTATCCGGATCTTCGGTGAAGTTCTTCGGATCGCTGCTGTAGCCCAAGTCGTAGGCGGAAGTAAGGGTAAGTTCGCGAATCAGCGCTTTGAGAGACCAGCGGTGCTCGACAAGGCGCGCGGCAAGAAAGTCGAGCAGTTCGGGATGGCTGGGCTTTTCGCCAAGTTGGCCGAAGTTGCTCAGGGTACGAACAATGCCGGCGCCGAACAACTGGTACCAGACGCGATTGGCGATGACTCGCGCGGTGAGTGGATTCTTCGGATCCGTGATGGCTTCGGAGAGTTCCAGCCTGCCGCTGCCATGCGTGAACGGCTTCGGCGGACCATCGCAAAGGATGGAGAGAAAGGCGCGCGGAGCCTCCGCGCCGAGATTGTCCGCCGAGCCGCGAATGTGGATGCGCTCGTTCCGTATCTTCGTCTTGTCCTCGACGATGTGGTAGTAGGGGTATCGCTCCGGCACCTCCTTCTTCCGGCGTTCGAGCTCGGCGCGCAGGTAGTCGAGGTGCGATTTCCATTCTCCGGAGAGGAACCGGTCAATCGCGGCGCCCTTGTAATAGAGGATTCCCGTGTCGAATTTGGCGAACTTCTGAGCGGAGAAGATGTCGCGCCAGAGCAGCCACTTGTCGCGCGGAAGGGAAAGCAGGTCGGCGCTTGCAAGGTCGTTGCGGGCGTTGGAACCGCCGAGGCGGATATAGTTTTTGTCCTCGATATCCTTCCATTCGGCAAGCACGGCAAGCAGCGTCTTCTGGAAGGCTTCCTCATCGAACTTCCGGCTGTCCTGCCAGTTCTTCAGGAATGAGTGCTCATGGTCGGGCAGGCTGAGATAATCGCGCCAGCGCTCGAGCGTACCCGCATCCAGTTTGGCCGCGGACGCGGTTTCCTTCAGGTCCGCCTTTTCGTTGATAATCCTCCGCGCCGCGCGGATGTAGTCCGCCGTGCGGTTGGCGAGGATCTCGGAGAGTTCCTTGGCCTGCTCATCGAGAAACTTGCCGAGCTTCTTCTCTTCTTCGTCGACGGCTGCCTTCTTCTTCTTGTAGTTCTGGACCACATCCTCCGGCGCCAGCGGATATTCCCCGAGCGTTGTGTTGGTGAATACGCCGAGCATGGCGTAGTAGTCCCTGGTGGGGATGGGGTCGAACTTATGATCGTGGCAGGTGGCGCAGGCCACGGTGAGGCCGAGGAAAGCTTTGCCGGTAACATCGACACGGTCGTCCTGGAACTGAGGACTGAGGGCGTAAAAGCCGAGACCGGCAATCATTTTCTCCTTTTCGGGCAACTGATCGCCGGCAAGCTGCGCCTTGACGAACACGTCGTAGGGCATGTCGTCGTTGAACGCTTGAATCACCCAGTCGCGATAGCGGAACGCGTTGTCGTAGGGCTCGTCCTGCGTGGAGTTCAACTGGTCGTCCGAATAGCGCGCCACATCGAGCCAGAAGCGCCCCCAGCGCTCGCCGTATTGCGGGCTGGCGAGAAGCCGGTCCACCACGTGGGCTTTGGCCTCCTTCGAGCGGTCGCGCAGAAAAGCATCGACATCCTCCGGCTTGGGTGGGAGCCCGGTGAGATCGTAGGCGACGCGCCGGATCCAATCGTGGCGGGAAGCCTGCGCTACTGGCCTGAGACCGCGCTTCTCCATGGCGGCAAGCAGAAACCGGTCCACAGGCGTTTGCGCCCAGGCTTTATCCTGCACTTCGGGCGGGTCCGTTCTCCTCACGGGCTGGAAGGCCCACCAGGAGCGCTGCTCGGCCGTGATGTGATAGCCCTCCGGCTGTGTCTTCGCCGCGGCCGGCCAAACCGCGCCGCGGCTGATCCATGCCAGGATGCTCTTGATGTCGGCATCGGAGAGCTTTCCGCTCGGGGGCATCTTCAGTTTGTCGTCCGTCTGCCGGACGGCCTTCAGCAATAGACTTTCCTCGGGCCGCTCGATGTTGATCGCGGGGCCCGACTTCCCTCCCTTGAGCAGCGAATCGCGCGAGGTCATCTCGAGGCCGCCGAGCTTTGCCTGCGTGTGGCAGGAAAAACAGTTCTTCGCCAGCACAGGGCGAACTTTGGTCTCAAAGAATTCCACGGGATCCGTTCTCTGCGCCTGGGCCATTGAGCCCAGAGCAAGAACAACCAGCAAATGCATTTGAACGAGATTCTATCAAAACGGGATAAGGTAGTTTGGATGCTCGAAGAACTGTGCGAACGTTACCGGCGGAATTTGTTTGAATCGGTGATCCCGTTCTGGGAACGATTTTCGCTGGACACGGAGTTTGGCGGCCAGATGAATTGCCTGACGCGGGAGGGCCGGGTCTACGACACGCGCAAGTACGTATGGATGCAGGGACGCGCCGTGTGGATGTTCAGCCGCCTGTATAACGAGGTGGAACCGCGGGAGGAATGGCTGGCGGCGGCGCGAGGGATCCTCGACTTTCTCCTGCGGCATGGCATGGATGCCGAAGGACGCTGCTACTTCAGCCTGACCCGCGACGGACGCCCCGTGTTCATTCAGCGCAAGCCTTACGCGGCGTTCTTTGTCGTGCTGGCGCTGGCGGAGTTCTCAAAAACTGGCGCGGAACTGGGACCCGCGAAGGAGTTGTACCGGAAGGTGCGGGATTGGATCCGGGACGGGACGCTGCTGGGACGGCCTGCGTTGAGCGGGCAAAGGCCGGTGCGGCAGTTGGCGGACGTGATGGTGACGGCGTCGATGGCGATGGAATTGATGGCCATGGACCCGAACGGGGAGTATGCCGGTGTGCTCCGCGGGTGTCTGCGCGAAGCGCGCGAACATTGGCTCCCGGAAAAGCAAACGCTGATCGAGAACCTGCCGCTCGACGGCGCGGATTATCGCGATTCGCCCGATACGCGGCTGCTGTGCCCCGGCAGCGCGCTCGAGGTTGCATGGTTCCTCTGGCACGCCATGGAGGCCCTGGGAGAGGAGGACGCCGCCTACTGCCGGTTCCTGCTCGATGTCATCGGAGGGACTATCGAGTACGCGTGGGACGCGGAGTTCGGCGGGCTACCGTATTTCATCGATGCCGAAGGGCTGCCGCCGCTGCAACTGGAGGCGGGGATGAAGTTGTGGTGGCCGCACACCGAGGCGATCTACGCGCTGGTGCTGGCTTACGAGAAGACACGCGACGGCAAATGGCTCGACTGGCTGCGGCGGGTGGATGAGTACACGTTCCGGACTTTCGCCGATTGGGAGTATGGAGAGTGGTTCGGTTACTGCGACCGCCAGGGCCGGCCCGCGAACCAGATGAAGGGTGGTCCATACAAGGGGTTCTTTCATGTGCCGCGGTGTCTCTTGTTCAGCCTTCAGCGGCTGAAGCGTTGCGGCTTTGCTTAGACGCTCTCTCGACAGGCGGGCAGGCGGCTGCACATCAGGTGGAGCAGGTCATGCCGGGCTACGATG
Source organism: Bryobacterales bacterium (assembly GCA_020847975.1). Classification (GTDB taxonomy): domain Bacteria; phylum Acidobacteriota; class Terriglobia; order Bryobacterales; family Bryobacteraceae; genus CADEFT01. The sequence goes on along the minus strand of JADLBD010000002.1, from coordinate 10,957 downwards.
CCTACCGGGGTCTTACCCCGAAGCACCGGCAAGCGGTGGTACCCGCTCTGGAGCATCTTCTCGAGCAAGGCTTCCAGAGTATCGTCTTCCCGCACTGACACCACCTTGCGGCTCATGATCTCAGCGGCGGTCATCGACCGCGCGGCGGCGTATACTTTCTCTACGCCCTCTTTGGGCATCCACTGTCCGAAGATCTGCGGAAAGCGATAAAAAGAAAACGGGATCCCTTTCTCCTGAGTCACAAAGTCCGATTCGGTAACGATGCCACAGATTTCACCCGACCGGTTGACGACCGGAAGACTACCAATGTTATGCTCCAACATCAACTTCGCCGCTTCTTCGAGCGTGCAGTCCTCCCGGATGGTGATCACCGGAGCCTTCATGATTTCCCGCACTGTCATGGTGATTGCGCCACGTGCTGATTATAGGCATTTTTCAATCAGGATTCTTGCCCGCCATGATTGGACAATAGAAAGAAGATGCATTCCATGACGAACTGGCACCAGTTGGATCTGCCTTCCCTGCTGCGAGAACTCCGGACTGAGCAGTCCGGCGGGTTGAGCAGCGAGGAAGCCTCGCGGCGGCTGGAGGAATACGGCCGCAATGAGTTGCTGGGAAGCGGGATCAAGAGCCCGTGGTTGATTCTGTGGGAACAACTGACGGCGCTGATGATGGTGATCCTGATCATTGCCGGGGTTGTTTCGGCTTTGCTCGGCGACTATAAGGATGCCATCGCCATCGGGGCGATCGTCGTGCTGAATGCGCTGCTTGGGTTCAGCCAGGAATACCGCGCCGAGAAGGCGATGGCGGCATTGCGGAAGCTGGCGGTTCCCACCGTACGGGTGCGCCGCGCGGGAGAGGTCGAGGAGATCTCGGCGGAGGCGCTGGTGCCGGGAGATGTCGTTCTGCTCGAAGCCGGAAACCTCGTTGCGGCGGATTGCCGCATTGTGGAGAGCGCCGATCTGCAAACGCATGAAGCCGCACTGACGGGCGAGTCTGAGCCCATCCTGAAGACAACGGACGCGATGGAGGCGGCGGATGTGCCTTTGGGCGACCGGCGCAACATGGCGTACATGGGAACGTTCATCACCTCCGGGCGTGGACTCGGAGTGGTGACGGAAACGGGCATGAAGACCCAGTTGGGCCTGATTGCGAAGATGATCCAAACGGTGAAGCGGGAGGCGACGCCGCTGCAAAGGCGGCTGGGTCATCTGGGCAAGGTGCTGGCGGTGGCCGCGTTGCTGCTGGTAGCGGTCATCTTCGTTCTCGGATTGCTGCGCGGCGACGAGTTGAAATTGCTGTTTCTCACCGCGGTGAGCATTGGCGTGGCGGCGGTGCCGGAGGGACTGCCGGCGGTGGTGACCATCGCGCTCACGCTGGGAGCGCAGCGCATGCTGCGGCGCAAGGTGCTGATCCGGAAATTGCCGGCCGTCGAGACGCTGGGGTCGGTGACGGTGATCTGCTCGGACAAGACGGGCACGCTGACGGAGAACCGGATGACCGCGGCAGTGCTGATGGCGGACGGCGGCGAGTGGAACCTGTTGGGCGGAGAGCAGGCGGCAGGCGTGCCTGCGCCGGCATTCGGACTGCTACTGGCGGGCTGCGCGCTGTGCAATGACGCGATCCAGCAGGGACACGGCGAGAAGGGCAACTCGTCCCAACCGCTGGGGGACCCGACGGAGACTGCGCTTGTGACGGCGGCGTCCCGTTCCGGGCTGTGGAAGGAGGACCTGGAGCGGGCTTTGCCGCGTGTGGGCGAGGTTCCATTCACTTCGGAGCGGAAGCGGATGACCACGATTCACAGGCTGCCTGATGGCGGACGGACAATGCCGGACTGGCTTCCGCTGGCGGCCGGCGGGGAGGCCAAGCCGTTCGTGGCTTTCACAAAGGGGTCCGTCGATGGCCTGCTGGAAATTTCGGATTCTGTCTGGACCGGCGGGCGGAGCGAGCCATTGACGGAGGCCAGGCGGGCGCAACTGAGAGAAGCAAATGATGACCTGGCAAAGAAGGGGATGCGGGTACTGGGCGTGGGCTTCCGCCTCGTGGACCAGGTGCGGCATGGGGCTGAGGCGATGGAACGGAACCTCACATTTGCCGGCATGGTGGGGATCATTGATCCGCCGAGACCCGAAGCGGGCCCGGCGGTGGCGCGGTGCAAAGCGGCGGGCATCCGGCCGGTGATGATCACCGGCGATCATCCGCTCACCGCGCAAAACATTGCGGCGAAACTCGGGATCAACCACGACAGCCGCGTCGTTACGGGTCAGGAACTGGACCGGCTTTCCGGCCCCGCATTGGAGGAGGCGGCGGAGACGACTCCGGTTTACGCGAGAGTCTCGCCGGAACACAAACTGAAAATTGTCGAGGGGCTACAGCGGCGGGGAAACATCGTGGCGATGACAGGCGACGGGGTGAACGATGCGCCGGCGTTGAAGAAGGCGGACATCGGAGTGGCGATGGGTATTACGGGAACCGATGTGGCGAAGGAAGCGGCGGACATGGTGTTGCTGGACGATAATTTCGCCACCATCGTCGCGGCGGTGGAGGAGGGCCGGGTCATTTACGATAACGTCCGGAAATTCATCAAGTACATCCTGGCGACGAACTCCGGCGAGATCTGGCTGATGCTTGCCGCGCCGTTTTTTGGCATGCCGCTTCCGCTGCTGCCGCTGCAGATTCTCTGGATGAACCTGGTGACGGACGGATTGCCGGCGCTGGCGCTGGGGGTAGAGGCGCCGGAGAGCGACACGATGAGCCGGCCTCCGCGGAGACCGGACGAGAACATCTTCAGCCGCGGAATGGGGCGGCATGTGCTTTGGGTGGGGCTGCTGATGGGGATTCTGTCGTTGGGCGCGGGCTACTGGTATTGGCGGGCGGGCGATTCGCACTGGCAGACGATTCTGTTCACCACGCTGACGCTCTCGCAGATGGCGCACGTCATGGCCATACGATCGGAGAGCCAATCTCTGTTTCGGATCGGGTTGATGTCGAACAAGGCATTATTGGGCGCGGTGTCGCTGACGCTGCTGCTGCAACTGGCGCTGGTCTATACGCCGTTTCTGCAATCGTTTTTCAAGACAGAGCGGTTGCCCGCGGGGGACCTCGCTCTGACGTTTGTACTGAGTTCCGTTATCTTCGCGGCCGTGGAACTGGAGAAATGGATGACCCGGAACAGGAGAAAGGAGAGCCTGTAAATGATCTGGCTTCAGTTCTTCCTTTGCGTGTCGGTGATCCTGTATTCGGGGACGCGCCTGTCCACCTATGGGGACGTGATCGCCGAGAAGACAGGCTTGGGGCGCACGTGGATTGGAGTGGTGCTGATGGCGTCGGTAACTTCGCTTCCTGAGTTGATCACCGGGATCAGTTCCGTCTCGATCTTCGACCTGCCGGACATCGCCGCCGGGGACGTTCTGGGGAGTTGCATGTTCAATCTCCTGATCCTGGGGATGCTCGATATCCGGCGCGATCGGATGCCGATATCAGCGATTGCGCACCAAGGTCAAGTGCTGACGGCGGCTTTCGGCATCCTGCTGCTTGGAGTGACCACGCTCAGTATCCTGGGAGCGAGCAGAATTCCCTCGGCCGGCTGGATTGGGGCGTCAAGCCCGGTCCTGCTACTGGTGTACTTGCTGGCCATGCGACTGGTGTTTCGCTATGAACGGCGGCGGATCGCGGAGTTGCTGGAGGATCTGGGTGAGCAGGCGCAATACGAGCACATGGCGGCACGCACGGCATACGGACGTTTCGGGGCACATGCGGTGGTGATCGTGCTTGCGGCTGCGTACCTGCCGCATCTCGGCGATGAGATTGCCCGAATCACGGGCCTCGGGCAGACTTTCGTGGGTAGTATTTTCATTGCGCTGACGACGTCGCTGCCGGAAGTAGTGGTGTCGCGAGCGGCACTCCAAATGGGTGCGGTGGATCTGGCGGTTGGGGGAATCCTGGGCAGCAATCTCTTCAACCTTGCCATCCTGGCAGTGGACGATTTCTGCTACTTCAGGGGGCCGCTGATGCGGAGCATCTCGGCGAACCATGCGATCAGCGCGGCGGCAGCGATGACGATGACCGCAATCATCACGATCTCACTCGTCTACCGGCACCCGAAAAGGGTCGCTCTCTTCTCCTGGGATGCGATTGGCACAACGCTTGTCTTTGTGCTGGCCTCGTTATTGCTGTATGCCGGGAGATAGGCTAGCGAGAGGGGGCGGTGAAGCGCCGCGCCCATTCGGCGCGTGTGACGGGGCCGGTGTGCTTCATGTCGAAGGGGGGCAGGGTGGCGCGGATGTCGGTCCAATAGAGCGGCAGATCCTCGTGGAACCAGTTGCGGTGATCGGCGGCCATCCAGCCTTCGGCGACGACGAGTTTGACGGGGTCATCCGTGGTTTTGCCGAAGAAGGCGGCGAGGGCGCGGGCGGCTTCGCGGCGTGTGATGGGGGCGTTGGGTGAAGCATGGAGACCGGAGCTATCGAGTGGATAGAGGCCGCGGATGGCGGCGAGTTGGACGGCAGTGAAGTTCGGGTCCCAGGAGGGGAGATCGTCGAACCAGACGAGCGGCACTCCGGCATGGGCGAGTTCGCGCTGGAGGGCAGAGGTGGTGAGGGTGGAGGAGAGCGAGAGGCTTGCCATGGTGGCGGCGGCTTCTCCGATGTTCCATTCGACGGGATGGAGGCGGAAAGCGCCGTTGGTGAGGTGAGTGACGCCGAGGCTTTTGGCGGCTGGTAGAAAGTTCGAGGGGCCGGAGGTTGGCTGCAAGGCTCCCATGGGGATCTGGAACGGGCGAGGCATCATCATGCGGCCGCGCTCGTTGGCGCCGCAGGGGTGGATGTCCACCATATAGAAGCTGGTGCCGACGGAATCGGCGAACCAGCGGGCACGAGGGCCGGGCTGATAATCGGACACGATGTCCTGCTCGATGACGCGGATTTTGGAACGGATGCGGCGCGATTCGCGGATGTAGGGGTATTGGGACAGGCCGTCTTCGGAGCCCATGGCATCGAGGCGCAGCTTCAATTCCGGATAGCCGGATCCTTTTCCATCGTCGCGGGGCACTTCGTGCTGGAGCCAGTAGAGGAAAGCGAGAGAGACGCGCTTGGCCTGCTGGAGCACACGGGCGGTGTCCTGGGGAGTGCGGTCAATGACGGATTCGGAGTGGTAGTCCTGGCGGGGCCAGTTAATGAGGGCGAGGTCGTTGGGGACATTGCGGAAGTTTTTCGCGGCCAGAACGCGGCGCCAGGGGAAGAAGGGGCGCGGCGACATGTTGTTCGGGATGGGGGGATCTTCACCGAACACGGTGTACTGAAATTCGCCTCTCCATCCGAACTCCTTGGGGTAGTTGAAGCGCATGCTGAACGGCTGGTGGTCGCGGAATTTTTCGTACTCGGGCGGCTTGGGGATGGAGTGGGATTCGCCGATCGAGTGTTCGAGGATGAAGGGGTAGGTGAAGCTCTGCACGCATTCGGGATTGGGGGCGATGGCGGCGTGCGGTTCGTTGGTATCGCTTTTCGGCTCGGAGCCGGCGACGTAGGGCACTTTGGCGAGCGGGAGCAGATCGCCGAGTTCGGTGGCATCGAGCACGAAGCGCGGGCGGATGCGGACGACGTCTTTGGAATCGAAGCGGTAGGCGAGCGCGGACTGGATGCGGCCGGCGCTTTGGTCGAGGTGAAAGACTTTGGTTCGCGTCATGATGCGGATGGAGGGATGGGCGCGCAGCATGTCTTCGAGGACGGAGACACCGGCGCGAGGTTCGAAGCAGAGCGAGGAGACGTAGCAGGCGCCGGGGTTGAGGTTTTCGAGGTTGGCCGCGGGCCTCAGTTGGAAGCGATGGCGGTAGTAGTCGCGAAGACGATTGCGCATCTCGCTGTAGGCGCGTGTGGCTCCGGTGATCTCGATGAACTTGTGCTCGTCGAGCGCGGACACGCCGCCCGCGGTCATCTGGCCTCCAATCCAGGTGGACTCTTCGGTGAGGCAGACCGAATGCCCGCGTTTGGAAGCGGTGAGCGCGGCGGCGACGCCACCCATGCCCGCGCCGGCAACGAGAATGTCGCACGATATTTCGGCGGGATTTGCGGGGAGAGTGAAGATGCGGAGCGCCGTGGACGGATCGCCGGTGGCGCGCACGGCTTCCACATCGACGACAGTGACCTGCTGCGCGGAGAGCGCCGAGACGATCAGTAGCGAACCGAGAGCTGAGGAGTATCGAGCCATTTTTGTCCTTGGAGACGGGATTCGAGGCCGAACAAGAGGATGCCGTTGGCAAGGAGAGTGCGTTCCATGGGGTTAGGCGGCTTGCGGGTGAGGACGAGATCCTCGAAGTTGCGCACCATGAAGCTCCAGTGGTTGTGGTTGTACAACTGAATGTAGAAACAGGAGGAGTACGGCTGGCGGCGTCTCCGCTCGCGGGCGGCGAAGAGGTAGTCGCGGGTGCGGCCGTTGAGGTTGAGGATGGAGGCTTTGAGGCCGTCGCGGTACACGATCTGAATCAACTGCGGCTTGTCTTTGGAATCTTTGGGGGGCGGATTGACGCGGCGCGAGAGGGCGGCGTCGAGGAGATCCTGGGACCACTCGCCGGCTTTACCCAACTGCCAGACCTGGTCCCCTTCGACGCAGCGGATCTTTGCGACACCCGTTTCGCCGCCGCGGCGGCGTTCGACCATGGCCTGAAGCAACTCGATGCCATGGTAGGCGTGCTCCTCGAGGTCGCTGAAGCTCACCGCGAGGGCTTCTTCGAGCACGATGCCATGAGGGAACTCGAGGGGCGGGCGGCGCCATGTCAGCGGGAGCGAGGAGCCGGCCATGAAGGGGATTTTCAGGGCACGGATCCGGTTGGCCATGGCCTGAGCGTCCGCCCATTCATAGGCGAGGTACTTGTCGTTGAAGAGCGGCACGACGCGGCCGTCTTCCTCCATGACCTTGGTGATCTGCTGGAAGTGGCGGTAACGGGGATACATGAAGTTGCCGCGCGGGGTTCGCGGATAGTTGCCGTGCTCGCCGATGACGGCCACTCCATCCACAGCGATCTTGCCGCCGCCGCAGCGGAGAGCTTCGGCGATGGTGGGATAGATGCGGACGCCGTATTCCTCGGCCTGCTCGCGCGCCATATCGTTGAAGGGGAACTGGTCGACGTACATGGAAACCACCTTCACGCGGGGCCGGTTGGTGCGGCCGTTCAGGCGGTAGCACTCGAGGAGGCGGCCCATGAAGACATCGGCGTGGGAGTTGGGGAAGTAGGCGTTGAGGACGCAGGCGACATCCGGGCGGGAATCAGGCTGCGCCTGGAGCAGCGCAGGGGAGAGGAGGAGCTTGCGGCGCGTTACCATTTCGATGTGCAAAAGAAGCTCTTACGCGGCGCGGTGTAGGTGACGTTGAGGTAGGGCGTCTCGACACGGCGGCCGTTTTCGAACTTGGAGTTGAGGATTGCCTCGAGGATACCGCTGGTGAGCAGGGTGCGCTCGACGGGATACGTGGGCTTTCCTGTTTCAAACATTTTCTCGATGGCCTGTACGAGGCAGGCGAAGTGCTGGAACGGGCGCTCGTCGGGGAGGAACATGAGGGTGGCGACGGGTTCGGCGCGGCCTTCCACTTCGACGGCGGTGCAGGCATCCTTGGCGATGCCGTTGGTCATGAAGGCGGCGGCTTCGAGGCCGTCGCGATATTCGACGCGGTAGCAGTAGTCCTCGGCGCCCAACTGGCGGATATCGCCCTGCTTGCGGGTGACGCCTTGGGCAAGGGCGGCGTCGAGGAGTTTCGCGGCCCAGGGGGTACGCGAAACCCAATCCCACATGGCCTGCTTTTCCATGTATTGAACGGCCTTCACACCGGTCTCGCCGCCTTGCCGACGTTCGACCATGCACTGCAAGCCTTCGAGGAGGTGGAAGCCGTAGGCGTCGGGATCGCCATAGAAGATGGAAACGGCGTGCTTCGCTTTGGCTCCCCATTCGAGATCGACGCCGCTGGGGCGGTAGGCGACGGGAATGGAGGAGCCGGCCATGAGAGGGAACTTCAATTCGCGCGAGATCTCCACCATGCGTTTGGCCTTGTGCCAACTGTAGGAGAGGTGCTTGTCGCTGAACATGGGGACACTCTTGCCGGTGGCGCGGAAGGCGTCGGTGATTTCGAGGAACAGTTCGAAGCGGGGGTAGAGATGCTGGCCTTTTTCGTTCCAGGGATAGTTGCCGTGCTCGCCGATGAGAAGAACGCCATCCACGGCGAGGCGGCCGCCGCCGAGGGTGAGGGCTTCCCAGATGGTGGGGTAGATGGGGACGTTGTGTTTCTTGGCCATGTCCCGGCTCATGTCGTTCTTGGGAACCTGGGCGGTGTAGAGGGAGACGATTTTGGAAGGAGGGTAAGGAGGTTGATTGTTCTGGTGATAGCCTTCGAGGTATTTGCCGATGATGACGTCGGTGTGGGAGTTGTAGCGGTATTCGGTGACGATGGCGGCGATGTGTTTGGGGGCCGAGGATTGGGGCTGGGCGGCGAGGGGCGCGGCGGCAGCGGTGGTGAGAAATTGTCTGCGAGTGGGCATGATTGCTTTCCTACATGTCGAGCCGTTTGCCGTCCGGTCCCCAACCCTTGGCGCAGAAGTGGGAGGCGTTCGGCGTCTGGTAACGGACCCTGGCGAGTTCCGGCGTGTCAAGCTTTTTGTAGCCCTGGAACCGGGATTCGAGGGCGAAATCGAGAATGCCGCTGGTGAGCATGGTACGCTCCACCGGATAGGGAGGAATGCCCGTATTGAACATGATTTCGATGTTTTTTACGAGACACCCGAAGTGATGGTGGGGCGGGCCGGGCTGGAGGTACATGAGCGTGGAGACGGGTTCTGAGCGGCCTTCGACATCGACAGCTACGGTGAAATCCTGGACGAGTCCGGTGAGAAGAAACGCGGCTGCTTTGAGGCCGTCGTTGTATTCGAGGATGAACACGGCGGGGGCTTTGACGAGGGCTTTGGGGTCGCCGGATTTGCGGGTGTTACTGCGGGCGAGCGCCTGATCGAAGAGGCGCCGGACCCAGCCGTTCTGGTCGATGAAATTCCAGCAATCCTGGCGCTCGAGGCATTGCACGGATTTGACACCGGTCTCGCCACCCTTGCGGCGGTCCACCATGGCCTGAAGGGCCTCGAGGAGATGGAAGCCGTAGATGTCGAGTCCGCTGAAGGAAATGGCGACGGCGTATTTCTGTGCGGCTCCGAACGGCGTGTCGATGGCGGGCACGCGATAGGCTACGGGGGCGGAGGAGCCGGCGAGCATGGGGAATTTCAGTTCCCTCGAGATTTCCACCATGCGCCTGGCCTGACGCCAACTGAAGGAGAGGTGCTTGTCATTGAAGACGGGGACGGAGCGGCCGCTCTGGCGGAAGACGTCGGTGATTTTGAGGAACATTTCAAAGCGCGGGTAGAGCTTCTGGTCCTTGTCGTTGGAGGGATAGTTGCCGTGCTCGCCGATGAGGAGCACGCCATCAACGGCGAGTTTATCCCCGCCGAGCGTGAGGGCTTCCATGACGGTGCGAAAGATGGGGACATTGTGTTCCTTCGCCTTGGCGCGGCTCATGTCGTTTTTCGGGATCTGCTCGGTGAACATGGAGACGATCTTGGAGCGCGGGTAGGGAGGGCGGCCGTCCTGGTTGTAGCCATCGAGGTACTTGCCGACGACGACGTCGGCATGGGAGTTGGGGCGGTATTCGGTGATGATGGCGGCGATCCGTTTGGGCGGACCGGCAGGCGCAGCCATGCTCATGGCGGCGGAGGAAGCAGCAAGAAACGTACGTCGGTTCATGATGGAAACCTCAGCCTATCAAAGTCGGACGGGTTCCGCCGTACGAAGCGGTGCTCCGGACCGAGTTGCAGCGCGCTGAGCGGGTTCCTGGGCATTGGGATGGGGCGCTTACTCGGATGGGGGAGGCGCCTGGTGCTTGGGACGGGTGGGTGTTGGGATAAATGACGTGAGCCAGGAGAAGAATTCGGGGAATTCGAAGGTCCAGAAGGCGGAATCGAAGAGGGGGGTCGGTTCGCTTGATTTGGGGGCGGTTTTGTTGGTGGATTTTCGCGACTTTCGGGCTGTAGGACGGGGATGGAGGACGGCAAGGAGGGAGAGGAGGAAGGCAAGGAAGCGCGTGTACCAGGCGGCGGGGGTTGGGGGCGGGGCTTCTTTGGGGGTCTCGCAAAGTTCCGGTTCGGGAGCAGAAGTGGGAAGAGCCGGGGCGATTTCGGGCGCGTTGCGGAGGCGGCGGAGTTTGAGGAGTTGATCCATGGAGGAGCGGTAGAGGCGGTCGTAGCGGAGTTCGTAGCGATGGAGGGTTTCGAGCATTACGGGATTTTCGGCCTGGACGGCGGAGATGGCGTCCATGGCGCGCATGGCGGGGTTGTGGCGGGACCAGGCGGCCTCGAAGTCCTCTTTCTGGGTGAACATTTCCGAGTCGATGAGGGCGGTTTCGATGGACCAAATGCGGCGGAGGCGCCAGCAGGAGTTGACCATTTGGGTGAGGAGATGGGTTTCGGTGAGGGAGACGGGCTGCCATTCCTGCTGGTAGTGGGCGGCAAGCTGGTCATAACTAGGGCGTGCCTACTTTACGACGACGCTCCAACGACCGGCGGGGTAAAGCCGCCGCTGGTCCTGACTGATGTGAAAATCCCAATAGGAATCAAAGTCGTCACTGAGGTAGAGCGCACGGAGTTTGAGGATGGCTTCGGCCATGTGTGCCGTCCAACGCATGCCTGACCTCTCCATGCGATCTTTGATCAGGTTCTTGCAAGCGCCTTCGACCGGACCACTGGCGATGGGCAACCCTTGGGCCAGGTATGCGTCGTAGTGCATGCGGTCCCGGTTGCGGTGAAAGTATGCAGCAACTGCGAGCAGAGTTTTGCGCTTGCCGCCAAACAGGGATCGCTTGGTCACCGTTTGGCGGAGTCCTTTGACCACTTGACAGGAATTGCCTTCGAGGAATCTCAGCGACATCAAGCGCGCGT
>JADLBD010000001.1 GCA_020847975.1 Bryobacterales bacterium | reverse complement strand
CACGCTCAACCAGTGGTATGAGCGGGAGGCCGACGGCCGCATGCGCCGCACACAACACCGGCCGCTGCCTACGGGGCGCGTCACTCCCCGGCAGGCCATGATCTTCGGGCTGATGCTTTCCGTAGTGGGCTTCTTTGAACTGTACTACGGCGCCAATCCGCTCACCGCATGGCTGGGCCTCTTCACGGAGGTGAGCTATCTGGGACTTTACACTCCGCTGAAGCAACGCACGTGGCATTCGACGACGGTGGGGGCGATTCCGGGGGCGATGCCTCCGCTGATGGGCTTTGCCGCGGGCGCGAACACGCTCACGTGGGAAGCGTGGGTGCTGTATGCGATTCTCTTTCTCTGGCAGTTTCCGCACTTTTACGCTATCGCCTGGATGTACCGCGACGACTATGCGCGGGCGGGCATCCGCATGCTGCCGGTGGTGGAACCGGACGGCATCTCGACGGCGCGGCAGATGGTGACGGCATCGCTGATACTGATTCCGGTGAGTCTCGTGCCGCGTTACCTTCTGATGGCCGGCAACTGGTACCTGATGGGCGCGGCGCTGGCAGGGTGCTTTTTCCTGTACGCGGCGGTTCGAGTGGCAAGGGAGCGGACGGCGCTGCGCGCGCGGGGCGTTCTGCTGGCATCGGTGGTGTACCTGCCGGTACTTTACGGTCTGCTGCTGCTGGACCGTTCGCGGCTGTGAGACGGCTGCCGCTGCTGCTGGCTGTGATAGCGGCTGGGTGCTCACGGCCGCAGCCTCCACTGGAAATTCTCGGACAGGTTCATGACTTCACGCTCACGGCGCAGACGGGCGCCGTGTTCGAGAGCGCGAAGGAGTTGAAGGGGCACGTGTGGGTGGCGGACTTCATCTTCACCAACTGCGCGGGGCCTTGTCCGCGAATGAGTTCGCAGATGAGGCAGGTGCAGAACGCGGTGAAGGACCTTGCCGGTGTGCGGCTGGTGTCGTTCACCGTGGACCCCGCGAGGGATACTCCGGAAGTACTGGCGGCATACGCCAAGCGGCACCGCGCCGATGAGCGGTGGTCGTTTCTCACCGGTCCGGCGGAGGAACTTCACAAGCTCGACCGGTATGCTTTCAAGCTGGCCAACGTGGACGGGAGCCTCACGCACAGTACCCGGTTTGTGCTGCTCGACCGCCACGCCCGCATCCGGGCGTACTACGATACCTCCGAGCCGGACAGCATTCAGCGGCTGATCGGCGACATCCGGCGCTTGCACAAGGAAGCCTGAAATGACGGTGCGCGATCTGCCTACGGTGAATGCCGTGCTGAATGCGACGGCCAGCGTGCTGCTGGTGACCGGATATGCGCTGATCCGGCAGGGTAAAAGAGAGGCGCACCGCAAGGCGATGCTGGCCGCGTTTGCGACTTCTGTATTGTTTCTCATCTGCTACCTCCTCTATCACTTTCAAGTGGGCTCGGTGCGGTTTACGAAGACGGGCCCGATTCGGACGGTGTATCTGACGATTCTGGCGACGCACACGGTGCTGGCGGCGGCGGTGCCGGTGCTGGCGATCATCACGCTGCAGCGCGCGCTGGCGGCACGGTTTGACCGGCACCGCAGGATCGCCCGCTGGACGCTGCCGGTGTGGCTCTATGTCAGCGTGACAGGGGTTGTCGTGTACCTGATGCTTTACCAGATGTAAGCCTGTCCACGAGTGCGCTAAAATCGCAGTAACCTGCGGTTTGGCAAGGGCAAACCGCGTCCTACACATGACCAGTATTTCCCCGAAATTCAGCCGGGCCGCGGAATTCCGCGAATTACTCCCGCAGCGGGTGTTTGTCGCCGACGGGGCGATGGGCACCATGCTGTATAGCAAGGGAGTATTCATCAACCGCTGCTTTGATGAACTGAACGTGTCGCAGCCGGCGCTGGTGAAGGAGATCCACCAGGACTATGTGAAAGCCGGGGCGCAGATTCTGGAGACGAACACGTTCGGGGCCACGCGGATGAGGCTGTCGGCGTTCGGGATGGCGGAGAAGTGCCAGGCGATCAACGAGGCGGGAGTACGGCTGGCGCGGGAGGCGGCGCAGGAGCGGGCATTCGTGGCGGGGGCTATCGGCCCGCTGGCGGTGAGGCTGGAGCCGCTGGGGCCGACATCGTTCGAAGAGGCGCGGGCGACGTTCGCGGAGCAGACGAAGTACCTGGTGGACGCCGGTGTCGACCTGCTGGTGCTCGAGACGTTCGGCGACTTGAGTGAACTGCGCGAGGCGCTGTTTGCGGCGCGGGAGATGGCGGGCGAGGAGATGGTGATTGTGGCGCAGATCACCATCGACGACTACGGCAACATGCTGGACGGGAAGGACGTGGCGGCGTACACGCCGCTGCTGCATGAATGGCCGGCGGACGTGATCGGGATCAACTGCTCGGTGGGGCCGAAGGCGACGCTCGAGACCATCGAGAAGATGATGCAGTATTCCAACAAGCCGATGAGCGCGATGCCGAACGCGGGTCATCCGGCGCGGGTGGAAGGACGGCAGATCTACCTCTGCTCGCCGGAGTACATGTCGCAGTACGCGCGCCGGTTGTTGTGGGCCGGGGTGAAGATTGTCGGTGGCTGCTGCGGGACGACGCCGGAGCACATCAAGGAAGTGGTTTCCGAGGCGCGGTCGCTGCAACCGGGACAGCGGAAGCTTACGGTGACCGTGGAGACGCCGGAGACGAAGGCGAAGGCGCTGCCGAAGATCGCGATAGCGGACAAGTCGCAGCTTGGGGCAAAGCTGGCGGCGGGGAAGTTCGTGGCCTTTGTGGAGATTCTGCCTCCGCGCGGCGTGGATGCTTCGAAGGAGATTGCCGGGGCAAAGCTGTGCAAGGAGAGCGGCATCGACTGCATCAACGTGCCGGACGGTCCACGGGCAAGCGCGCGGATGAGCGCGCAGGTGTGCTGCCAGTTGATGCAGCGCGACGCGGGCATCGAGACGGTGCTGCACTTCTGCTGCCGGGACCGGAACATACTGGGGATCCAATCGGAGCTGATCGGGGCGCACTCGGTGGGGGTGCGGAATCTGATCTGCATTACGGGCGATCCTCCGAGGATGGGGGCCTATCCGAACGCGACGGCGGTGTTTGACGTGGATGCGATCGGACTGGCGAACATCGTGACGAATTTGAACCACGGGCTGGATATCGGCGGCAACCCGATGGGGTCGCAGACGGCGATGCTGCTGGGCGTGGGGGCGAACCCCGGCGCGTTCAACATGGAAGAAGAACTGCGGCGGTTCGGGTGGAAGGTGCAGGCGGGGGCGGAGTATGTGGTGACGCAGCCGGTATTCGATTTGAAACTGCTGGAGACATGGTTGAAGGCAACATCGCAGTACAATATTCCTTTGATTGCCGGGATCTGGCCTTTGACCAGTTACCGCAATGCGGAGTTCATGGTGAATGAACTGCGGGTTCCGGTTCCGGAGGAATACCTGGAACGGATGAAGCGCGCCGACAGCGCCGAGAAGGCCCGGGCGGAAGGCGTAGCCATTGCCCGGGAGATGGTGGAACGGGTAAGGCCCATGGTGCAGGGAGTACAATTGAGCGCTCCGTTCGGGCGTTACGAAATGGCAATCCAGGTTGCCGAAGCGATCGGGCCGAGATGAAATCAAACGATCGGATGAAGCAAACATAGTGGCAACGGACCTGATAGAACTTGATCGCGAACAGCCGAGTCCCGAGGCTCTGGAGCGTGCCGCGGCCGCCATCCGCCGTGGGGAGATCGTGGTGATACCCACGGACTCGTTGTATTCGATTGTGGCGGACCCGTTCAATCTGCACGCGGTGGGCAAGGTGTTTGACGCCAAGGGGCGCGAGTTTTCGCGCTCGCTACCGCTGATTGTGCGCGACCTGCTGATGGCGGAGGACCTGGCGAAGGAGTTGAGCTCACGGTTTTTCCTGCTGGCGCGGCATTTCTGGCCGGGGCCGCTGACGATGATCGTGCCGGCGTCGGCGAAGGTGCCGCTGAAGGTGACGGGGAACACGGGGCGGCTGGCGATGCGGCAGGCGAAATCGCCGGTGGCCAACGGACTGCTGGACTGGCTGGAGCATCCGCTGATCGCCACGAGCGCGAACCTCAGCGGGCAGCCGACGTGCCGCAGCGGGATCGAAGCATTCGCGACGATGGACGGCAGGGTGGACCTGGTGTTGGACGGCGGGATGTGCGCCGGGCCGGGCAATACGACGGTGGACATTACAGAACCTTATTGGCGAGTGATTCGCGAAGGGGCGATTACGGAAAAAGAAATTGCGGACTGTTTGCGGCAACAGTAGATTCGTCATTGCGCTTTGTGTACTGATGGCGGCCTGCGGCGGGCCCGGCACGCAGGAAAAGAAGGCGGCTCCGCCGGCAGCGGCGAAGATCATGAACTTCTATGCATCGCCGCCCTCGATCCACAAGGGGGAAGAGGCGCTGCTGTGTTACGGCGTGGAGAACGCGCAGTGGGTGAAGCTGGACCCGCCGGTGGAAAAGCTGACGCCGTCGTTCACGCGGTGTTTTTCGGTGAAGCCGGAGAAGACGACGCGCTATACGCTATCGGTGGAGGGCGCTTCGCAGGGGGCGGACGTAACCGTAGGTCCGCCGGCCCCGAAGCCGGTGGAGATGATCCGGCTCTTCGTGGTGGACAAGCCGGAAGCGGCGGCTGGGGAACAGGTGACGCTGTGCTACGGGCTGGTGAAGGCGAAGTCGGCGGAGTTGAACGGAAAGAGTGTTCCGGTGTCGGAGCGGCGATGTTTCCAGGAGCAGGTGAGGGCGAGCACGACGTTCCGGCTGGTGGTGACTGGGGAGGACGGCAAACAGCAGGAGGCCGACCTGTCTGTGAAGGTGAAGTAAAGCTCATAGGGTGGCGACCTTTTTGAGGTTGTCATCGGGGACGCGGTCCACCAGGAGCAGGAAGGGGTCGATGCCGGCTTTTTCGGGCGGCTCTTTGGTAGTGAAGGTGAACGTGTTTTTCACGCTGGTGATGTGGACGCGTTCGCGGTGGAGCGTGGCCCCGTATTTCTTGCCCTTGTCCGGTTTGGCGAAAGCGCCGATTTCGATCCAATCGTCGACGGGGACTTCCTTTTCGGCTCCCTTTTCGTCCGCTTTGAGCTTCTTCGATTCGACTTCGATGGTCACGTCGTAGGCTCCGTCCGGGCGCTTTTTGGCGGTGGCGGAGAGGGTGCGGTTGGAGAAGAGCGTGATGTCCTCGAAGAGGTCACGAATGAGGTAGTGGTATTCGGGCGGCGTGACCGCAGTGAGGGCGCCGACCATGTGGTAAGCGGTGGGATAGGGCGGCGGGTGATAGGCCCAGTCCTGGATCATCTTGTGAAGGGCGCGGTTGATGGCCTCTTCGCCGATCATTTCCTTGAGGTAGTAGAGAACGACG
The DNA here is from genome assembly GCA_020847975.1 of Bryobacterales bacterium. Lineage (GTDB taxonomy): Bacteria > Acidobacteriota > Terriglobia > Bryobacterales > Bryobacteraceae > CADEFT01. The sequence continues at coordinate 3,382 of JADLBD010000001.1, read as the reverse complement.
CTGCCCTTCTGGTAGTGGATGTAGCCCTGGCTCGATTCGACGCGCAGGAGGGGGCGCTCCTTGAGGAGTTCGCGGCCGCGGGAGCGGAGGTAGCGATCCATCTCATAGGCGAGGAATTTGCGCATGAGGTCGCGGCCGTATTCTTTTTCCATCACCATGAGAGCCGTGTACTGGGCCATGGTTTCCGAGAGCAGCGTGGCGCCCTGCATGTTGGCTCCGATGATCTGGTGTGCCCACCACTGATGACCCATTTCGTGGGCGGTGACGTAGAAGACCATGTCGATGTCGTCGGGGTCCTTGAGGTCGGCGATGAAGCCGATGGATTCGGAGTAGGGCATGGTGCCGGGGAAGGCCTGGGCGAAGGAGGCAAAGCGCGGGAACTCGATGATGCGGGCCTCGTGGTGCATGTAGGGGCCGAAGTTGCGGGAGGCATAGTCGAGGGTTTTGCGGATGGAGGCGAGCATCTTGGGGACGTTCCATTTGTGCTCGGGGTGATAGTAGACCTCGATCCTGACGCCGTTCCATAGCTCGCGGGCGACTTCGTAGCGGGCGGAGATGAAGGAGTAGAAGTTGACGGAATCGTGATCGAGCTTGTAGTGGAAGTAGCGGCGGCCGCTGGCGGTCCATTCGCGGAGGAGGGCGCCGGGAGCGACGGCAATTTGATCGGGTGAGGTGCTGATGACGGTATCGACGCTGACCCAATCGGAGTTGTTGCTCAAGTAGGTATCGCGGCAGTGGATGGCGCAATCGCGTTCGAGGGCGGGCATGAGGTCGCGCTCGGGGAGGCCTTGCTTCCTGCGGTCATTGCGGTCAGTAAGTTCGCGCGAGGGCTGATAGCCGATTTGAGGGGCGATGGTGTTGTTGAAGAAAGTGCCGTTCTGGACGAGGTTGTTGTGGGAAAGGGATTGCTCGAAGCCGCGGGAGATGGCGGCGACAGTGAACTTCATGCGCAGGGATTCGCCGGGCGGGAGCGGCGGGTTGAGGGAGTAGATGCGGTAGTTGAGGCGTTTGTCGTCCTGTTTGAGGGCGGCGTGTTCAATGTCGATGGAGGTATCAAAGTTGCGCTGGTAGTTGAGATGGATTTCGGAGATGGGCTGGCCGCCGGTGTTCTTGATGACCTGATCGCCACGCAGGATGAGGTTGCGTTCGGCGGGGTAGATATCGATGGCGTAGCGGACGGATTGGATGCGGGGCTGATTGAGGGACTGATATTTTTTGTAGGTCTTTTCGTAACCGGCGGAGAGGCGGTCGCGCTCCTTTTCGGCGATCAAGTGGTGCAGGACCCTGGTGTTGTAGAAGACCCATCCGGCGCAGGCAATCCAGCCGGTGAGAAGCGCGGCGGAAAGGGGGCGGAGGATGCCGTGGAAGTTCTGGCGGGCGTTGCGGAGGCGGTCACGGAAGGAGGTTTCCCTGCCGCGAGGCCAGAGGAGGACGGAGGCGAGGGCCAGGAGACCGCAGAAGAGGAGCCAGTAGACGGCAAACCAGGCGAGGGCGGCGATGAAGGGGGCGAACAGGTAGAGATCGGAGTAGACGTAGGAGGGCATGTCGCCGAAGCGGACCATGATGGTGGCGACGTTGAGGGGCCGCCAGACGAAGGCGTTGGCGATGAGGAAGGCGACATAGGCGAAGTATCCGGCGTACTTATTGGGAGAGAGGATGTGGATGAGGAAAGCGAGGAAGGTGTAGAAGACGAAGCCGAGAAAATCGAGGACGAACAGTTCGCGGAGATAGAGTCCGAGTTGGTAACGGGTGTAGTGATGCCAGGTCTGGACGCCGATGGCGGCGAGCATGGCGAGGAGGAGGATGATGACGACGGCGGCAAGGAGGGCGAAGAACTTGGCGACATAGGGAATCCAATTGGGGTAGGGAAGGGCGTCATGGATTTCGTCGCAGCGGGCATCGCGCTCCTTCCAGACGAGGACGCCGGCGAAGTAAGTGACGATGGCGATCAAGAAGAGATAGAGCGTGCCGCGGATGATATCGAGGAGGTTGTAGGTGACAGGGAGGGCGGAGACGCCGTACATGGATTTAGCGCTGAGGATGAGCGAAGGGATGCAGTTGAGCAGGGCAGCGATGAGGATGACGATGAAGGTGGTGGTTTTGACGAGGGAGAGGAATTCGACGCGGAACTGGGAGAGGAGCTGCGCCCACTGTGCGGCGGGTCCGTAGGCTGGAGTGAAGGAGGGGGGTTCGAATACGGGGCGGGGAAGGGGAGTTTCGGACTCGATAGTCTGTTTTGGTTTCCTGGAGCGCTCCTCGAAGCGGAAGCGGGCACAGGCGAAGGCCAGGACCAGCAGGCCTACGGCGACCCAGATGAGGCGGTTGAGGAGCATGATGCCGGTGAGGGGCAGGGAGAGGTTGTTCTTGTCGGCGACGGTCCAGTACTTGGTGAGCACGGCGAAGGTGCGGATGGCGAAGGGATCGACGAGCATGGACACGGTTTCGTTGTTGAGATCGGACATGTAGGCTCCGGCGATGCCGTAGGCGACGAGCAGGAGGAGCGCGCCGAGGAAGGAGGTGATGGTGCTGCGGGTGAGTGCGGCGATGGTGAAGATGATGGCGGCGACGAAGATGGTGTTGGGGATGGCGAAGACGAGGATGCCATTGAGGTGGGCGTGCCAGTGGATGGGGCCCCAGCGTTCGGCGTCGACCCAGGGCATGTATTTGGCGAGGATGACGGCGGCGGAGACGCCGAGCATGGGGATGATGGAGATGAGCGCGGCACCGGCGAAGTGGCCGAGGAGGTAGGGGAGTTTGCGGAGGGGAGTGGAGAAGATGATCTGGCTGGTGTTGTATTGAAAATCGCGCACGGCGGCGGAATTGACGAAGGCGGTAGCCATGAGGAGGGTGAGGATGCAGGCCATGGCGTAGAACTGCTCGATGACGAAGGGGGCGTTGCGGAAGGTGTTCTGGAGGGCGGAGCCGACGATGATCTGATCGGAACTGGCGGCTCCGAAGAACATGGCTCCGATGATGACGAAGAAGACCCAGACCATCATGCCCCGGAGCCAGTAGCGGAGTTCGAAGCGGAAGAAGTGGAAGAACATGGGAGACCTCTATTGGAGCCCGTGGATGGAGGAGAAGAAGACGTCCTCGAGGTCGGGGGCGACGGGTTCGAAGCCGTCGCCGGGGTGTTCGGGGTGAAAGACGTGGATGAGGGGGCGTCCAGCGATCAGTTTGGTGGAGATGACGCGGTGGTCCTTTTCGTAATCGGCGATCTGCTGTTTGGCGATGGATTTCCGCCAGATTTTTCCGGCGAGGGAGGAGAGGGCGGCGGCGGGAGTGCCGGTGAAGAGGACCTGGCCATTGTGGATGACGGCCATGTTGGTGCAGAGTTCCTTGACGTCGTCGACGATGTGGGTGGAGAGGATGACGATGACGT